>JBKQNQ010000360.1:0-2776 GCA_052145875.1 Thiobacillaceae bacterium
TGCAACCGGCCATCGCATGCGAGTCCTTGGCTCTCCCATGAACTCAGACTCGCTCGACTTGAGGCCCTCAGTCCAGTGGGGATGACTGGACGCTTACTCCAATTCGGCCCCTGGGACGCTTTCTGCATGACAACGGCCGGGATGCATGACATCGGCCGACCGGAGGTTTACCAGTGGCGCCTCCATCCATCCGATGGGCACCCGTCCGAGGATGAGGCCCGACCTGGATCGGGCCTCTGCTATGTATCAATCAAGGTCTACGTCGCTGACGCCCGTTTTGATTCTTCCCTTCCTTTTGGCTGAAAGCTCAGATATGAGGTTCTTTGCGTTCTGGATGGCAACGATCTTAGCCTGGGCCTCTTGCTTCAGGTGGTAAAGGATCGCTCCGGTATAGTTGAGGCCCTCAATGCGGAGATTGCGCGAGGCTTTCAGAAGGGGGTACGATAGTCGTTTGAACGTGAGGACCGAACAGCTAGTTGCCACTTTTCTGTCGATCCCTCGCTGACCTGCGCGAAGCCGATCTGATATTCGGGGTCTTCATCGGCAGCACCAAGCCAGACTTCGATACCCAGATTGAGTGAAGCGATCTCTTCACTCAGGGACTCAATGGTCTTGTTGATGTCATCGGACTCTTGGTTAAGGGTTTTGGCGATAGGGGCAAGCTCAGAGAGCTCGTTTGGTGACATTGGGATTCCTCCCGAGGGCGTTCCGCCCATATTGTATTTCTGATCTTCGTGGGCAGCGTCGCTTCCGGTCGGCTGGACTTCGATCAGTTGGGCTCATCGTACGACGGTCGTGCCTGCGATGGACTCAAATTCTGATCTGAACTGTTCAGTGGGTCAGTCCCTCGCCCCTTGCCAGGAACTGGAAGACACTACACAGAACTGCCCAGGCGCGTGACGCAATGGAGTCTCTCTCCGGTTCCCGCCGCGTCTGAAACTCCGCCCACTGGCGAGCTTCCCAGCGTTGTTGTTTGTGTATGGCGCGACGGTTTAATTTGCGGAGATGGCCAGCCCCCCTGTAAGGTTCCGGCAGGCCGGGTGCGGCAAGTCGAGCGTCAGGTCCAAAGAAAAAGTTCCCGCCACTATTGACCCAAAGAGCTCGCTCAAGCCTGGCGCTTTAAAGGGAATTGCCAACATAGACAAAGTCCGTTGTCGTAAAGGCGAGGGTAGGTAGCAGACTTGTAAAGGACATTGTCAACTCGGCGGGACCTGGTCGATGATCCGCACATAGGCAGCCCACTACTCCGCGGCAGATAGCCCTCAGCAGGTTCAGTGTTTTTGGTACTGAGTAATATTGATACCGTTGCCCAGATTCCCATATCCTCGGTCCATGACGGACCAAATCCTTTTAGATCATCAATTGCACTTCAGATTGCAGGGGCCCTCCTCGAGAGTCTGGTCAGGAGAGCGAGCATAAAAGGATGCTCGGTGCCCGCAAGCGAAAGCCTGCCAAAGATGGGCTACGGCTCACCGCACTTCATACACAGTCATCGACTCCGCCGGCTCTTCAATATGCAGCTTTCCGCCGCTAACAACCGGAACAGTCCCCGTGGCTGGTGCTACTGCATTAAACTCGGCACACGCGGCAAGCGCGGTCCATTCCATTGAAAGCTCGAGCGACTCACTGTGCTTTGCATTGTTTACGATTATGAGCAGCCGCTCCTTCGATGGATCGGATGAATGACTGGACGAACAGCTTCCCGCATCTGGTGTGCGAACAAAGGCGAACACATCATCGTCGGCGAAGAGATTTTGTTCGAGCCCCGTTTTGAGCGCCGGATGTGATGCACGCAGCGCCAGCATCCCGGAGGTCCATGCGAAGATGGTCTGCTCGGTGGCCGTTCGGCCCGTCTGGGTAAAGGCGCTGTGTGCATCACCCGGAAAGCCGCCGGGAAAATCGTGCCGATTATCTGGATCGGCGCCGCCGGTCATCCCGATCTCGTCTCCGGAATAAATAAGTGGCATTCCGCGGAGCGTGGCGATCAGGCCAAGCGCCAGTTTCAGCTTCGCCTCCGATCCGCCCGCATCGGTCAGGAATCTCGTCGTGTCGTGGTTGCCGATGAACGTGACCAGGCGCTCAGGATGCGGGTATAGTTCGTCCTGGCGCAAAACCCCGGCCAGCTCCGTCATCGACTTACCCTGGATAAGAACGTCACGCAGCGTAAAGAAGACGGGGAAGTCGAACGGTGTGTCCAGCCCTGTGTCGATGCTCTGGTGTGCGACGCCTCCCGCGAAATAGGAGGTGACCTCCGGATCGCGATGAAAGATCTCACCCACGGTGGTCAGGTGCGGATATACGCTGTGCAACGTGGCGTGAAAATCACGCCAGAAGGCTCGGTCAACATAAGGAAACGTATCCAACCGGATCCCGTCGAGGTTAGCCGTTTCAATCCACCACAGCGCGTTTTGAATCAGGTAGCGCGCCACCAACGGATTCTCTTGATTCAGGTCGGGCATGGCGTCGGTGAACCAGCCGTTAGTGACATCGCGCCACGCCTGCGGCGGAGCATGGGGGTCCACCAGCGGATAGAAGTCGTTCTTCACGGCGCTATGATGCTCGAGCGTGCCGTGCAGCCAGTCGGGCGCCGGCGGATCAAGCACCCACGGATGCTTGACGCCGATGTGATTGGGCACCAGGTCGATAACCAGCTTCATGCCGTGCTTGTGAAGCGCATCGGACAGATGTTGGTAATCGCCGAGCGTGCCAAAGTGCGGGTCAACGGCGTAAAGGTCAGTGGCAGCGTAGCCATGATAAGCCTCGGACATTGCGGCAT
>JBKQNQ010000361.1:0-17380 GCA_052145875.1 Thiobacillaceae bacterium
AAAATCTCCACCAAACAGATTCACCGCCACCCCGACCTGTGCGAAGCGTAGTGGAGACCTTGCAAGGCCACACCACGTAAAATCAATCAGTTATCTGTCGCCAACCCCCCGAATAGGGAAAGTCGGGTTAGGGGCGTCATGCGAGGGCACAGATTTGTCGAAGCCGCACTTGCTCAATAGCTAAGCGAGAACCGTGACGAATTCACCCCGACTTTTCGTGGTCCGGGCCAACAAGGCGTTCATCGCCCGCCCGAGGCACTGAGAAAAGATCGCGCGCGGCCGGGTTTCCCGGGCGCCTCGTTGCGGATCGATGGACGAACCGCGGGCCTCGTTTCAGACCGCTTGCCGATGCTTATGCAAGCGTCGCCAGCAGGCGCTCAATCAAATCGCGGAGCAGACGCCCGGCACGTTCGCCATCCCCATCACGCAGGGCGTTGAGGATCAACTCGTGAGCGTCGGCATAGCTTGGCAGTTCACCGCCCAGATGCAGCGCCACAATACGGGCGCGCACTTCCATATGCAGGGTGTCCCAGGTCTGCAGAAAAACGCGGTTGCCTGACTGCTCGACGATTTTGCGGTGAAAGTGGATCGCCTGTTGTGCATAAACCGCGGTATCACCGGCCGCGGCCGCGGCACGCATCCCAGTCAGCGTGTTCTGAAGGGCGAGAAGCGCCTGCGGGGTGCAGGGCACGGCGAGCTGCGCTGCACGCTCTTCGAGAACCGCGCGCAACTCGTAGGACTGCTTGAGCTCGGTAGCATTCGCCGAACGCACGTGGGTGCCGCAATAGCGTTCAGACTTGACCAAGCCCAGCGCTTCCAGCTCTCGCAGCGCCTCACGCACCGGCGTCTGGCTAACCTTGAACTCACGTGCGAGGTTCAGTTCAATCAAGCGTTCGCCTGCAGCATAGCTGCCATCAAGAATCCGTGTAACGATGACATCACGGATCTCGTCACGCATGCACCTGCGCTGGATCGGGACGCCGGCTCGGGAGGAAGTCATTTTGGGGAACGGTCCTCAGTAGTGGCGGTCTGCGCGGCAAGCGCAGCTGCGTCACGCGCCGGTGCCTGCCAGCCGCCGCCAAGGGCTTTCACTAGCAGGACGCTGGCTTCCATCCGGCGAACCTGGACGTCGGTGGTGGCGAGCTGGGACTGCAGGGCGGCATTTTGCGCCGTTACGACGTCGAAATAGCTGGCGATTCCCCCTTCGTACCGGTGATGGGCCTGGATCAACGCGTGCTGCGCGGCGGCACCCGCCGCGGTTGTGCTGTGAGCTTCTTGCTCAAGGTCTCGCAGCGCGGCGAGATTGTCTTCCACTTCCTGATAGGCAACGAGGACACTGTGGCGGTAATTGGCCGCCGCTTCGTCGTACGCGGCCCGAGCCGCGTCGCTCAAGGCGTGGCGCCGCCCGCCGTCGAACAGGGTCAAAGCCGCGGTGGGGCCAATGGACCAGAACAGGCTGGGGGCGGTGATCCAATTGGCGATCGAGGTGCTCTCGTAACCTGCGGCCGCGCCTAATCCGAAGACCGGAAAGAAGGCGGCACGCGCGATGCCAATATCCGCATTGGCCGCGGCGACCCGACGTTCGGCGCTGGCGATGTCGGGGCGGCGTTCCAGCAGGGTGGAGGGGAGCCCTACAGCAAATGAAGGCGGTGTCGGGGCGAAATCCTTGACGGGCGTGATCGTGAACGTGGACGCGGATTGGCCCACCAGGACCGCAATGGCATGTTCCAGTTGCGCGCGCCTGAGCCGGATGTCAGTGGCTTGGGTAATGGCATTTTGGAGCTGAAGTTGCGCAAGTGCCACGTCGGCCTCGCTGGCACCGCCGCCGACATAGAGGTCGTGCGTGAGCTCTTGGGCCTGCTGGTAGACGGCGACAGTCGCATCCAGTAGGTTCTGCTCGGCATCGGCACCACGTAACGCAAAATAATTTGTCGCCAGCTCCGCATGCGTACTTAGGTCCAGTGTTGCCAAGTCGGCCGCGCTGGCGGCGGATAACGCGTTGCCGGCGCTCACCTCATTGCGTATCCGACCCCATACATCCAGTTCATAGCTGAGATCAACCCCAAGCACATTGTCGTGGTAACGCGGATTATCGGTGGAAGGGAAGTAGGGCTTGTTGAGGGAGTCTCGATCGGTCGTGGGGGATCCCGTGGCACTGAGCGTCGGGAAATAATCAGCGCGATTGGAACGAGCCGCCGCGCGTGCCTCCTGCAATCGAGCGAACGCCGCCTTGATGTCCGGGTTGGCGGAGCTGACTCGAGTCTCCAGCAGACTCAGCTCGGTATCGTGAAAGGAGTCCCACCACGGGCCGCGCGGCGTGCTGTCAGCGGGCTGGGCGAGGGCCCAGAGTCCGCCTTCCTTGAATGCCTTCGGGGCGGGGCCGGTATCGGGGCGCTGATATGGGGGGGCCAACGAACAACCGGTGAGCAACATCAGCACGAGTGATAGGCGAGCGCGACAGGGGCTCATGAATTGCCCTTGCTCAGCTCAGCCAGCACGTTGGCCTTGACCGTTTGGCCGTCGGTCAGTGAGTCTGGCGGATTCACAACCAGGATCTGGTCGGGCTTGAGCCCCGCAATTATTTCGACCTCCTGGCCAAAATCGCGACCCAACGTGATGGCTTGCAGGGATACTCGGTTATCGGGACCGACCACGGCCACGCGCAGGCCATGGGCATCAAAAATGAGGGTATTTGCGGGGATGCGCAACGTATGGGGGCGCTGCCTCAGCTTGAAATGAACTTCGACATAGCCACCGGGAAGCAGGGCGCCGGTGGCATTGTCGACATTGAGCTCCACCAGCAGGGTGTGGGTACCGGATGCGATCGCGTTGGCGGTTCTCACGAGTCTGGCGTTGAACGTCTGCTCCGGGTGCTCGCGCACATGCAGTACCGCAACGCTACCGACGTGCATTTCTTCGGCATAACTCTCGGGCACTTGCACATAGACGCGCAGACTACGCGTGGCCGCAATATGAAAGAGCTCGGGGGCGTTGCCGCTACTCGTTCCTGCGTCAATCAAGTCGCCCACATCGGTGTTGCGCGCGGTAATGACGCCGTCGATCGGTGCCACGATACGCTTGAAGCCTTCCAAGTCGCGCAGTCGATGAAGGTTGGCGCGCGCGGATGCAACGGCGGCCTGCTTGGCTGCGGCGTCGCCGATCTTGTTGTCAACGTCTTGCTTCGACACGGTGTTCGTGGGCAACAAGCCACGCCAGCGCCTTGCCGTGAGCTGTGCCAGATCGTTGTTTGCCTCGGCGGTCTGCAGGTCGGCCTCGGCCTGGGCCATTTGTTGATCGATTTCCGGTGTGTCGATTTCTGCCAGCAGCTGACCTGCTTTGACGGGCGAGCCGATATCCACCAACCAGCGCTTAAGGTAGCCGTTGGTGCGGGCGTAAATAGGCGTCTCAGTAAACGCCTGCAGGCTGCCCGGCAGAATCAGCTCCTCACCGCTGCTCCCGCTACTTGGCCGGCATACATTAACCGGTAGCACCGCCTCGGTTCGTGCCTCGGCATTGAGGGCCGCCTGTGCCTGGATGCGACTGACGATACCCCACGCCGCCAACAAGAGGGCGACGACGGCCAGGACTATGCCAGCCCGGCTGGCGCGGCGAAACAGGGCTGCATTTGACGACGGTGTTGGCATAGAGATCCCTTAGTCCGGCCCGCCGGATTTGCCGCGTGAGCCGTGGATCAGGCTGAAGACAGCGGGCACGAAAAACAATGTGGCGATCGTGGCGAAGATCAATCCGCCGATGACGGCGCGACCCAGGGGTGCATTCTGCTCTCCCCCTTCACCCAAGCTTAGGGCCATCGGAACCATCCCGATGATCATGGCAAGTGCGGTCATGAGCACCGGGCGGAAACGTGTAAAACCCGCCTCCAGGACGGCCGCCGTGGCGTCGAGACCGGCATCCATGCGCTCGCGTGCAAAGCTGACGATGAGGATGCTGTTGGCGGTTGCCACGCCCATGCACATGATGGCACCGGTCAACGCAGGCACGCTCACCGTCGTGTGGGTGAGGAAGAGCATCCAGACGATACCCGCCAAGGCGCCCGGTAGTGCAGTGATAATGATAAATGGGTCCAGCCAAGACTGGAAATTCACCACGATCAGCAGATAGACCAACAGGATCGCGCCCAGCAGGCCCCATTCCAGGCCGCTGAAGGACGTGATCATGGTCTCCACCTGGCCACGAATCACAACGTTGGAGCCTTTGGGTAGTTCCGAGGCGCTGTCCGCTACGATCCGGCGCACACGCGTGGCCACGCTGCCCAGATCGGAATCCTGAACCGAGCCATAAATATCGATCGTAGGCTTGACATTGTATCGGGTGATTACGGCTGGCCCGACGCTACGGCTGAAACTCGCCAGATTCGCAAGTACTTGGGGTTGATTATTACCCGGCGCCGTGATCGGCGTGGTCGCAAGATCCTGCAGTGACTGGAGTCGGTACTGCGGAGTCTGGGCCGCAACATTGTATTCCACTCCGGTCTTCGGGTCGGCCCAGAAGGTTGGGGTGGTCTGGAAACTGCCCGAGAGGGAAACCAAGAGATTGGTGGCGATGTCGTGCTGCGTGTAGCCGAGCAGTTGAGCGTTGCTGCGGTTCACATTGACATTGATCTGAGGGTAGTCAAAGGATTGCTGGATGTGCATGTCCACCGCGCCCGGCACCCGTTTGAGGCTCCCTAGCAGCAGCTTCGCGTAGTCGCGATCGGCGGCAATATTGTTGCCGCTGATTTGGACGTCCAAGGGGGATGGCAGGCCGAAATTGAGAATCTGGCTGACAATATCGGCGGGCAGAAAGGCGAAGGAAGTTGACGGGAACGTTGCGACGAGTTGGCGGCGCAGCTGCCGCACGTAGTCCCGGGTTGGCGCATGCTTGGGATTGAGGGTGACAAAGATGTCGGCGTCGCCTGGACCAACGGGAGCCGAGGTGCTGTATGACAGGTTGATCCCACTGTACGGAAGACCGATGACATCCACGATGTTGGCCAGTTCAGACGCGGGAATCGCGTTGCGGATCGCCTTCTCTACGGCATCGCAGAGCACGGCCGTTTCTTCAATGCGGGTCCCGGTGTGGGCCCGCACGTGCAGCTTCATCTGGCCAGAATCGACGCTGGGGAAGAAGTTTTGCCCCAGCCACGGTAGGAGCAGGAAGGAGAGCAGGACCACCCCCAAGAAACTGATGGCGAACGGCCGCCGATGGCGCAAGGCCGCTTCCAGCAGCGCATGATAACTGACGCGGAACTGATTGAACCCCCGCTCAAAGGCCGCTTGAAAGCGTTTCATCGGATTGCGTTGGGCGGCCCCCTCAACCGGGACGTGAACGCGCAGCCAGTACTTCGCCAGGGTCGGAATGAGGGTGCGCGAGAGGATGTACGAGGCCAGCATGGCAAAGACCACAGCCTCAGCAAGAGGGACGAAGAGATGGCGCGCCACCCCAGTGAGCAGGAACATGGGGATGAATACGATGCAGATACTCAGTGTGGACACGAAGGCGGGCACCGCAATTTGCTGGGCACCGTCTAGGATGGCGGGTTCGACCGCTTTTCCATGCTCCAGGTGCCAGTTGATGTTTTCGATGGCGACGGTGGCGTCGTCCACCAAGATGCCTACCGCCAGCGCTAACCCGCCCAGGGTCATGATGTTGATCGTTTCGCCCAGCCAAGACAGACAGATGATCGACGCCAAAATGGAAAGCGGAATCGACACCGTGATGATGAGGGTGCTGCGCCAGGAACCCAGGAACAGCAGGATCATGAGACCCGTCAATGCTGCTGCGATGACACCTTCGCGTATGACGCCCTGGATGGAGGCCCGTACAAACAGCGACTGGTCGCCCAAGGCCTCGATGGACAGACCAGCAGGGATGTCATTGCGAATGCCGGGCAAGCGTTCTTTGATGCTATTGATGATATTCAGCGTCGATGCGCTGCCGGTCTTCAGGACGCTCATCAGCACCGCACGTTTGCCGTCAACGCGCACAATGTTGGTCTGTGGCGGGGCGCCGTCATGGACATGGGCGACATCACGCACATAGAGGACGCTGCCGTTAGCCGTGCGAATGGGGATGTCATTGAGCGCCTCGATGCTGCTGAAGCTCGCATTGAGTTTGATGAAATATTCCAGGTCGCCAATCTTCTGGGTGCCCGCTGGCAGAATCAAGTTCTGGTTTCCGATTGCCGTGGTCACGTCCTGGGGGGAGAGGCCATTTGCTCGAAGCGCCACGGGATCGAGATCCACTTGAATCTGGCGTTGTCGGCCGCCATAAGGGTAGGGGATGGAGGCGCCGGGGACGGTGGTTAGCTGGGTGCGGATGAAATTGGTCGCAAAGTCAAAGATCTGCGTCTCGGACAACTTGGCGCTCGCCAGCGCCAGCTGGATCACGGGGACGCTTGAGGCGTTGTAGGCCAAGATGAAGGGCGGTGTGGTGCCGGGGGGCATCTGCCGAAGCAGGGTTTGGGACACCGAGGTGATCTGCGCCACCGCCAGTTCTTCGTTGACCTTGGGCTGGAAGAAGTACTTCACCACACCGATGCCGTTCAGCGATTGCGATTCAATGTGCTCGATGTCATTGACGGTGGTGGTGGCAACGCGCTCGCTGTAGGAAACGATACGGCTTGCCATCTCTTCGGGCGGTAGACCGGAATAGCTCCAGATCACGGAGACCACGGGAATGTTGATATTGGGAAGGATATCCGTGGGGGTACGCAGGATGGAGAATATTCCCAGAAGCACGATGAGCAGTGCCATGACGATAAACGTATAAGGTCGTAGCAATGCAATTCTGACAATCCACATTTCGCGTTCCCTGGCGACTAAGGGACGAGTCTATATTATCGATAACCGTATTCCTAGCCTTAGGCGAGCAAATTGGAATCCACCGGGAAAGCGCACAATCGTCGCTACGGCCAGACCTGACTGATCCCGCGATACGCCGCCTTAAGGATGGGCCCGGTCTCGGCCCCCGCGCCGACCGCTGCGGGCCGTATCCACGGATGTCGCGGGTGGACCAAGAACAGGTTGGCGGGGCGTCGATGTGAGTGTGCCAACCAACATGGGCGGAAGCCCTAATGCCCGCGGGAGCCCTGCACGCCGCAGGGCGACCACCGGGGACCCGGTGGGCTCCGGCGAATCGCGTCACTTGGACGCTGCAAGACGCGAGCTAGAGCTCGAAGCCGAAATCCTTCGAAATCAATCGCAGCCAAGTCTCCAACCGGTCTTCCATGAGCATCTTCTGGTTATCCAAGTCCTGAACCAAACCGACGAACTGGCCATCGGACTCCGCCTTGGAAGCAATGAAGTCATAGCCATCGGTGGGCCAGGCACCCACCACTTTGGCCCCACGCGACTTCACGAACGCATACAGTTCGCCTAACGCGTCCGCAAAATTGTCCGGATATTTTTCCTGATCACCCAGCCCGAACAAGGCCACCGTCTTGCCGCTCAAGTCAACGTCAGCATGTCGAGGCAAGAACTCGGCCCAGCTCTCGTTCTGACAGTCCGCATCCAGGCCGGGGAGCTGCCCCTCTCCCAGGGTCGGGGTCCCCAGAATGAGGTAATCGTAGCTTGCAATCAGTTCCGCAGTGGCTTTGTTGACGTTGAGCGGATCCGCGGCGGTATTGTCGTCAAACCGCTTGCGGATCAGCTTTGCGATCTTGCGGGTATTGCCGGTATTGCTGCCGAAAAAAATGCCGATGCGTGCCATGCGTTTCCTCTGTTCAGGTTTATAAGTCAACGGGACCGGGACCGACGTGGCCTCCCCCCTACCCTCTAGCAAACCCCACGCCAGTACCAATGCCGTGTCGCCGCTTTGGACCCCTGGCCCAGATATGGCCCTGCGTGGGGCGTTGCAGGCGGAACGTTTAAAGTGGTGCTGCCACGACCGATTCTTCGCCTGTCGCAAACACGACAAACACCCTCCCGCGTGGCCTTCCATACAGTGGTGGTCGCCCCTCCCCGCGCGTAGCCATCATTAAAAACAACCCCTTACGCTCGACGCTGGTCCTGGCATGGGCGTTGCACCTAGTAAGACGCACATGTCTTACTTGAGGAGCCATCCATGATCACCCTGACCCCTAACGCGCTTTCCGCATTGGAAAAATTCATCAGCACTTCCGCCACGCCGGTTGCAGGCCTGCGTATTGCCATCTCCGGGGGAGGATGCTCAGGCTTCCAATACGGCATGAGCCTCGAGGAAGCCAAGGCAGACGACGACGTGGTGCTGGACATCGGAGGCGTCACCCTGCTGGTTGATCCGTTCTCGGCGCCGATGCTTGACGGGGTCACGGTTGATTTTGTTGACAGTCTGAATGGCTCGGGCTTCAAGTTCGACAACCCAAACGCAACCAGCAGCTGCGCTTGCGGTTCATCTTTCGCTGCCTGAGGAGCTCGCCATGTGGGATTACTCTGATAAGGTCAAAGAACACTTCTTCAGCCCGCACAACGCCGGGGTACTGGAAAATGCCAATGCGACGGGCGATGTCGGTTCAATCAACTGCGGCGATGCCCTGCGCCTCATGCTTAAGGTCGATCCGGATACCGAAACCATACAGGATGCACGATTCCAAACGTTTGGCTGCGGCTCGGCCATCGCGTCGTCGTCGGCCCTAACCGAGATCATCAAGGGCATGACCCTGGAGGAAGCGCTCAAGGTCAGCAATCAGGACATCGCCGACTATCTTGACGGCCTGCCACCGGAAAAGATGCACTGTTCCGTCATGGGCCGTGAGGCCCTGCAGGCGGCGATCGCCAACTATCGTGGCGAGGAGTGGAAGGATGATCATGAGGAAGGCGCGCTGATCTGCAAGTGCTTTGCAATCGATGCCGTGCTCATCGAGGAGACGGTGCGGGCAAACAAGCTCTCCAGCGTCGAAGATGTGATCAATTACACCAAGGCCGGGGGCGGCTGCTCGTCCTGCCACGAAGGCATCGAGGAAATCCTTGTCAAAGTGCTCGCGGAAAGAGGCGAGACCTTCAACCCCCAACCGGTGCAGGTCAAGGAAGAGGTCAAACCCGGCAAGCTTACCAATCTGCAACGCATTCACCGCATCGAGGCGGTCCTCGAATCGATCCGGCCCCAACTCCAACGCGACCACGGCGATATCGAGTTGGTGGACGTCGATGGCAAGACGGTCTACGTAAACATGACCGGTGCATGTTCCGGCTGCCAGCTTGAAGCCGTGACGTTGCAAGGCATCCAGCAAAAACTGATGGAAGATCTGGGCGAATTCATCAAGGTGGTGCCCACTCGAGCCGGGTCCTATGCCCGCGCCACCAGCCACGTCTAACCCCCTGAGGAAATGGCCATGGAAGGTATCTATCTGGACAACAATGCCACCACTCGCGTGGACGAAGCCGTGGTGCAGGCGATGCTGCCGTACTTTACCGAGCAGTTTGGCAATCCCTCGTCGATGCACAGCTTCGGTAACAAAGTTGGGCTGGCGATCAAGAAGGCGCGTCTTCAGATCCAGGAACTGCTCGGCGCCGAGCATGAATCTGAAATCATCTTTACCTCCTGCGGTACCGAGTCGGATTCCACTGCGATCCTCTCCGCGTTGAAGGCAAATCCCGATCGCAAGGAAATTATCACCACCAGCATCGAACACCCGGCGATACTCGCGCTTTGCAGCCACCTGGAGAAGGAAGGCTACAAGGTGCACTATCTGAAGGTGGACGGGACGGGCCGACTGGACCTGGACGAGTACGCGAAGCTGCTGTCGGACAAGGTCGCCATCGTCTCTGTCATGTGGGCCAACAATGAAACAGGCACCTTGTTTCCGGTTGCGCGGATGGCCGAGCTGGCGAACGCCGCCGGTGTTCTGTTTCACACCGATGCCGTCCAAGCAGTGGGGAAGGTATCCATCGACCTGAAGCAGATGAAGATCGATATGCTTTCGCTTTCCGGCCACAAGCTCCATGCGCCCAAAGGCGTCGGCGTCCTGTATTTGAAGCGTGGGGTGCGCTTCCGCCCACTGCTGCGGGGAGGCCATCAGGAAAGGGGTCGCCGCGCCGGGACGGAAAACACGGCGTCCATTGTTGCACTGGGCATGGCCTGTGAACAGGCCATGCGTGCGATCCAATTCGAGAACACTGAGGTCAAGCGCCTGCGCGACAAGTTGGAGGCAGGAATACTCGCTAAGGTGCCCCGTTCATTTGCCACCGGCGATGTCACCAATCGCCTGCCCAATACGAGCAACATCGCGTTTGAATTCATCGAGGGCGAGGCGATACTTTTACTGCTGAACAAGTTCGGGATTGCGGCCTCGTCCGGCTCCGCCTGTACCTCAGGTTCGCTTGAACCCAGCCATGTGATGCGGGCCATGGGCATTCCTTATACCGCCGCGCACGGCACCATCCGCTTTTCATTGTCGCGCTACTCGACGGAGGAAGAAATCAATCGCGTCATTCAAGTGGTACCCGAGATTGTTGCGCAGTTGCGCAAGCTTTCACCTTACTGGGGCGAAAGCGGTCCTGCCGAAGCGCCCGAGAAGGCGTTCGCCCCGGTATACGCCTGAGCTCAGTCATGCCAGCGCGCGCCATCACCATTGACGACACCACGCTGCGGGACGGCGAGCAATCTGCCGGCGTTGCGTTTACGCTGGACGAGAAGCTGGACATCGCACGTCGTCTGGATGCGCTGGGGGTTCCCGAACTCGAGGTGGGGATTCCGGCGATGGGTGAAGACGAGTGCGAAGGGGTTCGTGCGGTCGCAAGTCTGGGCCTCAATTCAAAATTGGTGGTGTGGAGCCGGATGCACGGCGGCGACCTAAGAGCGTGTCAAAACATGCGGGTCGACATGGTGGACCTGTCCATACCGGTATCGGATATCCAAATTAGCAAGAAGCTGCAACGCGACCGAGTCTGGGTGCTGAAGACGGTTGCGGATATGGTCCCGCGTGCCCGGGACATGGGGCTGGGGGTGATTGTCGGTGGCGAGGATGCGTCGCGCGCCGATCCGGAGTTTTTGGCGCGTGTGGTGGATGCCGCGCAAAAAGCGGGTGCCCAACGGTTTCGCTTTGCCGATACGCTGGGCGTGATGGAGCCATTTGGCGTCCACGATACCATTGCAGGCCTGCGTTCGATTACGGACATGGAAATCGAGATGCACGCGCACGACGACCTCGGGCTGGCAACGGCAAACACCTTGGCCGCTTGCCGGGCGGGGGCAACCCACGTAAACACAACCGTTAACGGTTTGGGTGAGCGAGCGGGCAATGCGCCACTGGAGGAAGTGGCCCTGGGGCTGAAAACGCTCTATGGGATAGAGACGGGCTTGGACCTGGCCCGGTTTCCCGCATTGTCGGAAGCCGTGGCGGCGGCCTCCGGTCGACCGGTTGCGTGGCAAAAGAGTGTGGTGGGGGAAGGTGCGTTCACCCATGAGGCCGGCATTCATGTGGACGGCCTGCTTAAGGATCCCAGTACGTACCAGAGTTTCGACCCGCGCGAAGTCGGCCGTGACCACCGGCTGGTAGTGGGGAAGCACTCGGGTTCTCACGGGATCATTTCCGCCTACGCGCGATTGGGGCTGACATTGAGCCCAGCAGAAGCACGTGAGCTGCTTCCCGACATCCGTGCCTTTGCAGAGAAGGCGAAGCGTTCGCCGGCGGACCATGAGCTGCTATTCCTGCTGCAACAGATCGCTGGGCGTAGCGCACGCGAGGCGATGCATTAGGGGCGGCGATGCAAGAGATTCTGCAGAATTTGACCCCACATTGCGGTGAGCGAAAGTTTTTCGCGCTAATGGCAGAAGACGTGGCTTGTGTGTTTCAGCGCGATCCGGCGGCGCGTTCGCGCTTTGAGGTCCTCACGACTTATCCGGGAGTCCACGCACTCCTACTCCACCGCATGGCCTCACGTCTTTGGAAATGGCACCTTTGCTACCTGGCTCGCCTGTTGTCTTACCTGGCCCGGCTGATTACCAACATCGACATCCACCCCGGTGCGACGATCGGTCGGCGCTTCTTTATCGACCACGGCGCAGGCGTTGTGATCGGCGAGACCGCCGAAATTGGTGACGACGTGACCATGTATCACGGTGTCACTCTCGGCGGAACCACCTGGAGCAAGGGAAAACGCCATCCCACCCTTGGGAATGGCGTCGTGGTGGGAGCCGGTGCCAAGATCTTAGGGGCCATCATTCTGGGTGACCGGGTTCGGGTGGGGGCAAACTCGGTAGTCGTCAAGGACGTACCGGCGGACCGCACCGTCGTGGGGATCCCGGGAAGGGTCGTGGTGCGCATGGACACAGTGGGGGAAAACGCCCTGGGCATCAACCTGGACCACCACCTGATTCCCGACCCCGTCGGGAAGGCGATTGCTTGTTTGATGGAGCGCATTGAAGTGCTTGAAGCCGCGTTGCGTGGCAGGGGTGAGGCGGTGGATAGCCAGTGCGGCATCTGCGAGGCAGATGACCTTTGCGGGACCGAGACGGCCCGAAAGCTAAGGAAGATGTGATGGACTTACTGGATTTCGACCAAGTGTCCCTTTATTTCGATGAACCGCTGGATGAGGCGATATCGGCGCTTATCGCCGAGGCGGGCACGGAGTATGGCGATGAGGCTGCGGAACGGCTGTTGTACAAGGCATATTTCCACGCACCCGAATCCCTCGTGGTGTTGGTGGCGCTGTACCGCTACAACTTTTATCAGCATCACATGGATGAGGCACTACTGATTGCCACGCGGGCCCTGGCCGTCGTGGGGCGTCGCCTGCAGTTCCCGGAGCAGTGGGAGCACTTGAGCCCGACTTTCCTTGGCCAGGGCGTCATGCGTTCCATGGGCTTGTTACGTTTCTATCTTAATCTGATGAAGGCGGCAGGCTATATCAATTTGCGACTGGGGCGTCGTGAGCGGGGCCGCGCCTTGTTGGAAAAGCTCGTGGAACTGGACAGCCACGATCGCTTGGGTGGCAAGGCCCTGTTGGGTCTGCTGGAGGCCGAAAATGTGGAAGCAGCGTAAGCAATCAACAAGAGAGGCGCATCATGGATGAATTGACCCTGGACGAAGCGATGGAGGATTTGGAATCCGCCGAGGATTTTCTGAATTATTTCGGCGTTGCATTTGAGCCACGCGTGGTGCAGGTCAATCGCCTCCATATCTTGCAGCGCTTTCATGATTATTTGGCGAAGGCGGGCGAGTGTTCCGCGGATGAGGGCGAACGTCGGGCAGCGTATACCCGCCTACTGGAACAAGCCTATGGGGATTTTGTGCACTCGGATGCGTTGACCGAAAAGGTATTCAAAGTGTTCCACATGCATGAGCCGCAAACCGCGTTTGTGCCCGTCACGGCCATTACGGTAACCGGCAAGGATGCGGCCTTAGCCGTACCGGCACCCGCATCCGACTGCGGCTGCGGAGGGTCCTGCACCAGCATGACCGCCGGGCTCCACTGAGCCTTGCTGGCATCACGGCTCGGAGTCCATTGGCATGAAGCCTCGATTCGAATATGGCGACGCCGTGCGGGTCACACGCAGCGTGCGCAACGATGGGACCTATCCGGGAATGGATCCGGGCAAGCTTCTGGTCAGATGCGGATCGACCGGCTTCGTCATGAACGTAGGCACGTTTCTGCAGGACCAACTCATCTACACGGTGAATTTCTTGGACCAGGGGCGCGTCGTCGGTTGTCGCGAAGAGGAGCTGATCGACGCCGCCGAATCCTGGGTTCCCAGCCGCTTCGAGACGCGGGAGAAGGTGCACAATCGCATCGCACTCGCGGTCGGGGGCAAAGTCCTCGTGCCCGCTGCGACCGAAGGGGAAGTGATGCGCGTATTACGTGAGTGCGAGTCGGGTGTGCAATATCACGTGCACTTTCCGGGCCATACGCTGCAAGTGCCCGAGGCCCTGTTGGAACCCATCGAGCCCACCGATTCGTTGACGCATTCATCTGAAGAAGGCTGAAAAGGCACATGAATTTGGCGTACCTTGTTCTTAAAGCGGCCCTTACTCTCTATGGTAAGGGGCCAACAGCGCTTGGGAAGCCGGAGCTTGAGCGCGTGACGCGGGTGGCGAACCAGCAGTTTGCTCTGGAATCGCGGGTCCTTGCAAGCGAGGAGGCCCGCGATGTCGTGGTTCCCGAAGCCACCCTGCGTGCGGCGATGGCAGAAATTGGTGGCCGTTATGAGAACGAGACGGCGCTGCAGAATGATCTTGCCAACCATGGCTTGACGCCCGATGCGTATGCGGCGGCGCTGGAGCGGGAACTGAAGGTTGAGGGCGTGCTGGAAAAAGTTGGCGGCCGTGCCGTGGCGGTGAGCGACATCGAGGTTGAGCTCTACTACCGGTACCATCCAGAACAGTTTCAGCGACCGGAGTCCCGCGTGGCCCGCCACATTCTGGTCACGATCAACGAGGACTTGCCCGAGAATACGCGTGCTGCGGCGCGTAGCCGCATCGACGCCATCGCGGTGCGATTAGTGAAGGACGCAACGCGGTTCGATGAACAGGCCCTGAAGCATTCCGAGTGTCCCACTGCCCTACAGGGCGGACTGTTGGGAGAGGTGAAACGCGGGCAGCTTTATGCAGCACTGGAGACCGTGCTGTTCGACCTCGAACCGACGCGGCTCAGCGGCGTGGTCGAATCGCCACTCGGATTTCACCTGATACGCTGCGACAAGATCATTCCGTCAGGCATGCTGCCGTTGGTTCGGGTGAGAGACGCAATACGGGAACAGATTTCCATTCGTCGCAAGCGCATCTGCCAGAGCGCTTGGCTCAAGCAACTGCCGAAAACTGTGGCTCCATCGGGCGCCAAGCAACAATCTTGGGCCGCCTGAACCCTTTTCAGGCTGAGGGGGGCCCCGCGGCCAAGACCGGGGTTGACGCCTGACGCGCAACGATCCGTTTGGATCCAGCTAAACGATACGCCAACCCCACCGCTGCTTTTGCGGGACATCCCGCGGACGAGTAATCTGTTTTTCCTTCATTCCTTGCGGTTCAGGGACGATTGGAGCCTGCGAACCCATGGGTGTCGACAGGTGTGTCCATTTCGCGGTTTCCCTGCTGCCAGGGGGAGTCCAGGTCCGGTGTGGTGTCCCAGCGTGGGCCTACCGAGACTTCCGAGAAGACGCGCGTGAGGGCTAAGGTGGCGCATCAGCCAAGTCCCGTCGCCGCGCGGGGGTAATCCGCGTATAGATAGTAACGAATTGAACTATTACAATTGTTATCCTTCCAAGTATCCTGGACGCCTATTCACGGTGCAGGTCATGAATCACTCTTTTTCCTATTTCGAACAAGCGATCAACCGGGTCGCGATGCGACGAGAGGGCATGCCACAGGGTGAGGTGGTCCTCAATCGCCTGCTCTATTACGTGGCCAGGACGTTGGATGATCGCTACGATCAGTTCCTGGCGGACTATGGCCTTAGCACCACGAGCTTCCTGGCGCTTGCGATGATCTACAGCAGCGAAACCCAAAGTCTAAATCCGAGTGACCTAAGCGATGCCCTGATTTCCTCCCGCACCAACGTTACCCGCCTCAGTAATGAACTGGCGAAGGCGGGCTGGGTCGACCGCCGTCCGAGCAGCGAGGATCGGCGACGGGTCGAGCTTTCGATGACGAAGGCGGGAAATGCGTTGCTAGAACGGGTATTTCCGGGTATTTGGGCCCACACGACGCGACAGTGGATCGGACTAACGAGGGCGGAGCTCAAAGAATTGGAGCGCCTGCTCCGCAAGTTGCTGGGTAATCTTGGCGGCGTGACCGCGACGTGAAAATGCCGCGCGGTCTGACGCTCGTTATGGGCTTAATTCTCGCGGGATGTGCCTCGCTGCCCCGGGATTTGCCACCCCGCCCTGCGATGCTGCATCCTCAGGCGGACCGGACGCTGGCGACCCTCGCGCGCGAAGTCCGCACGGCGCCGATGAGCGGTGATGGCGCGCCATGGTGGCAGGCGTTCAGACGTCCAAGCCTCAGTCGCCTCGAGGACGAGGCGCTTAAGGGGAACCCCGATCTCACCACGGCCCGGGCCCGGCTTGAGGCGGCGGCTCGGGCCGAAGCGCTTGCCCGGCTGAATGCCGGGGTGCACTACAGTACGGACGCGACCATGGTGCGCGAGCGCTTCAGCGAAAATGGGATTTTTCCGCCGCCAATTGGCGGCAGCACCTACACGCAAACTGACCTCACCCAGTCCTTCACTTACGCCCCCGACCTCTGGGGGCGCAATCGCGCGCTGGTGGAGGCAGCCCACGCGGGAACCCAAGGTGCGCGGGCCGCTGCCGAGGCGACCCGACTCACGCTGTCTGCGGCCGTGGCGGACGCCTATTTTGCCTGGGCAGACAGTAACGCGGAACTGGCGCTGGCGCAGGCTATTGAAGCACGCCATCAGCGCGAGTATGAGCTTACCGATACACGCTTCGCCCTGGGATTGGACAGCATCGCTCCGGTGCATGAAGCGCGCCAGAAGCTGGACCTGGACAAGGATCGGGTACAGGGTTTGATTTATCTGGATCGGACCTGGCGCTACCGGCTTGCGGCCTTGATCGGACTCGATCCTGATCATGCGGCCGGGCTGCCCGAACCTTCGTTGGAAGGCCTGGTCCCCCAATTGCCGGCCAGCCTACCGCTGGATGCGCTGGCTCACCGCCCCGATGTCGCGGCACAGCGCGCCGACCTCGAGGCTGCTCAGGCGCAATCGGCGGCGACTCGGGCCGAGTTCTACCCCAACATTGATCTCAACGCGGCGATCGGGCTGGAAACCCTTGATCTCGAGACGCTGCTAAACAGGAGCAGCCTGATGTTCACGGTGGGCCCGGCGCTCCACCTGCCGCTTTTTAACACTCGCACCCTGCAGGCGCGGTTGGGGATTCGTGAAGCAGATATCTCGGCTGCAGTTGGAGTCTACAACCACACCATTTTGGAGGCGGCCCGCCAGGTCGCCGATCGGTATGCCGTGAACGCCAGCCTGGACCAGCGCGAGGCCTCACAGCAGCAAGCGTTGAATGAAGCGGAGCAGGTTCGGGCACTGGTGGACAGGCGACTCGAACTGGGCCTCGTTCGTCCACTTGATGCCCTGCAGGCGGATTCTGCCGTGCTGGAACAGCAACTCAATGCAACCCAGCTGCTTGCCTCGCAGCTGCGCGCCCGGGTGGCCCTCGCCGAGGCGCTAGGCGGGGTAACCCAACCATCCAAGGAATGACAATGGAGAATCATACCGACGCTCGTCCTCCCGAGAATAGCAGGCGCAGGCGCCTGCTGCTGCTCATATCCCTGGTCTTTCTCGCTGCTGCGGTAGGGTGGGGAGCCTACTGGCTCATTCATGGCCGCTACCATGAAACGACCGATGATGGCTACGTGACGGGCAACCTGCTCCGGGTGACGCCGCGCGAGGCGGGCTCGGTGACGGCGGTCATGGTCGACAACACCGATTACGTAAGACCA
>JBKQNQ010000362.1:0-2756 GCA_052145875.1 Thiobacillaceae bacterium
ATTTTTCGCTACTTTCCAGCCGCATCCACACCCCGGCGTAATGCTTCCACCAGATGTCTAACACGATCGATCACCTCGCCTTCTGGGGCGGATTCAATCTCATGCACAATTCTGCTTCCAACAACCACCGCGTCAGCGATTCGCGCGACGGCCTCGGCAGTCGCCGCATCGCGAATGCCAAACCCGACGCCCACCGGCAGGCTGCAGTGCGAGCGGACGGTCGCTATTTTCTGAGCGACCTCCTGCATGTCCAGATTCGCCGCGCCGGTCACGCCCTTGAGCGAGACATAGTAGAGGAATCCGCTTGCCAGCTTGACGACCTGCTCGACCCGCATTTCCGTCGTCGTTGGCGAAACCAAGAAAATAGGATCCAGTCCGGATGCCTTGAACACGTCAACTACGCCCTGCGATTCTTCCGGTGGAATATCGACTGTCAGCACGCCATCCACGCCCGCATCCTGCGCCGCTTTGGCAAACGTCTCGTACCCCATGTGCTCCACCGGATTCGCATAGCCCATCAGCACTACAGGTGTTGATGAATTGAGCTTGCGGAACTCGGCAACCATGGAAAGCACGTCTCGTAGCGATACCTTGTTCGCCAACGCTCTTTCCGACGCACGCTGAATCACCGGCCCATCTGCCATCGGGTCAGAAAATGGCACACCGAGTTCGATAATATCCGCCCCCGCAGCCACCAGCGCGTGCATCAGCGGTACGGTCAATCCCTTACCGGGGTCTCCTGCAGTGATAAATGGGATAAGCGCCTTCTTATTTTGCGCTTTGAGCATGGTGAACGTTGGGCCAATGCGGCTCATGCACGATTCTCTCTAAGGTCTAAATCGACGAAGTCACCGGAAGTGTCCCCGGCAGTTGTTGCTTTACTCGGTTTCAGGTTCATTTGAGTCTTTCGGACGCGCTGGCAGACGATGAATGTTCACCGCCGATTTTCTCATCAAGTCCACATTCCGTTGGTGGTTCTCGCCACCGAATATTGGCTCCCATCGCCCCTTAACTTGTGCCATGTCGGGGTCCACGCCTGAGACCCCCTTTAGCCCACGGTCCAACATGTCAAAGACAGCTTTTGCGCAAGCCCACCCCGTTCATGGGCTCAATCTTGCCAAACGAATCCCGACGATGCCGATACGACAATGATCCCTCCGCGATTTCGTCTCCAGGCAAGAGCATCTACAGCGTAATTCCCGAAATCTTCGCCACTGTATTGATATCCTTGTCGCCACGTCCAGAAAGATTTACGAGAATAATCTGACTACGCTTCATTTTTGGCGCGAGTTTTTTCGCCTGTGCGAGGGCGTGGCTGGACTCCAGCGCGGGAATGATGCCTTCAAATTTGCACAGATCATGAAACGCCGCCAGCGCTTCCTGATCATTGATCGCTACGTATTCGGCCTTGTGCATGTCCTTCAACCACGCGTGTTCGGGACCCACGCCCGGGTAATCGAGGCCCGCGGAGAGGGAATGGGTTTCGCTGATTTGACCGTTTTCGTCCTGCATGAGATAGCTGCGGAATCCATGCAACACGCCGGGCGTGCCCGCTGACAGGGGCGCGGCGTGCTTGCCGGATTCAATTCCCAAACCACCCGCTTCCACCCCGATAAGTCGGACTTCGGGATACTCAAGATAGGGATGGAAAATGCCGATTGCGTTTGAACCGCCACCTACACACGCGATGACGCAATCCGGCTGACAGTTCGCAAGCTCCCGCATTTGCGCGATGGCCTCACGCCCAATGACACACTGGAAATCACGCACCAGCATCGGATAGGGGTGCGGGCCGGCGGCCGTGCCCAGGATATAGAAGGTGGATTCGACGTTGGTGACCCAGTCGCGCATGGCTTCGTTGAGCGCGTCTTTGAGGGTCTTTGACCCGCTTGATACCGGCTGCACGGTCGCGCCCAGTAGTTTCATCCGATAGACATTGGGTGACTGCCGGGCGACGTCTTCCACGCCCATGTACACCACGCATTCCATTCCGTAGCGCGCGGCAACGGTCGCAGACGCCACGCCGTGCTGACCGGCGCCGGTTTCAGCAATGACGCGTTTCTTGCCCATTCGACGGGCGAGCAAAGCCTGTCCGATCGTGTTGTTGATCTTGTGCGCGCCCGTGTGATTGAGGTCCTCGCGCTTGAGATAAATCTGTGCTCCGCCGTATTGCTCGCTCAAGCGCTTGGCATAATACACGGGACTCGGGCGGCCCACATAGTGCTTGAGCTCGTATTCGAATTCAGCCATGAAAGCAGGGTCATTCCGTGCGCGCTCATATTCGACGCGTAATTCTTCCAATGCCGCCATCAGGGTCTCGGCAACAAAAATGCCACCGTACGGGCCAAAGTGGCCGTGCGAATCAGGCAGATCATTCATCTGCATCTCTAACTCCTTGTATGAATGCCGCTACCTTGGCGGCATCCTTGATACCCTTTGCTTGTTCGACGCCACTGGAAACATCGACCGCCCAAGGCTTGACCCGTCTGATTGCGTCGGTCACATTTTCGGGCTTAAGGCCACCTGACAGAATAATCGGCTTAGGCAGTCCGGGTGGAATCAGGCTCCAGTCAAAGCGCTCGCCGGTACCACCAGGAACGCCTGGCACATAAGCATCCAATAGCAGGCCACGCGCGTCGCTATAATCAGCCGCATATTTTACCAAATCGACGCCTTCCCTAACCCGTATTGCCTTCAGATAAGGCCTACCAAACTTGCGACAGAATTGTGGGCTTTCGTCACCGTGAAATTGCAGG
>JBKQNQ010000363.1:0-7193 GCA_052145875.1 Thiobacillaceae bacterium
CTTCTTGCGCACACTTACATAAGCGGGGAAGTCACGACCACCATCCTGGAAGACCCGCCGCTTCAAGAGCGTTAGTCTTTCGTTTTCATTCAAGGCCGTTAGACGCGCGCGACTAGCGGGATCGATCACCTTCACGTTCAAGCAGCGGAAGTCATCTGAATCATGCTGGCTCAGAAGGTACGCGTGTTCCAACTGGCCGAACTTATATTGAGGGCTCCACACATTTCGGTTCAGAAACTCAAGAAACGCATTGAATTTGTTCTCGATATCCGTCTCACGCTCACGTTGGTCGATGGAACCCGCCAAGTTCATCAACACCAGTTTGCGCTTGGCCTCGAAGCGAGCCTTCATGTGAAAGCGGTCATCGAACACTCGCAGCAAGAGGTCCACGGGATCATGGGTGGTCTCGATTTCGTTGCTAGTTTCAACATGCGAGGCATACGGGGCCAAGAGCTTAGCGCGCAGCTGGTTGATAACGGCATCGGCGGTTTGCGCATACTCCTTGATCTTGCTGCTGATTTCGCATGTGCGGCCGGCAATGCCGAAGAGATTGCCGAGCAGCAAACAAGCGCGCTCGCTTCGCTGTGCTCGTGCGCTTGAATTCGCAAGCAATCCCGGAATCTCTCCGAAGCCCTCGATTTGAAGGAAATCGAAGATTTGGGCTCGGACCACCCGGTACTTGGTGACGAGCAACCGATCACCACCAAACTGCCTTGCCCAAGCCCGCGTCTGCTTCGAAAAAGGTTGACCCACCGTAAAGCTGTCGGTAACAGCAAACGGGCCGTTCTGTTTCATCGCGGTGAAAATTGATCTATCGTCTGTCAGGCTCATGAAATACCAAGTGAAAGTGGCGATCACATTGTCCCCAGTTTACTAGACAAACCTGAACCTCCAGTTTTTGCGTCTGCTCTCGGCGATCAAGAGCCTCTAACACTCGAGCAGAATACTGGCGACTACTCGGCGAGCAAGCGCGTATCGATTGGAAGTAACCGGATAAAGGTCACCAGACACCCGGGCGGATCGTCACCGTTTCGAGCTGGGTGACGACGCATCAGGGAGACTGGCGGAATGCGGTGCCGACCGCCTCGAAGAGATCGCCTTGCCCCTTCGAGAGGAGATCGGTGAAGCTGAAGCCATCACGAAACACGGTTTGTCCCACCACGACGTTTACGGCTTTCTTGAACATCGGTCCGTCGTAGGCAAACGTGTGAAACTCGCCATTTTCACCACACGGATCGACACTAGCCGGAATCCGAGCCAGAAAAGACCTGTCATATTCTGTCCCCGCGAAGTCCGGGGTCAACTGCTTGGGATCAATGCATGTAATTTTTGCACGAAGGCCTTGGCTCACCATTTCTTTCGACAGTTCTCTTGTGGGTATTCCCCACAGGGGAAAGAGTGGGGTGATGCCTGCCTCGGCGAGCTTGGCCTCCCGGTATCGCCGAACGTCTTCCAGGAAGAGATCGCCAAAAGCAAAATACTCGACGCCCTTCCGTTTCGCTTCTTTAGCGAAGGTGCTCATGATGGCTTCGTAATTGGAATCAGTGCATGGGTACGGGGTGGGGATCAGCCGGACAGGAAGTCCGACATGGGCAGCTTGCTGTTCCAGCAGATCAATCCTCACCGCATGCATTGCGACACGTTCGAATGTTTGATTGACCGTACTGAATAGACCAACGACTTCGACATCGTCGCGTTCGCGAAGGACATGCAATGCCCAGGCGCTATCTTTGCCGCTGCTCCAGGATAATAGGGTCCTCTTCATCAATGGTCCAATCACCTCGCGCCTATCCTCAACTGCTGGCAAGAAACAAAGCGACGAAGCCGTCTTTCCCCGAAGCGTCCGAGCCTAAGGCAAATTGGGCAGCGTGGCTCAATCCAGTTCCACGGTTACAACACGATAGCCAAGTCAAGACAATCCTTCGCCAGCAGTTTGCCGTCCCGCCGCTCTGGCGCTCCGGAGGCCACATCGTTCCGTGGCTCGGTTATCAGCCCCCCCACGTCTGGCGCGCGCGAGAATGGAGATGTTTCAACGCGGACTGACCGATATCCACAGAGGCGTAGCGCTGGCACCGAAATGCACCTTGAAAGCCATCCACGGAGCCATTCTGGGGCATTTTGTATATTGCGCATCACGAAGCACGGATGTAGCTTTGCGCTAACAGACAATTCTCGTTCCACCTTCATTAGACCTAACTCGCCCGACGGAATTGCCCGGAAGCGAGGTGTCGGTAGTGCCTGAACTCAAATTGATACGGTCCTTCACGGTTGTTGCGCTCTTCGCGGTCTTATCGGGGTAGCCTTGCGTCGCAGGAGAAGTGCTGATAGCCACCGCCCAGGAGCGCAACGGTGGAGTGTCCCCCATGTTCTGAACTACTCGAACCTGTCCGCAAAATACGTGCTCATACTATTTCCAGGAGGCAATGCAATCGTGGATCGGCACATGGACAACAGAGAACTTGTCTATGGGTACAGTAACAATTTCCTGTTTCGAGCGAGATCGTTCCTTGTCCACGTCGAGTTTGTCACTGCGATAACCAACTCAACGGAATTAAAGGATCATATCCGGGCTGCCATTGATGATCTAAAACGGCGTTTTCCGACGGCGCAGATCTACCTCATGGGGACGAGTAACGGGACTCACGATACGATGGCTCTTGCCGATTATCTCTCCGGCAGGATCGCCGGCCAAATTCACCCGCCCTCCTTGCAACAGAATGCATCCTTCGATGCAAGAAAGTACCACAATAGACAGCTCATCGCACATCATCGCCAGGTTTCATGCAGACGTACACCCTTTAGCGCCGCGGAAGTATCACATGACCACTACAGAAATGATTTTATCGCCTTGCAAGGAGGGACTTCCGCAGGAGCTCCGTGCAAGGCACTCACGCTCCAGGGCTGCAGCGGTGTAGAGCGGGAGACTATTGAGGCCATCAAGAAATGGATAAAGCAGAATAGCTAGAGTTCGAGCGCCCATGACTGATGGGAGAGTATTGGACGCTGTCGTAGCAGGGCGCCCTCTTGTCGCAACCGTCACATCGGATCCATTGGGATGCTTGATTTGCATGTTGATTATGCAGGCCGATTCGGCAAGCGACCGGCTAGAACGCGTTCACGGGGAAGATGGAAAAGCCACCACGGTCAGCCCCAGTCGTTGATCTCATCCTGTTCGGATACTTTGCTGGACACGAACTCCGCGTGGCCGGCGGAAGCATTAACGTTTTTTCCTTGCGGCAAGACGGGAATCGCCGGGGCAGACGATAGCTTTGACTGCACATATCCCGGTCAGCCTGAGCGCGTCTTGAAGCGATCAACCCCAGTGCGGATGCCCTTCGTTTCGCTTCTTCGCAAATGGCCGGAGGTCCGACTGACGCAGACGTCCTCGATGAATAGATCGGTCCCCGCGTTGAAAGTTAGTGGCCGCCCTCTCCAGTACTTAACGAATCGAACCATGACCGCAGTCCGGCAGCGTCTTTCAGTCGCCGCTCTAGCCGCGCCACCGGATGTCGCTTAACTTTCAGCGACACCCAATTCCCGCACAAGAATTTGCACGCGCTGTGGGTCACTATTCAAGTGGTTGAAAAACACTTCGCAGGCGAAACCCGTGCCGTCGCGTCGTCTTGCCAAAAATGCTAGAGCGCATCGGCAAAGAAATCTCAGGTGTGAATTAATTTGGCCCTCATGGACCAGTTCCATTCCCGCTAGCTTGGGAAGCAACAGGGATACATGACGGCCCCGTAACTCGCGCATTGGATAGCCGAAAATCGCTTTACAGGCCGCGCTGCAATCCTCAATCAGCCCGGCATGGTTTAAGAAGAGAGTGGCGAGATCGGGTTCGCCGGACGTCGAAGTCGGTGTCAGCAACTTGGCTGATTGAGCAGGCAGATCCCTTCGAGCTCTGGCGGTTCTCACTATGCCCATCCCTGTCTCCATGGGATATCTGATTTTAGTGTGATGCAATTAGTGCTAATCCTTTCCATTGTGTGATGGGCTAGACCTTGCTCGATTCGAGTAAGTTCCTTTCTGGTGATTCCTTTTCGCTTGCGTCCTAGGTTTGTATCGGCATCACAAGATGCCTCTCGCACTTCGCTCAGCTGTGCGTGTAGGTCAGTCAAATGGCCTGGTGTCCCACCGCTATAAATCGTTGTTCGGAAACCTCCGACAACGACGTTGCAGGCGCGCTGCATGTGGGGGGACTCTGCCGATGGGTTCGGAATGATTGACGGGTTGCTTCTGTGGTCCATAGGACCAGTGAAACGAGGCAATTCCCTTGGTCCTGATCCGGCGATGGCACGACAAACGCCCAGCCCCTGCGTGCGGTCCGAGTTAGCCGCGCGCACCTGTGTAGCGGTGCCCGTCGCGCCGCCTTAAACGCAGCAAGGCGGCCAAGTGTGTTCGGTCAACGCCCGATACCTGTTTTCTTTTCGATTTGATCGAGTGTTGCCTGGGATGTTGCGAGAACATTTCCGCCCAACTGCACGGCCTGCCTGGCCGCGTCCAACGCCTCGGGATATCTACCCTGATCGGCCAGCGCCTGCGCGAGGTTGTTAAAGGCAGCTGCGGAGCCCTCATGATCGAGCGTGGCCTTGCGAAAGGCCTGCTCCGCCTCCCCAATTTCCCCCAAGGCATATGTCGTGTTGCCCAAACCCATCAGGCCACCCAGGCTTCGCGGCCAGCGTGTGAGCAGTGTAGTATAGGCGCGCTTGGCGATTTGGAGCTGTCCACTCTTCTCCAATGCCAGGGCCGCCGAGAGGTAGCGGGGCTCGGTTGCCGTGGCCGGCAGGCGTGAAGGCGGAAGCGCCAGCATCGCCCAATAGCCAGCGTGGGACCACAGACGCTCGAACAGCACAAATGGCATGGACTCGCGACGTTTGAGACCAGAGCGCAGAATGATTCTGCCCGCATCGATGTCATAACCGACCACCACCGCGTAATGCCATAAGGGGTAGATAGGCACGCCGAAGTTTTCCAGCACCACCACCGGATTGCCCGCCGCCACTTCAGCGAGCAGGTCGGTCAGGGAAGGAGTCAGTTCATAAGCGACGACGCCATGGCGTCGGGTTGCGGCAAGCATTTCAACCTGTAGACTACCTCTGCGCCCAGGAAGATAGACCTCTTCAACGAGGGCGTCGGTTGGGATAGGGACTCCGGCATCAGTGAGTACGGTGGCCAATGCCGCGGGCCCGCATTGATACGCCTTCTGAGGGAAGAACGAGACGTCAACACGCTCTGCCCGTGCGGGCAGGCCACTTGGGGGGTGGTTTTTCAGCGCATACGTTTGCGGTGCCATGCTGGCGCATCCGCTGAGCAGCATGGCGACGACAAAAAAAAGGCCTGCCGTGCTGCAGGCCGGTGAACGTGGTGTCATTGGGCAATGATCAGAGGTTAACTCCATGCCCACCAGACGATCAGTGCGATGACGATTACAATGCCGGCAATTGCCCACCCACTTGTACCACCTGCAGGCAGGGAATCGATTTTGCCGGCAATCGTCCTGACTTCCTCGTCCGTCATCGCCGCAACCCTCTCCTGAGCGTTGCCCGCTTTAACGCCCAAGGCCTCCAATTGCTGCTGCACGTCCGCCCGGGCAATAAAGCTGCGGACCTTATCGCGGTCCAGCTGCGCTTGAGCCGCAGCCACCACCTGCTCCGTTCCCACCATGGAGGCCTGCGTCACCTGAAACGGCAATGCCACCATACACGTGATTGTCACACGGCTGATGAACTTCATTAACGAGACATTCATTGAAAACTCCTTCTTGCTTCAGCTGATTGAGATTTGGACGAGAGTGCTGGACAGGTTCCCTCATCGGTGCACTCCCATACGTCTATATAGACCGGGTTGCTCGCAGGTCAACCCGAAGCTTGGAAACAACCGATTTGCGTGTACATCTCCCAGACTAATGAATGGCTGCCCAACTGACCTTTGCAATATTTACGCAACATTTGTGGGTCGGTCGCCATACAGACATCTTAGGGAACAAATTCAGGACAATGGCGTCTCACGTGGCGTGCCGGCCGCCACGCAGGGCCTGCAAGGACCGAAGTGATTGATTGGCCAGCCATTTTTTAGCGCACTGACGGATGGCGAAGAATAGGGAGTAATGTAATGCGTGGGATTGCGTATTTTGCCTTGATTGCCGCCATGGCCGCCGCACTCGACGGCTGCGTGGCCTTGGTGGCGGGCTCAGGAACGGCTGTAATCGTTGGCGATGATCGCCGCAAGGCGGGCGTTTATTTGGACGATGAAGCGATTGAACTGCACGGCAGGAATCGAATGCACGAGCTTTTTCCACAGGCGTCGGTTAGCGTCGGGATAACGAGCTTCAATCACCAGGTCTTGCTGACCGGGCAGGCGCCCGACGAATCCACCAAGGACAGCATCGAAGCGACCATCAGGGATATTCCCAAGGTGCGCAAGCTCTATGACGAGATCACCGTTTCCGGAATACCGTCGCTGGGATCTGAGGCCGACGACAGCATCATTACCACGGAGGTAAAGGCTAGACTGTCGAACGTGAAGGGCGTTGGTTTCAACCAAATGAAAGTGGTGACGGAATCGGGCGTTGTTTACCTCATGGGAGTCGTGACCCACGAACAAGCGGATGCAGCGGCCCAAGTCGCTGCTACAACACGCGGAGTGGTTCGAGTGGTCAAGGTCGCTGAATACACCGACTGAATGGGCTCGCATGCAGCGTTTGTTATGCCGCCCTGGTTGGTTTGCGCCGATGGAATAGGGGATCGTGACCATCGGATGCGGCATCTCTGGAAGTGGAATCTGGGTCCGTCCGGCCCGAGAAAACCCCTGTTCCTCTGCTGATTCAGGGAACATCATTTGGCAAATACATTGATTAGGAAATATATTGCCATCAATGCGTTGTCGCCGCTATGGTGCACGCAAGTCTTAGATATGTGCTGGTGAATCAGGAGACCGGCCGTGAACCGCATCATCATGTCCATCTCGGTCTGCTACGTGCTATGCATATCCTCTTCAAGCGACACCAAGTCCGGCGACACCCGTCTTGAAGGTGGGGAGGTTGAGGCAGACACCCTACACAACAGTTCCTGGACTCTCCACGGAATCCGTAAGGACCGCCTTGCGCGCGCTCATGAACGCGAGCATCGCTTCGTCCGCCGCCGGATCGATGCCGGGATCTTGATACTCCGCCAGCATTTTTTTCCACACCGTGT
>JBKQNQ010000364.1:0-3982 GCA_052145875.1 Thiobacillaceae bacterium
GGTTGAATGGGGTCTATGGGGAGGCACAAACTTGGGCAGACGCATCATCAACAGTCCAACGATGACCGCGATGAAACTGACTCCGTTCAATAGAAAACACCACGCCATGCCCACACGCGCCATCAGGAAACCCGCCACGGCCGGGCCAACGATCCTGGCCCCGTTGACAATGGAACTGTTCAGCGATATCGCGTTCATTAGGTCTTCGTGGCTGGTCATCTCCACCATGAACGCCTGCCGGGCGGGCATGTCGAAGGCCATTGCCACACCGCCCAGCGCCGCCAACACGAGGATTTCCCATATCTGGATATGTCCGCTTCCCACCAGCGCCGCAAAGACAAGGGCCGTCAGCATCATCCCGCTCTGGGTGTAGAGGACGACGGTGCGCTTGGAATGCCGGTCGGCCACGGAGCCGCCCCAAAGGGAGAGCAGCAGCATGGGGAGCGTCCCGACGGCGGCCACGGTGCCCAACAGAACCTTGGAGCCGGTCAACTGATACACCAGCCAGCCTTGGGCGGTGCTCTGCATCCATGTCCCAATGAGCGACACGAGCTGGCCCACGAAAAACAGCCGGAAATTGCGATGCTTCAACGCGGCGAAGGTGTCGCGCCACGACATGCCGCCGACGACTCCGCGCCGGACCTGCCCGGCGATCTCGTGCGGAACACTGGCGACTTGCTCGTGGGGCTCGGATTGTTCAAAGGGCATCGTCGTTGCTGACGGGACACTACGCCGTCGTAATGTCCAAAGCCAGAGTGCGATGTGAGATAAAATTATGAAGCGCCAATTCAGTTCGAACGGACATAACGGAAACTCGGAGCATCGGATTATGTTTTTGAAATTGGAGCAGATGCTGCACATTGAAAAGGAAATCAGATGACCCAAAGAAAACTCGGAACTCAAGGATTGACGGTTTCGGCGGTCGGACTTGGGTGCATGGGGATGTCCGAATTTTACGGCACACGCGATGATCAGGAGTCCATCGCCACAATCCACCGCGCCGTCGGTCTCGGGGTGACCTTGCTCGACACGGCGGACATGTACGGCTGCGGTGAAAACGAGCGGTTGGCGGTTGCTCACTATGCTCTTTACACGTTCTACGTACTGGGCATTATATTTATGGGAATTGCCGCGATCAAATTCAAGGGCGGGGACATGGAGGCCATGGGCAAGAATTTGGGCGGCGCCGTGTGCTTGTTCCTGGTCCCCAAGATCGTGGAGGTCATCATCTCGTGGGCGCAACGGTAACCACGCCAGCCTTGCCATGGTCCTATCGGAAGCCCCGGAGCAATCCGGGGCTTTTAGTTCCCATGAAAGCCTGCTATCCGCTCTTGCGCCGGCTAGATGACCGCACGATCGGCCTGTTCCAAGCCTGTTACAGGCTCCACATAGCAGAAGGAGTCCTGGCCTAGAAGAGGCAATTCTCGGTTGCACGTTGCATAAAGGACGCCGCAGCCTACAATCTTCAGGTAGGTATGTTTGTCTGAATACCCGCAGCACGCGCTCCGCGAGGCCCTCGTCAACGCGGTCGCACACCGCAATTACGAGGACGCCAGCCGCAAAATCGGCGTCCAAGTCTTTTCCGACCGCATCGTCGTGGCCAGCCCTGGCTACCCGCAACCTCATTCGCAAGCGTCCAGCGGGTACGGTGTTGGAGGAAAGCAATCCAACCTTCCAATTTGTGCAAGCCGTGGATATAGAAAATCAAGAGGCCTGCTGAAACGCGCAAGAAGAAATGCCCAAAGCTTGCAATGGTGCCAGTTGGCTCGACGGCAAGCGACATTTTCAGCAGGCCCATAAATCCCTAAAACGCGAAACAATCGCAACCCAGACCAAAGAAATCTGCGTAACGATTTCGTGAGGCCGCTATCCCCGCTAGGAGTTGATGCGCGGAATTAACGCAACCCTCCTGGTGGCACTTTGCACCATGCTCATGGGCTTGGGCCACCGGCACACCTGTGCATGCCGCCTTCCGAATATCCAATGGCGCGCCGTAACCGCCGAAGACTCTTGCCGGTGACCACTCCGGCAATACCGGGATGGACGGCGGAGCATGAGGCGTAAATTCCTTTGTCGCGTGGACAATCTTGCCTCCGACGATCGTGAGCACTGATTCGATGCCTTTGACCTCTTCCTCTGGAACAGAGAAATAGTCGTCGGTCAACGCAACGAGATCTGCCAACTGGCCGGCAGCAATCGCACCTTTCTTGCCGCTTTCGCTCGAAAACCAACTGCTGCCTTGCGTGTAAAGTCGTAAGGCCTGTTCGCGACTGAGGCGGTTGTTGTCAGGATACATGGAGACGCCCCCGACCGTTTTTCCGGTGACCATCCAATAGAGCGAAACCCACGGATTGTAACTGGCGACGCGCGTGGCATCCGTGCCCGCGCCGACGGGGATGCCAAGGTTCAGCATTTTCCGGATTGGAGGAGTCCGCTCGGCCGCCTCTTTTCCGTAACGCTCCATGAAGTATTCGCCCTGGTACGCCATGCGGTGCTGGATGGCGATACCACCCCCGAGGGCTTTGATGCGGTCCAGATTCCGGTCGGTAACCGTCTCGCAATGGTCAAAGAACCAATTCAAGCCGGTGAATGGGATCTCGCGGTTCACTTCCTCAAATACGTTTAGAAACCGAGAGATGCTCTCATCGTAGGTTGCATGCAGGCGAAATGGCCATTTGTTGGCAGCGAGCAGAGATACGACCTCCTTCAATTCACCTTCGAGCGACGCTGGAAGGTCTGGACGCGGTTCGAGGAAATCCTCAAAATCCGCCGCTGAGAAAACGAGCATCTCGCCTGCGCCGTTGCAGCGGAAGAAATCATCGCCTTTGCCTGGTCCAGTCATTTTGATCCAGCGCGCAAAGTCGGCCTTCTCCTGTTTCGGCTTCTGGGTGAAGAGGTTGTAAGCGATCCGAACCGTCATTTCGCCGCGTTTATGCAATTCATCAATGACCGCGTAATCCTCGGGGTAATTCTGAAAGCCGCCGCCTGCGTCAATGATACTGGTAAGCCCGAGCCGATTCAGTTCGCGCATGAAATGGCGCGTCGAATTCATCTGATGTTCCGGAGGCAGTTTTGGGCCCTTCGCCAGCGTGGCGTAAAGAATGGTCGCGTTGGGTCGTGCAATAAGCAGGCCGGTGGGATTGCCCTTTTGGTCGCGCTGAATTTCACCACCGGGCGGATTTGGAGTGTCCTTGGTGTAGCCGCAGGCCCGCAAGGCCGCCTGATTCAGCAGGGCACGACAGTAAAGATGCAAAATGAAGACCGGCGTGTTCGGTGCGGCGGCGTTGATTTCCTCCAGCGTCGGCATCCGACGTTCGGCGAACTGATATTCCGTCCAGCCTCCGACAACGCGCACCCATTGACCGGGCGGCGTCCGCTGTGCTTGTTCGCGGAGCATTCGAAGGGCATCGGCCAGCGACGGCACGCCATCCCAACGCAATTCCATGTTGTAATTCAGACCGCCGCGAATGACGTGCAAGTGCGAATCGTTCAAGCCGGGAATCACCCGGCGACCCTGTAAATCAATCACTTTCGTGTTTGGCCCCCGTTGATATTCTTCGGCGTCGTCCACGCCAACGATACGCCCGTCCTTGATGGCAAGATTGTTTGCTTCGGGATATTTCGGATCAAGCGTAGTAATGCGTCCGTTATGAAGGATCAGATCGGCAACTATTGATGTATTCATATGTAGAACCTTTCTTATTTGCTATGCAACCAGCCGTGCAGAGCCCCCGTGATGAGCGGCATGACCACCCACGTCAAAAGAGCCACCACAAAGGCGTTAAAGACGATGTTGTTCAGGATGAAATTCCAATTCTGCATCAACCGACCGAGGGTCAGGCTTAGAAACATGATCACTGGTACGACACCCTAGTAAGTCGCGATGGCCATTTTCCATTGCGGCAACGGACGCAGAGGCTGACCGGGCAGCGTGAACCAGCTTTCCAAGCCGCCCAGCTCTTCGACCCGGCCACTCCCCTCA
>JBKQNQ010000365.1:0-3174 GCA_052145875.1 Thiobacillaceae bacterium
CTGATACACGGTGGTCGAATCGAAAAACCGGTCGCAGATGACGATGGTCCCGTCGGCTAACGCCGGCTGGATCACCTCGCGAACGAGCTGGGCGCGGCTGGCGCAAAACAGCAGCAGTTCGGTTTCGGGAACCATCGCTGCGGATTGTTTGCTGTATTGGAGAATGTGACGAATTTGTTCGCCCACTTCTGTACCACCGGGTTCGCGGGCGATCAGGACCGGATAACCCCCTTGCCGCAAGCGGGTTACCAAACGGTCGATGTGCGTGGACTTTCCGCTGCCTTCGCCGCCCACAAAAGTGATGAATTTGCCTCTTTTAACCATTTTTCCTAGGAATTTTCACGGATGATAGTGCCGCGTTCCGCAGTGGTCAAGATTTGGCACCGAGCCTGCTCTTTTTGATGTCGATACTCATATCATCATTTGGGTGGGAAACAAGAGATTGGGAGGTTTTTCAGATGCCACTGACAGCCGAAAACATCGGGCAAACGGATACGCTCAATGCGCCTGGCCGGGATGCCGTTCCGGCCACCGCTGACGGTTCCCTCATCCGCGTGCTGGCGATTGACGACAACGAGGAGTTCCGCAATCTCATCACCGAACTGCTGCGGCCCTTTGGATTTGACGTTCAGGCCATCTCCAGTCCCGTAAAGGCGCTGGAGAAGTTCACCCAGGAAAAAGACAAAATTCAGCTCGTGCTGCTCGACTACTACATGCCCCAGCTTGACGGCGCCAAGACGTTCGAGTGGTTGAAGAAACTCAACCCGAATGTGAAAGTCATCATTGTGTCCGGCGCCGAAGAACTGCGGCTCCGCCAGATCCTCGCTCAACACCCGATCGACGGCTATATCCGCAAGCCATTCCGTATCCAGGAAGCCCTTCACATCATCCGCCACGTGATGAGCAGATCCGTCAGTCAACCCACTGCTGACTAACTGGCTTGTCCGAAACGTCTCGCGGGGCCGGCCACCATGTCTGCCCTTCTGGCCTTCCTAACCGTGAAACCACTTCCACGCTCGCATGTACCATGGTGGGGTCGGCTCCGCAACCGGCGCTACGGGTGGCGTGGTTTTGACCGGCGCGCTGGTCTCGTTCGTCCGGGCTGGTTTCGGCGGCGGGACGAGGGCCACACTCGCCTGGCCCTGGGTGGTGGTTTCGGACAACCGCGCCAGAGCGGATGTGTAGTTCTGCCCGTGCAGTGGGATTTGAGATTGAACATCGGCGATCTTCGCGTCCAACACGGCCAGTGCGCCCTGCCCCTGGGTAAGCTGTTGCTGGTAGGAATTGATCTCGCCTTGCACCTGTGACCGTTCGGGATTCGATGCCGGTTCGCCGGTCGTCTCTCCCTGTGAGACGCCGACCACGCCCGCCGTCAACCGACCCGCCAGGTCACGCCGACCGCTTTGATTTCCAGCCGATCCCGAACCAGATCCCGCCGCGCCCGGAATGTTCGCGAGTCGGGATTGCGCATCCGCGAGTTCCTTCTGTGTGGTCGCGATGGCTTTCGCCTGCGCTTCACGCCGCCCCTGGAGGTCGGCCAACTGTTTCTGGAGAGATTGAAGAGTGACCTGTGCCGCTTGCGCGTCCGCCTGCCGTTGCCAGCGCTCGGCCCGCGCTTTCTTCTCGTCTGGCGTCATCCACGTGCCGGCGAACTTGACCTTGCCGCTCGCGACATTGGACGCCTCGGTCTGCCAGTCGGCCAGACGATGATTGACGTCCGCCGCGAAGCTGGAGTTGGTGTAGGTTGTCAGGAATTTCTCAAAGGCCGCGATTCCCGCGTCGTACTGGTCCTTCGTGAGTTCCTGGTTCGCATTCAGGGCATGGGCTCCCAAGACTGCGTAGTCCGCCTTCTCGTGTTTCTGTTCGAGGGTCTCGCGGACGATGGACTGAATGTCTGACCTGGCCACCTCTCGCGTTGAGAGAATTGTCCCATGATAAAAGGACGCCTCGATCACGAGCTGCGTGTCCGTCTCGGAAAGGATTCGCCCGTCCAGAACCTCGCCGGAATGTAACGTCACGGTGTCGGCGTTGGTGGGAGACACGCCGCAAGCCAGAAGCATGCAGGCAAGAATCGGCAACAACCGGCCGAGTGAAACTCCCGCCCCTCTTGTCGGGACACCACTTTTCGGAATCGGCATTTTATCGCTCCATCAGATTGCAACGCCCTCGTTATCGAAGTCTACGAATCACACTCGTACCAAGCGCGGCTCGGTCATGGCAAGGGCTTTTGGTGGGAACCTCGCTCAAACGGGAGCGATTGACAAGCGATTCGGAGACGCGACCGCACGGGTTGCCTGATTGCGCGCCGTGGACGGTTGCATCAAGACCGAAAGCGTTTCCTTTGTAATTGCGGAGTGGAATTTTGCCTCCAAGAATCGGCAGCGGCAACACGGTCTTGACCACGCCCTCGGTGAGGTATAGCGGCCAGTAGGGGATACTGGCGCTACGGGCGTGAGTCAGCTTTCCGCGCTGCCGCTGCAAATATCATCCACCAACAAGAAACCGCTCTCGGGAATCAGCGTGTCCAGAACCCCACGTGCAGGCCGCGACGCAATCGTATCGTGGCTAGTCCTCGATGGTCTGTGGGGTTTGCGCTGCGATTCGCGACTTCATTCGATTCTCGTCTGCCCGCTTGACCCGCTGGAGTAACGCCTCGCCCGGCGCATCATATAACCGTGGTGCCTGGTGCTATGTTCTCGCTAACACGTGACTTTGATATGGACGACTCCAAGGTTCAGAGTTACCAAAGATCGCGCTTGCGGGCAAAGAAGTCGATAGTCGAGGAACCTTGTCGCCACCCTCAAGGCGTAATGGCGAACCGGTAGAATCGTTGTGGTGGCAATGGTTCCGCGATGTCGATCAAAACCAAGGGGCCACCGATGCTGGTTATGGTGCCGCCGGTATTGAGCCAGTTGACGGGGGACAATGAGTCGCTGTACTGCAACTGATACGTCTCACCGGCCACGGATGGGATCGGGACGGCAACAATCGTGCTATCGAGAACATTGAAGAACTGGATTCCAGAGATCTGATTGGCCGGAGGGTTGAGGGGAACAGTGAGTCGATAAAACGCTCCGCCTACCCAAGTCACCCCGTAGAAATAGCCGTCACTGCCTTGGACAAGGGCAGCCGTTGAATCGCTCCCATCGCTGCCGCCGGTGAATGAGTACAGCG
>JBKQNQ010000366.1:0-6751 GCA_052145875.1 Thiobacillaceae bacterium
GAGTTGAAAGGCCACGCCGGCATACCGTTGGGCGAAGGCGTCCGGGGTGAGAATGGAGGGCGTGTTGGTGCCAGCTTCAAACAGCACGATCTGGGTATCGCTCGCCTGGATGACGATGGCAGGTCGCCTTTTCATCACCGTTTGAGATGTCACTGCTACGTCGTCCGGCATGGGATGTTGGAGGGCTGAATCGGCAGATGCGCTGGACACCTCATTGAGCAAGACCAGGCTGGGCAGGCTTAAGCCGGATACGGCCGGTGCAGTGCAATCCTTGCGCTTGATGCGAAACCCCAATGCACGGGCGGCGTGGACCAGGGAATCGGCCGAGTAAGGCGGCGGAAACTGGCGAACCAGGAGTTCGGGGTCGAAGGGCTTACGGTTTAAGGCGCAGAAGCTGCCCAAGGCCCAGACGATATTTTCGGTGGAAAGGCTGGCCTCTGGGAATGCCGGAGACGGGCGCTCAGCGCTCTTGCGCGCACGCCAATTCGACGCCACTGCTGCTAACCTCCCCATGCTTCTTAACTTCTTTCTGTGTGGCTGTTTGTTCTTAATTTGTTGGAACGGTTGAAAATTGCCCTTGTCCCGCGTGAGGCACGGTAACTGCGCCACCCCAGCCTGTCAACTGTCAAACTTTACAGGAAGAACAAATTGATCGGCGGGCGCGCGGTGTGACTTCTAACGGTCATCCCCAGTTAACAAATTGTTCATATTTCGACGGCAAATCTGGCCTGATCTGTCCCCATCCCAGTCCCGCGATTTCTGCGGATCAAGGCGTCCAGCTACAATGGCTGGCGAATTCATACCCATCCTAAGATAGCGATGCGCGTTAAACGCTAAATCAAGACCGCATGAAAGTTTTGTTTGTCCACCAGAATTTTCCCGGCCAATACCTGCATCTGGCTCGTGCGTTGGGGGCCCATCCAGGCAATGAGGTGGTCTTCATCACGCAACGTGAGGACGCTTCCCTGCCGGGAGTGCGGAACATTGTCTACAAACCGCATCGGGTGATCACCCAGAACGTGCATCATTACCTGCGCGAGACCGAAGCGGGTGTCATCAATGCGCAGGAGGTAGCTCGCGTGGCGTTGAACCTCAAGACCTCCGGTTTCGTGCCGGACGTGATGCTCGGCCACAACGGCTGGGGCGAGATCTGGTATTTGAAGGACGTCTTTCCGACCACGCCGCTGATTGGCTACTTCGAATTCTTCTACCGCTTCCTTGGGGCGGACGTGGGGTTCGATCCGAATGAAGAGCCGATTTTTGATACTGCCCCCCGCATCAGGACCAAGAACGTGGGCAATCTGTTGGGACTTGATTGCGCCGATCTCGGCCAATGCCCGACCCGCTGGCAGCATTCGCTCTATCCGGCCCGCTACCAGAATATGCTACGCATCGTGCACGAAGGCGTCGATACTCGTCTGGCCGCCCCGAATCCCCAGGCGCATCTGAAACTGCCGGGCGGCCGGGAACTGACGGCTGCCGATGAGGTTGTGACCTATGTAGCGCGCAATCTAGAACCCTACCGCGGGTTCCCCAGTTTCATGCGCAGCCTGCCCGCAATCTTAAAGCGGCGTCCCAAGGCCCAAGTGGTGATCATTGGCGGCGACGAGACGAGTTATGGGCCAAGACCCGCCAATGGCATGACCTACAAACAGCAGATGCTGGCAGAAGTTGGGGACGCGCTCGATCTCAAGCGCGTGCACTTCCTGGGCAAAGTTCCCTACCCGACGTTTCTGAACACCCTGCAGGTTTCGAGTGCCCACGTATATCTCACTTTTCCCTTTGTTCTGTCATGGTCGATGCTGGAAGCGATGTCGGCCCAGTGCCTCGTGATCGGCTCGCGCACTCAACCCGTGGAGGAAGTCATTTGCCATGGGGAGAGCGGGTTATTGGTGGATCTATTTTCGCCTGAAGCCATCGCCGAGCAGGTCGTAAGCGCGCTCGAAGATCCGGGCGCCTATGCATCGTTGCGTGAGAATGCGCGTCGATCGGTCATTGAATCCTACGATCTGCATTCAATTTGTCTCCCCGCCCAAGTCAGCTTGCTCAAGGAAGCTGCGGAGATGAGGCAGAGCTGAACCAACGGCGAAGATGGAGACCGCCATGCTAATTACCCCAGGTAAGGAAATGCCATTCAGCAAGGATTTTTCATTGTCATCCACGAGCCACCCGCTCCACTATTTCAGATGTCTTCTGCGTATGCTTGGCAATGGCATCCATCCCTGTCTTGTCGCCGGTGGCCGACACGTTTCGCCGCTTGTCGCCATGATTCTCCTGTTGTCCGCAAATGGCGCCCGTGCAATCGCGGCATTCTCGCGCTATTAGAGGACAATCGTTGACAACAGCGGATTTCTGGCGGATGACGGAGGCGCGTGGATGGAAGATTTAGTACAGGGTAAGGGTTGTCCGTACACCTGCCACTTCGCCTTCGGCTTCGTTCGGTGTGCGCTCATCCCCCTGGTCAGGCTCCGCCCGACACCCTCAGCGCGTCTTGGCTTCGCCTTGACTGCCCTTATCCATGCCACCGAACCTATTTTCTCGTCCGTCCATATACCCACATTCCCTGACGTGATAGAGCGATTTATGGGCACCACCCCACGAGCCAAAACAGTAACCCGGAGTGCCCCGTATGAGCTTCGACTTCCCGCTGATGAGCTGTCTCTAGTCAAAGTCTATGCTCAGTCCGAAGGCAAACTGGTCCCTACCTTCCGCCGCGACGTTCCTCTGAGTTGTCCCCGCATCCAGATCGCTGCGCTATGGAAAGCCTGCGCCGCTGGCGAACTCAACCCCGCCATACTGGAGTTGAGGCGAATCCATGTCATGAAATGCGGGCTGTATCCAACAAATGAGCTTGGCTGGAGTAATGAAGAACAGCGTCGCTATTGGAACGCGATTAGAATCCTGCTCCAGAAAGCCGATGCCATTGAGAAAAACTGGGGCCATTACTGCACTGGGAGACGTTGTCGCTGCCCGGGAGCGTATCGCAAGTAACAATTCAGCCGGTCGCGAAATGATGCGTAGTTTGCGCTATTTGGACAGCCCACTAAGCATGACACGGCACCTGCGCACGACCTGGACATTTTCTGCCGGTCTGCACTGGCTCCCTGAGCGCCTGGCCACCAGGCAATAGCAGGCCCTCACCGTACCGATGCAACCCTCCCGGAGTGTCGAGTTTCAGGTGGCTAACGCATCACGCTGACGCCATATAGCAATGAGTCGGCTGTAGAGTAACGATTCTCCAACGCCCGCTTTCAGATCGCATGGTCACCCTTGAGCGTCGCAGACACCCCCGGTTTCCCTTCCACTCGAAGGGTCAGTTAAGCTTTCCAAACATGAACTATGGAGGGACGCTGATCGACATCTGATTGTTCGGAGCGTTATTCGATTCCAAGTTCGCCCGTGATCCCGCGTCGGGCACCTCATGTGCGCTTCTGGTGCTGAACTTTAATGGTTCGTTTCTGCTCAAGGTCGAGGGTGTTATCGCACACGCCGAGCGCAATCTGGTCGGCATCGAGTTTCTGTCCATTGACGAAGAACGCCAACATAAAATTCGGCACATCACGCTTCTGAGTCTCGCTCCACTCCATCTTGTCAAACGGGAGCTTCCCGCTATGCTGAAGCCGAAACCCGTAAGACCACCGCTTTCTCGATAGTGAATCGTCCGGCCCAAAAAAGCACTACCCCCCACCTGCGGCCCGACACGGAGTGACGATAAAGTCCAGTGAAGGGCCGAGAGCGGTCCGCAGCATCCCAATGGCTGCCGTTTCGCGAATTCTCTTGGTCCCGTTGAGGTAGATGGCCAATCGGCCAAGGAGGTAGGATGAAAATCGCTAAGTCAGTAGCAAAGGATGAATTGCGATGAGAAAAGTGCCCAATGAGGAATACCTGGAAAAAGCCAAGCTTCTAAGCAGGGAAGAAAGGGAACGATTGTTATCACGGACGCGAACAAAGCTGGCCCGTAGGCTGGAAGACAAAAAGCTTAGCGCGCTTGAAGTGGTGGCGATACAGCTTGAGATAGAGGATGACGAGTTACAGGAATGGCGAAAGAAGATGGCTGAAATGAGGAAACGTACGAAGGCGCAATAGCCTGAACAGCTTGAAATGAACGACCCATTGAGCCTCGACTAGCTTGAAAAAGCCAGCAGGCAATTCGTGCTCAAATCAATGCCTTGCACATTGAACGGGAAAGGATCGTGGACGCCGACTCGTTCACCGAGACCTGGACAAAATTTTCATGGGCATATTTCTACGCTGCCATGCAACAATTGGCAAAACAACAACGTCTTCCAGTTTCTGCCGCGGGCTGACTGGTTTTATCATCTCAGCCGCCAGGACCACTTCTTAGTGGATGCGGGGTTAGTTAGGCAGGAATGGGGGGATTGATGTCTAATACCCCGCATCAGACTGCCGGACGCACCGTACATGTCGCCAGGCCGTTCATTACCTTGTGCAGCTCCGCCGCAACGACTGCGCCGGCAATGCGCAGGGCGAAGCGTCCCCCTCCCTCCAGGACGCGCACCCAGTCCACAGGCTTGGCGATCAGGTAGTTTGGATCATAAGTTTGGGCCAGGATCTCGTTAATGGAACTGTAGATGACCAGCGGAATATCCACCGCCTCCAGCACAACCAGGATCGGCAGGCTGATGAGCAACCGTGCCACTCGGCCTTTCCAGCTCAGGCTGGGCCAGGCCAGCGCGGCCACAGACAGCATGATGGGGTGGATGAGCGCATAGTAGATGGGGGCCTGCACACTGCCATCCAGGTTCCGGGAAATGACGTGCCCGTGAATCACCTGCATGGCTTCGACAACGTAGGGCGCGATCAATCGGTACTCATGTTCACGAATGATGCCAAACGGCTTGATGTCGATCCCGCTCAACACCACACTAAGAACTTCCCGATAAAGTGGCAGGAAGACATGCACGTAATACGATCCCCAGTACCAGGCGGCCAAGAGCAGGATCGGCAGGCCAATCAGCAGACGGAGCGCGATCTCGCCCGCATTACGTGGGCTGAGTGTCATAACGAATGCGAATGACCAGAAGGACGATAAGAGAGCACGCAACCATCCGATCCTTGACCTGGCGCCCCATAGTCATGCTGAACGGGAGCTTCGCGTTCTGGTGAACCCAAGACATCAGCATAGACCTTCATCCAGTTAATCATCACGCACGTCGCGTATCGCCAACCGGCTCATGATCTTGTGCAGCCCCGCCGCAGCAAACGCACCGGCGATGCAGAGCGCATAACGGCCTCCGCCTCCCAGGACAGTGCCCCAGTTAACGGGCCTGGACGTCATGTACTGAGGATCATAGGTCCGGGCCAGGAAGTCGTTGATGGAGCTGTGGATGAAAAGAGGGAGATCAACCGCCTCTAGTAGAACGAGGACCGGCAAGCTGATCAGCAATCGCACCAACCGGCCTTTCCAGGTGAGGCCGGGCCAGGCCAAGGCCGCCGCGAACAACACAATGGGATGCGTGAGTATGGAGTAAACCGTGGCGACGAACAGGCCATTCAGATTCTGGGAAATGACTTGGCCGTTCACCACCTGCATTGATTTGACCACGTACGAGACTCTGAACAAATATTCATAGGTATGGATAATCTGGATATCGTCGAACCGGCAATTACCCATCACCACGCTCAACACCTGCTTATAGAGTGGCGCGACGACTTGCGCGTAATCGGCTCCCCAGACCCAGGCCGCCCAGAACAACAGCGGCAGCGATAGCGCCAGGCGAAGGGCAATGCCGCCCGCCTTATGCGGACTCAGGGTCATGGCGTGAGAGAAACACCAGGTAATAGATAAAGCAGCAAGCGACCATGAGCAGCGGAAGCACTGTGCCATGCAACGCACCGAACAGCTCACGGTTAGTGAGGAACGTGTGCCAGAGCAGGAGAAGACGCGCCTGATTCAAGGCGTACACCAACAGGAAGCCCAACCCGATGCCTAACCAACGTTTGCGCCAAGTGACCGGGTAGGCAACGAACGCGGCAACCAATAAGAATAGGGTTTCCATCCCTTCGCAGCCGTTGAGGATATTGAGCCGCCCCATGGGCGCGACCAAGCGATGGCCCTCGGCGACGACATGCTGGTCCGGCCAGATTTGATTGATGATCCAGGCAGAGGGAACGACCGTGGCTTGGTCGATAACAGCGTGTTCCACCGCGGTGCCCCGACTTAACTCCCACCCGTATTGCAAGGAAAAGAAGACCGCGAGAAAAATGATCACCAGTCGAATCGGACTTCTACGCTGGGCGTGCGCTTCCGCCTCGGCCTCCAGGATCTCGGGGTAACTGAGGGTTGGCATCAAGCCTGCAATTTAAGTGCTAAGCGTTTCAAGAACCATTACGCCGCAACATTACTCATGCCGTGTGACATAGAGATGACGGGCAATTAATTCAAAACAAGTCGAATGAGGGTCAACCCGATGACATGGCTTATTGTAGCGTTAACCCGAAAGCCTGATCAGACAACAATCCCAAGTACCCCATCCTGCCTCGCTTGCAAGCAAGCTCAACCAACTCAGGCCGTTTGTCATAGACGGTTAAGTGTAGGTAGATAGGCTCATAAATCGGCTAGCCCCACTTGACGTCCTGTCATCTTCGCTTGCTAGCCTCGCTGCAAACAGTAGGGGGTAGCAATGCGTCAGCATGCTTGGTTAACAATTGTGAGACTCTTCCGCAAGTCAACCTGGCCACAGAGCTACACCCATGCATTCCCAACATTGCGGGCAAGGCACGACGGCCG
>JBKQNQ010000367.1:0-3510 GCA_052145875.1 Thiobacillaceae bacterium
GTTCTTCCAGGCGAAATGGCTTGCGCGCATAGACGGGAATGAGCTCATAGACGCCATCACCAAACAGGAATCCCCTGTCAAGGATCACCGCGTGTTGCCAGGTATTACATACGATGTGGTGCTGGAGCTGGCGGCCGAAAACGGCATGACGACCCGGGTGAGGGATATTGCTGAAGCAGAAGTCCGAGCCGCGGATGAGCTCTGGCTCACTTCCTCCAGCCGGGAAATTCAGGCCATCGTCTCGCTGGATGGAAAGCCGGTGGGGGACGGCACGCCGGGTGCCGTCTATCGAAACATGTATGGTCTGTATCAGCGGTTCAAGGATTCTCTGGGGGGCGGCCGATGATTATTTCGAGACATGCCCAATCCGATTCAACGCAGGGCGTGTAGGACTCTTGGGGATGGCAATTTGTCAACGGAGCGATCCCGCCCTGTTGGAGAAGATTGCAGCTTTGCGCGCAAGATGCTTGCAGGCAGCAGCAATTACCGGCATGACAGGGGGCCCCGTTGCAGGAATCCCGTTCGATTAAGTCGAGTCCCTATCGGGGCGCCTGCAGTGCGACTACTTGGCGCCGACCGTGCTTAAAAATAGGTAGGGGAAGGAAATCTCCGCGGCTGGGCAGACAGGGGCATTTCGGCGGGGGCGGATTCCCAGTCGCGTGCCCGCGCCGTTCAATTTTGATCAAGTCAAGGTTAATTGAGGTTCAAGCGATTGGATGGCTAGTGGTTTGATACCCCGAAGGCATCTTCGGTTGAGCGCGTATGGCAGAGCGGCGGCTGCTTTGCAGGATATGGATGCGTAATGATGGACGACAGCTTGTTTGAATTTCCGTGTGATTTCCCGATTAAGATCATGGGGCCGGTGCGGGACGACTTCGTTCGGGCGATCATAACGGTGGTTCAGGCACATGCACCGGATTTCGATTCGACCGCAGCGCAGGTACGGGCAAGTGGGAAGGGGAATTATCTGGCGTTGACGTGTACCATCCGCGCCCACTCGCGTGAACAGGTCGACGATCTATATCGCGATCTCACTTCCCACCCTTACGTTCAACTTGTCTTGTAGTGGACATACAGATCAAGCGCCTTGGCCAAGTGGCATATGAAGCAACGTGGTGCACGATGCAGGCGTTCACGGCTTCCCGTGATGAAATGACGGCCGACGAGCTGTGGGTACTGGAGCATCCGCCGATTTTCACTCTGGGACAAGCGGGGCGGCGCGAACACCTGCTGGTCGAGTCATCCATACCGGTTCTTGCTGTGGACCGCGGCGGACAGGTGACCTACCATGGCCCCGGCCAAGTGGTGATCTATGTTCTGGTGGACTTGAAGCGGCGCGGATATGGGGTGAAAGAACTTGTGACACGCATGGAACAGGGGGTAATTGACCTGCTCGGCGAGTCGGGTATCGTGGCGGCACGCTGGCCGAACGCTCCGGGCGTCTATGTTCAGGGGGCGAAGATCGCGGCACTTGGCTTACGCGTCAAGCAAAGCCGCACCTACCATGGTCTGGCGCTCAACGTGAATATGGACTTGACGCCGTTTAGTTACATAAATCCCTGCGGCTATGCCGGGCTGGCAGTGACTCAGACGCGCGACTTGGGCGTTTCCACAGATCAAGAAGCGCTCGGGAACCGTTTAAGTCGTCTGCTGGCCACCCAGATCGGCATATAGATTCAAAGGCCGATGAGCTCGGCGTGCAGACCCCTGCCCTGAATTTGTTGCAAGATATGGCCAGCCTTGATCCGCTCCAGATCGTAGGCCACCATCATGAGGTGGGGATGAATCATCGAAATGCCGGCGCTCACGACACCGTCTTGATCCCGGACAAAGTCTTCCAGCTTGCATTGTTCGTCCGGCGGGAGCTCTTCATCCAGATGAACGGTCACATCCACGATTGCGTGTTCCATGGCCACGTCCCTCATTTCTAGCCGAGACTACTCTTTGTAGACCATAGAGCGGGGGATGGGATGGCGCTAAAATAGGGCGCCAAATTTACTGGAGTGTTTTTGTGGCAGACCCAAAGTTGCACAAGGGTGCGGCCAAGACGGCCCGCATTCCGATCAAGATCGTTCCGCAGGAGCGGATGCGGCTTCCTGCCTGGATTCGGGTAAAGTCGCCGAGCCTGGAAGTCGTGAAAATGAAGGCCTTGCTGCGCGAACAGAGCCTGCACACTGTGTGCGAAGAAGCGTCTTGCCCGAACCTGCCGGAGTGTTTTGGGCATGGTATTGCCACATTCATGATCCTGGGCGATTTGTGTACCCGCCGGTGTCCATTATGCGATGTGGGCCATGGCAAGCCAGATCTCCCCGATGCCGAGGAGCCGAAGCATCTGGCCGAGACAGTGAAATCCTTGCGCTTGAAATACGTCGTGATCACGAGCGTGGATCGCGATGATATGCGTGACGGCGGGGCCCAACATTTTGTCGATTGCGTCCGTGCCGTGCGCGCGGTGTCACCCTCCACGCGGATCGAAATTTTGACACCGGATTTTCGCGGTAGACTTGACGTTGCCTTGGAAATTCTCGGAGACGGATTGCCCGATGTCATGAACCACAATCTGGAAACCGTGCCGCGCCTGTACAAGTCGTGCCGCCCAGGCGCGGATTATCAGCATTCGCTGGCCCTGCTAAGGGATTTCAAGCGCCGTTACCCGCGGATCCCGACTAAATCGGGACTCATGTTGGGGTTGGGCGAAACCGATGAGGAGATTCTCGAAGTGATGCGCCAGATGCGTGAACATTCCATCGATATGTTGACATTGGGTCAGTATCTGCAGCCATCGAGGGACCATCTGGCGGTAAAACGCTTTGTCAGCCCGGAGGCATTTAAAGTGTTCGAGGAACGGGCGGGCGACATGGGCTTTTCGAACGCAGCCTGCGGACCAATGGTGCGGTCAAGTTACCACGCCGATTTGCAGGCATCCCCGAACCCCGAATTACCTAGATCGTAGTGGCCGCACAAGTTCAGCTGCAACGATGTGCGGTGCCCGTTGGGCGGTGCTTTTAGCAGGGAAGTCCGTTGCGGCAGACAGTTTCAGCCTTGGGGTTGCCGACCCCGAACGAGGCACTCGTCACGGCGGAGCGTGCAAAGCAACAACGGCGCAGTGACGGCGCTTTTTCATCGCCGTCGAATACCGCTGGGTCGGCAAGTCTCCGTCGTGATCATCACTCCAGCGCTGTTGTCCGCTCCGAATGGCATTGGAGGCACCGGGTGTGTCCTTGCCCTTGACCCATCGCTCGCAGCAGCGATTTGACCGCCGCGCCCCCGGTTGCAAAACCGGATGGGGCGTATTGGAACGCCAATAATTATTCGTATCCCACCGGTTGATAGCCTTCGCCAGGGAATATCGCCGCGTTCAAAGGAGAGGTGTTTAGCGGGCCAAGTGCGAAACTCATGATTTCCAGAGATGCGTTTCCACCTGGCGCCAAGATTGCGCCATTAAGACGCTCTCCGCGTGCTGGGTCGGGAATTAAACCCGAGTCACGATTGGGCGGGCGGCAAGGCGCC
>JBKQNQ010000368.1:0-5976 GCA_052145875.1 Thiobacillaceae bacterium
TCAATGTCGGGCCCGATACAGCCGTCAAGACACTCATTGCCCAGGGTGCCCACGGCCCGCTGGCACTTCTGGTGCGCGGCGATCACACCCTAAATGAAATCAAGGCCGCCAAGCTCCCCGAGGCGGACGGTGAATTGCGTCTCGCAACGGACGCCGAAGTCCGCGACGCGACCGGTGCAAGTGCCGGGTCGGTGGGCCCGATCGGACTGAACATCCCGGTCATTGCCGATCGCTCAGTGAGCGTCATGGCCGACTTTATCTGCGGTGCCAATGAAGACGGCTTCCACTTGAGCGGCGTCAATTTCGGCCGCGATCTGCCGGAACCCAAGGTAGCGGACCTGAGAAACGCGGTCGCTGGCGACCCAAGTCCGGACGGCAAGGGGACACTGGAGGTGTGTCGGGGCATTGAAGTGGGGCACGTCTTTCAGCTTGGCACGAAATATTCCGATGCCATGAATGCACGCTTCCTGGATAAGGATGGCGTCGCCCAGCCGTTTGAAATGGGCTGCTACGGCATCGGGGTCTCGCGCATTGTGGCCGCCACGATAGAGCAGAATCATGATGAAAAGGGCATTATCTGGCCGCGATCAATGGCCCCTTTCTTGCTTGTCATAACACCGATCGGTTACCACAAGGGTAACGTTGTGCGCGAAACTGCCGATAAGCTATATAGAGAGCTCACGCAATCGGGAATGGATGTCTTGCTGGATGACCGCGACGAGCGGCCCGGCGTGATGTTTGCGGATGCCGAGCTGATCGGCATTCCGTATCGCCTGACGATCGGAGATCGCGGCCTGAAAGAAGGCGTATTGGAGTATCAAGGACGTCGGGATGTGGTAGCGCAGAAAATCCCTGTAGGCGATGCGGTTGATTTTCTGATCAACCAGTGGAGGCAGGAACTGTGAGGCAAAAATGTCGCAAGTTAGTCAAACCCGTTGGATTCGTGGCATGAAACTGCGTCTGCCCAGACGCCCACTGCTGGCCGGCGCCCTATGCTGCGTGCTTGCCAGTTCGTCCTATGCAGGAGCGCAGCGTGAGGAACCGTTGAGCCAGAATGTTCGCGCGGCCTTGCAGCGCGCGGTGGGAGACGTGGCGGCCACGCACACGGCCTTCACCAACAAGGCCGAAGAGGCGGCCTGGCTCGGTTCGATGTCGCGTCGGCTCGCGCGCACGGTCCCCGACGAACAGGAACGGATCGAATTGTTGACCACCGTGCACTGGGAGGCTTCGCGTGCCGGGCTCGATCCCCAACTGGTGTTAGGCCTGATTCAGGTGGAAAGCGGTTTCCACAAGTACGCAACATCGGTCGTCGGCGCTCGCGGATACATGCAGGTCATGCCGTTCTGGACTCGCGCCATCGGCTCCCCGGAACATGACCTGTTCCAACTGCGTACGAACCTGCGTTATGGCTGCACCATCCTGCGACACTACATCGACGTGGAAAAAGGCGACTTGTATCGTGCGCTGGGCCGCTACAATGGGAGCTTGGGCCAGCCGGAGTATCCCAACATGGTGTTAAGCGCCTGGAGGCGCTGGGATTATCAGCCTCGGACCAGAACGGCCATGCGTTAGCGAACGCGCCCCGTTTGGCAGGGCAAACGCCCGTGCCGGATGAACTTCTGTCTCTGCAGCCACGCTTGGCCTGATTTGGATCAAGCCACCCGGTTTCGGGAACAGCGCGCCTTGCGCCGAATCGTTCGCGCTCCCGCCGCAGGCGGGCATGACGGCCCACGATGCCCGGCGCCATCACTTACCGTCGCCGTGTGCGACCCGCCGGATATAGGCCTCTACCGCTTCTTTGGTAATTCCCCCGAGCTGATGGGCAACCAATTTCCCGGCCGGGTTATAGAGGTAGGTGGTCGGAAGCCCCTCCACCGGGCCCACCTCGGACACGATCTTGTCGCTACCCAAGACGATTGGGTAGGACACCTGCATGCTTTGGGCGAAGTCGATCACCTGCTTTGCGTTCCGATAGTCGAGTGCGACGCCGATCACCACAACGTTGTTCTTCTTATTTTCAGAGAGGGCCACCAAATCAGGGATTTCATCGAGGCAGGGCGGGCACCAGGTCGCCCAAAAGTTGACCAGCACCCACTTCCCCTTATAGTCGGCGAGTTTGTGCGTCTTGCCATCCGTATCCATCAATGTGAAGGCGTGGGCAGAAAGAGCGATCATTCCAAGTAACATCGCAGCCAACCAGCGGGTCGGATAGAATTTCATTTTTTACCTTGTCATAAGTGCCATGAGTGAATTTCGCAGCGAGCAGGACTCCCTCGGGGACTATCTTGTACCCAATCACGCCTGGTACGGCATCCAGACGGCGCGGGCGGTGGACAACTTCCCGATCTCCGGGCGAGCGCCCGATGTGGATTTTATCCGTGCCCATGTGCAAATCAAACTGGCCGCTGCCCGGGCCAACTGCCAGCCGGGGTGGTTATCCACGCAGAAATGTGATGCCATTGTCGCAGCGTGCGAGAAAATCCTGCAAGGGGAATATTTGGACCAGTTCGTGGTGGACCGATTCCAGGCCGGAGCCGGGACCAGCCACAACATGAATTCCAATGAAGTCATCGCCAATCTGGCCAACGTGGCACTGGGTGGGACAGTCGGCAGCTATCAGCCTATCAACCCCAATGACGACGTCAACATGGGTCAGTCCACCAACGACACCATTCCTACCGCGATTCGCCTGGCGGCTCTGGCCAAGCTTCCGCGCCTTGAGGCAGCCGTGCGCGCCATGAGCGCGGAGTTCGAGCGGTTAGCCGTTCAGGAAAAGAACACGGTCAAGTCGGGCCGCACGCACTTGCAAGACGCGGTACCCACGACGCTTGGCATTGAGGTTGGCGCTTACGGCTGGACCCTAACGCGCGCCGCGGACAATCTTGCACAATGCAAGGCGCGGCTCTGTGATATTGGACTGGGCGGCTCCGCAGCAGGCACGGCGCTTAATACTTCGCCCCGTTATGCTGAAAACGTTGCCCACGAATTGGCCAAGCTCACCAACCAGCCCATCGCCTCCAGTCATCTGGTGGCACAAATGCAATCGATGCTGGATCTGCAGGATTTATCCTCCCGAATTCGTAGCTTGGCCGTGGAACTGACCCGGATTTCCAATGATCTGCGGCTGTTGGCCTCCGGCCCGCGCACCGGGTTTGGCGAGATCACCCTCCCCCCCGTTCAGCCAGGCTCCTCGATCATGCCTGGAAAGGTCAACCCGGTAATGTTCGAAATGTTGAACCAGGTCTGCTTTCAGGTGCTCGGGCAGGATCATGCAATCGCATTGATGGCCCAAGCGGGCCAGCTGGAACTGAACGTCATGATGCCTGCGCTGGGGAGCGCCTTGTTCGATGCGATGGACTGGCTGACCCATGCAATCCGCGCCGCGACCGAAAAAAATCTCAAAGGCCTCATCATCAATCGCGAGCGCTGCGCCTTCTTCATCCACCAGAGCGTCGGACTCGCCACCCTGCTCAATCCGCGGATCGGCTACAGCAGGGCCGCGGACATCGCCAAGGAATCGGAGAAGACCGGAAAACCGGTACGCGACATTGTGGCCGCCCACGGCATCATGGACTCCGCTGAGTTTGACCAACTGGTGCTGGAAGCGGCACTCGGAACCCGCCATCGCGGCGACGTCTGACACCAAGGCCGTCCCGCCTGCGCCCCGGCTTCCCGGGCCTATACGCCGGTTGGAAGTAACGTCGGGGGAGGGTCACAAGCCCGTCGCGCCGCAAGCGGCGCGGCACGTTAGACGACTTCCGCATGCGGTACGCCATCCCCCGGGCACCGCCCCCGGATGAACCTGAATCGCGCTGCGACGCACCGGATCGTCGCGCGCCACGCGCATCGGGTTTGCGAACATCAAACCACCAGCGGAACCCCCAATCAGTTATAGAATGGCGCTTTACTGGTCTTCGGCATCATAAATTTCCTCATGCACGATCTGCTCGTTCTCTATTATTCCCAACACGGCGCAGTGGCCGAGATGGCGAGACTGATCGCGCGTGGAATCGAATCCGTTCCGGGCGCGCAAGCCCGGCTTCGTACCGTTCCGCGGGTGTCGCCCAAGACGGAAACCGCCGACCCGCCGGTCCCGCCAGAAGGCTCGCCCTACGCGGAACTCAAAGATCTGGAAGAGTGCATCGGACTGGCCATGGGCAGCCCCACGCGGTTTGGCAACATGGCCGCAGCGCTGCGGTATTTCCTCGATGGCACCGGCGGGCTGTGGATGAAGGGCGCGCTCGCCGGGAAACCCGCCAGTGTTTTTACGTCGACCGCCACCATGCATGGGGGTCAGGAAACCACGTTGCTAACGATGATGATGCCGCTGCTCCATCACGGCATGGTGATTGTCGGTTTGCCCTATACGCTCCCCGAACTCACCGCCACCCGTTCTGGCGGTTCGCCGTATGGAGCAACCCATGTGGCCGGGCCCAATGATGACCGCGCGCTAAGCGATGAGGAGCGCAGGCTTTGCATGGCCCAGGGCGAGCGGCTCGCCACGATGGCCCTAAAGCTTGCACGAACATGAGCGACCTTGGAACGGAGGCACGTCGCTTTGTTCGCGCCCATCCGCACGGCGTGCTCGCGACCTTGTCAAAACGGCTCGATGGCTACCCGTTCGGTTCAGTCGCTCCATTCGTCACAGATCAAACCGGCGCACCAATCATCCTGATATCCACCCTGGCAGAGCATACCAAGAACATCGCGGCTGACGCTCGCGTGAGCCTCATCGTCCATCCCTGTGCCCAGGACATGCAGACGGCGGGACGGGTTACCATCACCGGTCAGGCAATTCGTCTACCCGACAAAGCATCGCTCCGTCCCCGCTACCTGCGCTATCTGCCAGCCGCCGAGCAATATTTCGACATGCACGACTTTAATTTTTATCGCATCGAGCCGGCGGCGATTCGCTTCATTGGTGGCTTCGGGAAGATTCACTGGATCGAGCCTGGCCACTTCGCTGCATCGTCAAATCAACTCGCCGATATCGAATCGGGAATCTTGCAACACATGAATTCCGATCACGCTGATGCCTTAATGGCCTTGTGCCGCCACTTCCATGGGGTGGCAACGGAACAGGCAGACATGATCGGAATTGACTGTGATGGCTTCGACGTGCGGGCCAACGGACAGAACCTTCGCATTGAATTCACCGATCCCGTGTTGGACGCTGCCAGTGCACGCGCTGCATTGGTTAAGCTCGCACACGAAGCCCGCGCTTGACCCGCACTCTAAATGTCATTGCCAGCGCGAGTCTGATTGCACTGATCGTGCTCTGCCTCGCGTGGGAACTCTGGCTCGCGCCGCTCAGGCCGGGAGGCTCCTGGCTCGTTCTCAAGGCCGCTGCGCTGCTTTTCCCGCTGATGGGCATACTCAAGGGGCGGCGCTACACCTACCAGTGGTCCTCGATGTTCATCATGCTTTACTTTATCGAGGGCGTAACGCGTGCCTGGTCGGATCACGGACTTTCCGCCGGGCTTGCCATGGGGGAAATTGTCCTTAGCCTGGTTTTCTTCGCTGCCGCAATTTTCTATGCGAAATTCACTGCGCCCTCGCGGCAATCGACCCGGGCGCAGCCTTAGGTCACAGTTGCGGGTGGGCGCGCTCGAGCTTGGAGTGCAGCCTGTTCAGCGCATGCAGGTAGGCTTTGGCCGAGGCCACTACGATGTCCGTGTCGGCCCCTTGGCCGTTTACGACCCGCCCCCCTTTTGCAAGGCGTACCGTTACCTCACCTTGCGAGTCCGTCCCGCTGGTGATGTTGTTGACGGAATAGAGCAGCAATTCGGCGCCGCTGTTGACGACCGATTCCAGTGCCTTGAATGACGCATCCACTGGGCCGCTACCATCCGCCTGGGCATTTCGCTCAGCGCCCTCGTCGGTAATTACCAACCTCGCATGCGGGGTCTCACCGGTTTCTGAGCAGACCTTGAGCGAGATCAACTTGAAGCGTTCGTGCTCGGCTGAATAAGCCTC
>JBKQNQ010000369.1:0-7765 GCA_052145875.1 Thiobacillaceae bacterium
GGAAAACACGACCATTATTGATGGCGCCGGCGCCTCGGATGCAATCAAGGCCCGAATCGGTCAGATCAACAAGCAGATCGACGAAGTTACCTCCGACTACGACCGCGAGAAGCTGCAGGAACGTAAAGCCAAGCTGGCCGGAGGCGTCGCCGTTATCAAGGTTGGCGCTGCGACCGAAGTCGAGATGAAGGAAAAGAAAGCACGTGTCGAGGATGCACTGCACGCCACCCGTGCGGCCGTTGAAGAAGGAATCGTCGCCGGGGGCGGTGTGGCCCTGCTTCGTGCACGCAGTGCCATTGAAAACTTAACGGGCGTCAACCACGATCAGGACGCAGGCATCAAGATTGTCGCGCGCGCTATCGAAGAACCGCTGCGCCAGATTGTCGCCAACTGTGGTGAAGAGCCCTCCGTAATCGTTAACAAGGTCCTTGAAGGAAAGGGCAACTACGGTTACAACGCCGGCAATGGCACCTATGGTGACATGATGGAGATGGGGGTACTCGACCCGACCAAGGTGACCCGTACCGCTTTGCAAAACGCGTCTTCCATCGCCGGTCTGATGCTCACCACCGAAGCCATGGTGGCCGACCTGCCGGAAGACAAAGGCCAGCCCATGCCTATGGGTGGCGGCGACATGGGTGGGATGGGCGGAGGAATGGGCTTCTAAGCCAACGCGTATAACCCCAGTGGCTAAGGCCCCGCTTGCGGGGCCTTATTTTTTCTGCGGGCAGCCTGACGCGGCAGCCATGTTCATGCGACAAGACGTGCCGAAAACTTGGGCGTACCCTAGAGATCAGCCTATTTCGTCAGATTCCCCAGGCTCGCCTCGGCAGCATGTCGAATTGAGCGCCAGCGCCTCGCGGCGAAACGCCGATCCCGTCTGTGCCGAGGTTGGACGCTTGCTGAAATCCGGGGAATGCACGGACGGTCGCGCTCAAATTGACCGGACTGCGCCGCGACCCCGGTTTCATGAAAGGCGGCGTACCTCGCCCGCCTAGCCCGCGGGCTTCTTGCCGCGCGCCTTTATCGACTTCGGACCCCACGCAACAACGGCAAACATGGGAGAATCAATGAAGTCAAGCTAGCCTATCCCCATGGCCACATTACCGATCGCCTCATCCCTGCTCGCTGCCACCGTACAAGACTTGCGCCGCCATGCCCCGTTTTCCGAAATGGAGCCCCCCCAGGTCGAATGGACCGCGGCACGTCTCCAGTTGACCTACTGCCCTGCGGGCACCGATATCCTGAGCCCCAAGGATGGGTCGCCCAAATGGTTTTATGTAATCAAGAATGGCGCACTGGAAGCGGGTCCGGCGGGGCAAGGTGGTCTAATCCAATTGCATGCAGGCGAATGCTTTCCTCTGGGTGCGCTCCTTTCAGACCGCGCTGTTGGCCATCACTATCGCGCAATGTCAGATACGTTTTGTTACCTGCTGCCGGTCGCTGATTTTCACGCGCTGCTGCACTCAAGCTCTGCGTTCCGGGACTTCGCCACGCGGCGGATTGCAAGCCTCCTCGAGCAGTCAAACCGGTCGGTACGCGCAGAGTGGGCGACACTCGACAATACGGAGCTGCGATTTACCCGTCCGCTGAAGAATCTCATTAGCCGTACACCAGTCAGCACGCACGCGGAGACACCTTTGGCAGAAGTACTCGCAAGGATGAGCCGTGAGTGCGTAGGCTCGGTGGCTGTGATCAACGCAGCTGAGCAGCCCGTCGGCATCCTCACCCTGCGCGACGTATTGGAACGGGTCGCGCTTGCCGGCACCCCGCTGGATACGCCGGTTCACCGGGTTATGACACCCAACCCCGTAACCCTGCCGGAGCACGCAATGGCCTCGGAAGCCTTGCTCACCTTGGCTCAGCAAGGCTTTCATCATTTGCTAGTCACACGCGATGCAAAGCTTGTCGGAATCATCTCAGAAAAAGACTTGTTCGAGCTAAAACGCCTATCCATGCAGGGCATCATCGCCGCCGTCCAGCAGGCTGACTCGGTAGCGGCGCTTGCCCAGATCGCCAAGGATATTCCGGCACTGGCCCAGAGTTTCATTGCACAGGGGCTGGGAGCGGAGATCCTCACCCAGACAATATCGGCGTTGAACGATCAACTTTCCCGACGGGTGATCGCGCTCGAAGCACGCGCGCTCGAACTCTCGGACCTACGCTGGTGTTGGATGGCTCTGGGGTCGGAAGGGCGCGGCGAGCAAACTCTGGCTACGGATCAGGATAATGCGCTGATCTTCTTAAGCGATCAATCCGCCGAAACAGTCCGTCAGCAACTCTTGGCGACCGCCCGACGGATCAATCAAGGACTCGCGGCCTGCGGTTTCCCGCTCTGCAAAGGCGAAATCATGGCAGGCAACCCCAAGTGGTGTCTAAGCTTGGAAGAATGGCGCGCTGTCTTTTCCAACTGGATTCATCGCGCTGATAGTGATGCCCTGCTTCACGCCACCATCTTTTTTGACTTTCGCTCACTGTACGGAGAGACGCGTTTGTGTGATGAACTGCGCGTCTGGTTGAACGATGCGATCAAGCACAACCGGCTGTTCCTCAATAAAATGGCGGAGAACGCCCTGGTAAATCGACCACCGCTTGGTCTGGTGCGCGATTTCATTGTCGCCTCGGACGGTGACCAAGCGCACACACTGGACCTCAAGATTAATGGCATCACACCGTTCGTCGATGCTGCCCGCATCTTTGCCTTGCAAGCAGGCATCGACGCCCCCGGGACGGCAGTTAGGCTAAGAACAGCAGCTCAGGCATGGAACATCCCTTCGGACGAAGTTGAAGGCTGGATTGGCGCGTTTCACTACATTCAACTGCTGCGACTGCGCCAGCAACAGCTGGCGAATTTTCGCAACATGACCGTGGGCAACCGCATCGATCCCGAGGACCTTAATGAACTTGATCGGCGCATATTGAAAGAGTCGTTTCGTCAGGCGCGCAAACTTCAGGCATTACTGCGCCGCTATTTCAACTTCTAATCGAACACGTGCAGCACAAGAAACCGGACGGGGCAGTCCTTCTTTTCATATGCGTTTTGTTGTAAGGTTAAGTCCGGTCGCGAAGGTCGAAACAAGCGGCGGTGCGGCCCGAACAACAACCCTAAGTGGAGGAGAATAACGTGACACGATCCAAACTCGACTGGGCCTCGATTGATCAGGACCCGCGTTTTCAGGCGCTGCATAAGAGGAAAACCCGTTTTCTGTGGGGCTTGATGCTGTTCTCCACAATCTATTATTTCATGCTTCCCATCGGGGCCGCCTACTTCCAGGATCTGTTCAAGATCAAGGTGTGGGGCCCTGTCAATGTTGGTATCCTCTTCGCGCTCTCCGAGTTCATCGTGGCGTGGGCAATCGCCGGCATCTATGCCACGCGCGCCAACCGGGAATTCGATGCCATGGCATCGGAGATCGTTCGTGATGCCCATCGCATTGGGGGTGGAACATGAAGAATCGCGACGTCTCAAGCTTGCTAGGCATTGGCGCTCTCCTTGCCCCCAGTCTAGCCGTCGCCTCTTCCGGCGCCGTAGCCGACGAGTTCAAACCGTTGACCTTCGCGGTGTTCGCGGCAATCATCGCGATCACGGTTTATATTACCTATTGGGCGGCAAAGCATACGCACACGACGTCGGAATTCTATGCGGCGGGGCGTACGGTAACGGGCTTGCAAAATGGCTGGGCCATCGCGGGCGATTACCTCTCTGCTGCGTCGTTCCTGGGCATCGCGGGTCTGATCTCACTGTACGGCTACGACGGCTTTATGTACTCAGTGGGCTGGCTGGTGGCGTATATCACCGTCTTGTTGGTCATTGCCGAGCCCTGCCGCAATATCGGCAAATACACTCTCGGTGACATCTTGGCGTTCCGGAACGAGCCCAAGGTTTCCAAGACCGTCGCGGCTCTGTCCACCATGACCGTATCCACCTTCTACCTCACTGCACAGATGGTCGGGGGTGGGATACTGATCAAAACATTGATTGGGATCGATTACAAGGTGTCGATCATCGGCGTGGGCATCCTGATGCTCGCCTATGTCGTGTTCGGCGGCATGAAGGCCACGACATGGGTGCAAATCGTCAAAGCGGTGCTGCTGGTGGCCGCCTCCGTACTGCTGGTGCTAATTACCTGGGGCCATTATGGCTTCAGCCTGCCGGCTTTCCTGCAAGGGGTGGTCGATAATGCTGGCGTCCAAAAGCAAGTCGCAAAGCTGATAGGCGATGCCGCCACCAATATGACTCCGCAAGAACTCGGCCAGCGGTTTTTGGAACCCGGCCTGTTCTTGAAGAACCCAATTGACCAGATTTCCCTGGGCATGGCCCTGGTGCTGGGAACTGCGGGAATGCCGCACATCCTGATGCGTTTCTTTACCGTACCGACCGCCCAGGATGCCCGAAAATCAGTGATTTGGGCGATGGGCATCATCGGTGGATTTTACGTGCTGACCCTGTTCCTAGGTCTAGGCGCGGCCGTGAACGTCGGCCCAAGCGCGATCGCCACACTGGACAAGGGCGGCAACATGGCCGCACCAATGCTTGCCCAGTACGCTGGCGGCGGCGCCAACTCCGTGCTCGGCAATTTGTTTCTTGCATTTGTCGCAGCCGTGGCCTTTGCCACCATTGTTGCGGTGGTTGCCGGACTTGTGCTTGCCGCTGCCTCCGCGATGGCGCACGACATCTATGTTGGCGTCATCAAGGGCGACCGTGCGTCGCCTCAGGAACAGGTGATCGCCGCGCGCGTGTCCTCCGTCCTTGTGGGTACCCTGGCGATTTATGTCGGCATTGCAGCGGAGGGTCAGAACGTCGCGCACCTTGTGGCCCTGGCGTTTGCGGTTGCCGCGTCATCGAACCTGCCTGCCGTGTTCCTGACCCTTTATTGGAAGCGTACCAACACCATTGGCATCGCTCTTGGCATGGTGGTAGGCGCGATTTCGGCCATCGCGTTGGTGATGATCTCCCCTAACATGACTTACCCCAAGGCTGTCATCAAAGATGCCAGGAAGGTATTAGATGGCGAACCGGCCCAACCTGCAACGCCAGCAGTTGCCGCGGTCCCGGCGAGCAGCTTTGCGTGTGAGTTATTTGCCTTTGAAGGATGTGCCAAATCGGAGCCAGCCAAGGCCGCCTCACTTGGAAAGCCTGCCAAACCCGGCGCGCTCGAAAAGCTTGCCAAGCTGAAGGAAAGTCTTCCCGGAATGCACGACGTTACGGCTATTGAGAACGCCAAAAAGGACATTGCCAAAGTCGAAAAAGACGTCAAGAAAGCTCAAGACGATCTAAAGAAGATGGAAGGTCAAACGGTCAGCATGATGGGCCTGGAAAAGCCTTATTTTCTACTTAAGAATCCTGGCCTGATCTCCATTCCTCTGGGGTTTTTGATGGTAATCTTTGGTTCGCTGCTAACACGCGAAAAACGTGCCGAGGACCTGTGGGAAGAACTCTACGTCCGTCAAAACACCGGAATAAATGCCGAGGGCGCAAGCGTTCACTGACACCGTTTTGTCCGTTCCGACCGGCCCTCGGCAAGTTTAACGGGGGCTTTTTTTTGGATAGCGAATGCTCCATGCTGTGTCCACTGCTCCCTTTGCTCAAACCGACGTGACATTTCTTTCCCGAATCTTCGGCAGCAGACCACCACTCCTGGCGAAGGAAAAACACCGCACTACGCAATGGCGTGCGCTGCGTAAGCCCGACCTGCATTCGTCGTTCGAAGCCTCACGCTACGTGATTGTGGACGTGGAAACCAGCGGACTCAACCCATACCGAGATAGCCTGATCGCCATCGGCGCCGTGGCATTCGTAAATGGACAGATCCTATTAAATGACGCGTTTGAAGCGGTCCTGCGACAGGCTGCATCGAGTTCACCCGAGAATATTCTGGTCCATGGCATCGGCGGAACGGGCCAATCGCTGGGCATGGATCCTGCGCAAGCGCTCCTCGACTTTTTGAATTACGCAGGAACGGCTCCGTTGATCGGGTTTCACGCGAGCTTTGATGAAGCGGTGCTTCACCGAGCGATGAAGGCGAACCTGGGAATCAATTTCCATCCACCTTGGCTAGACATTGCCCTTCTTGCGCCTGCGCTCAAGCCCACGCTCGCAGGGCAATTGCAATCGCTTGACGACTGGACGGGCCATTTGAGCATTGGCAATTTCGCGCGCCATAGCGCGCTTGCCGACGCATACAGCACCGCCCAATTGTTTCTCGTGTGCATTGGGCTGTCAAAGCAGTCCTATCACGCCAAATGCTTCGCCGATTTAGCTACCCTCGAAAAGGCCCAGCGCACGCTGGAGCGATTGAAGGAAACACCCCCGCAATGAATACGCGGCACGCCCCTTGCGCAGCACTCAGCACAGTCCAATCCAAGTATGACCCTGAACAGGTGGATTTTGATGGCGTTTGAGAGCAGGGTTATACGCGGGGCCGCCGCCCGCTCAGACTCAAACCCGGTTGGAATCACACCCCCTCGCCCAGACTCAAACGCCATTGGACAATGCTACTCCTTGACTCGGATCGCCATACAAGGTTAAATTGCGGGCTCTTTTGACCTACCATGGTCAAGAATTCACCTGGCCAGGTAGCTCAGTCGGTAGAGCAGCGGACTGAAAATCCGCGTGTCGACGGTTCGATTCCGCCCCTGGCCACCAATAAGCAAGCGGCTTGCAGCCACGCAAGCCGTTTTCACTTTTTGGCCAGCACAGCCAAATTGTAACCAGCGAGTGCACTTGCTTCGCCTAGCGCAGACTCGGTCAGATGATCCGGTGCTAGGTCGTGTAGCGTTTTGCTATGAATTGCGTTCTAACCGCCCAAGTTGTCGAACCGTGCCCAGTTGGCTCCTGCCGTTCTTAGGATGGCACGCACCATTACCAATTAGGGATTTGCCTTGGTCTTGGTCCTTGCCGTGAGCCGTGCCTGCCGAAGGAATCTCAAATCGGGGATTCGCTATCAAGCGGTAATTCCCCCGTCTTCAGCGTTGACGTCACCTGGCCAACCGCTGCACCAAACGAGGACCGTCTCGCAAAGTCATCTGACCGCAAGCGTCAAATCACGTCTGAACCAGTGCCGGTGATGCCGCAATGTGGATGTTGGCGAGCCAAATTTCGCCGCTTCTGGCGCCCTCAAATATCCGCAGCAAAACGCATCCCACCGGTTGGATAAGAAGAACTGGGTCAACATGATCACAAGGGGTGGGTAGGGCCCTAACCTTGTCCGACGGATGGGTGCGGCGAATTACGTCAACGACTTGAAACATGACTTGCAGGTCACCGCATCTTGCTGCAACACCGGACTTTATTCATGTTGCTCTGGGGTTGATGGCGATTTTTCGACGTCATGGTTTTGACGCTTGATAAGACCTGACGAAACGCGGCACTTTTGAGCTTAGGAGGGCAGAATGCGAGCCTCGTCGTCATCCCCTTCGATAGCGATTCGCTCGGGGCGGAGGAGATTGCCAAGTCGCCCGGGCGAAGCAATGGCGGGGCTTTGCGGATGATTTCCCAACTGATCCGATGTACGGACCCTAAAGTTGGCACGTCCGCTGCTCGTTAAGCATCGAACACGCTAATCGTGTTTTGGATTGATCACCACCCCACTTGATAAGTTTAAGGAGCAATAACATGCGTAAAGTGCAACAAGGTTTTACCCTGATCGAATTGTTGATCGTTGTCGCGATCATTGGCATCCTTGCCGCGATCGCCATTCCCTCCTATCAGAGCTACACGCAAAAGGCCCGATTCTCGGAGGTTTTGAGCGTTGGCAATGCCTAC
>JBKQNQ010000370.1:0-2837 GCA_052145875.1 Thiobacillaceae bacterium
TCCATGGCAAGGCGATCTACTCCCTCCTCGCACTCCCGGCAAAAATCCTGGCGCAATACCAAGTCTTCCGCGGGATAACCGCAGAGGCTCATCTCAGGGGTGAGCAGCAATGTTGCCCCGGCGGCCTTGGCTTCTCCGATGCAGCGCATGATGAGTTTCGCATTGCCTGCCATGTCCCCGACCACAGTATTGATCTGCGCCAAGGCGACCTTCACGTGCAAGACCTTCGTGCAATTGCCTCTGCAACCGCTTCACCAATAGCCGCCGGGCTTCGGGCCACGACGAGCCCTGCTTTTTCCCATGCGGCGATCTTGGTATCAGCCCTACCTTGGCCGTTCGAGATGATGGCACCCGCATGTCCCATGCGCTTGCCTTTAGGCGCCGTCAAACCCGCAATGTAGCCGGCCACTGGCTTAGTCACGTGGCCCGTCACGTACTCGGCCGCTTCTTCTTCGCGTGCTCCGCCGATTTCTCCGACCATAACAATGGCCTCGGTTTCGGCATCCGCCTCGAACATCTCAAGACAGGCGATAAAATCGAGACCCCCGATCGGATCACCCCCGATTCCCACGCACGTCGTCTGTCCTAATCCCAGACGCGTGGTCTGGAATACGGCCTCGTAGGTGAGCGTGCCCGAGCGTGAAACAATGCCCACCTTTCCCTTCTGGTGGATAAACCCGGGCATGATCCCGATTTTGCATTCGCCCGACGTGATGATGCCCGGGCAATTGGGACCAATCAACTTTGCGCCGGTCGCGCGAAGCGAAGCTTTCACGTCAAGCATGTCTCGGATCGGCACACCCTCGGTTATGCAGGCGATTACTTCGATGCCCGCGTCCGCTGCTTCCAGAATCGAGTCCGCGGCATAGGCTGCCGGCACATAAATCACGCTCGCAGTTGCACCCGTTTCCCGCACGGCCTCGCGCACTGTATTAAAGACGGGCAAACCGAGATGTGTCTGTCCACCCTTCCCGGGAGTGACACCGCCCACCATTCTAGTGCCATAGGCAATAGCCTGCTCGGAATGAAACGTGCCCTGCTTACCCGTAAAGCCTTGGCAGATGACGGTGGTGTTCCGGTTGATCAGAATGCTCACTTAACCGACCCGACCACTTGTTTAGCCGCGTCGGTCAGATCATCCGCCGTAATGATGGCCAGCCCGCTTTCGTTCAGTTTCCGTTTACCCAACTCCACGTTGGTGCCCTCCAATCGCACCACCACCGGAATCTGGACGCCCACGTCCCGAATTGCCGTAATGATGCCCTCTGCGATAATGTCGCAACGCATGATCCCGCCGAAGATATTGACCAGGATGGCTCTCACTTTGGAATCGGCGAGGATGATCTTGAATGCCTTGGACACGGCTTCCGCGTTCGCACCGCCCCCCACATCTAGAAAATTCGCGGGCTCCCCACCATGCAGCTTGATCAGGTCCATGGTCGCCATCGCCAACCCGGCACCGTTAACCATACAGCCAATATTGCCTGACAGAGCAATGTAGTTGATCCCGACGACATGTGCTGCTGCCTCCTTAGGATCCATCTGGCGCAGGTCGCTTAGCTCCGCCAATGTCTTCTGGCGGTACAGCGCGTTGTCATCAACACTCATCTTGCAGTCCAACGCCAAGACTCGATTCTGTGTCGTGACGACGAGAGGATTGATCTCCACCAGCGATAGGTCACCTTCTGTGAACATACGATGGAGTTGAGGCAACAGCTTGCAGAAGTCCTGGAACGCATCCGCCTGTAACCCAAGTCCGAATGCCAATTCCCGCGCCTGATAAGGCATCAGCCCATTGATGGGATCGCAAGACGCGCGGAGAATCTTCTCCGGACTTAGGCGCGCCACTGCCTCAATATCCATACCGCCGGATGCCGATGCAACCACTGCGATACGCTCTGCTGAACGATCCACGAGCATAGACAGGTACAGTTCGCGATCAATGCCCAGCGTCTCTTCAATAAGAATGCAATCCACCGGCTGCCCATCCGGGGCGTTTTGCTCAGTGACTAAGCGTCTTCCTAATAGAGCTGTGGCAATGTCGGTGACTTCGTCATGATTCTTGGCGATTCTGACGCCGCCCGCTTTGCCTCGACCGCCCGCATGAACCTGTGCCTTGATGGCCCATGCTTGACCTCCAAGCCGTTCTGCCGCGGATCTTGCTTCAAGCACGGTGAAAGCCACTTCCCCCCTTGGGGTATTGATCGCAAAATCGCGCAGCCGCTGCTTGGCCTGAAACTCGTGTAAATTCATGCTTGATTATTAATCGCCGCAAAACTAGCATTCTGGAGGAAATCCGTTGGATTTAGAAGCAACGGAAGCACGATTCTGCAGAGGTATGGCCGAAATTCCGCGCACGGAGTGGAATCGGCTCGCTGGCTGCCAACCCACGATGCAGCACGAATTCCTGCATGCGCTCGAAACGTTTGGGTGTGTTGGCAGCGGAACGGGCTGGCACCCCACGCATCTCACCTTATGGCGAGCGGGCCGGCTCGTTGGCGCCATGCCACTCTACATCAAGTCCCATTCCTATGGTGAATATGTCTTTGATTGGTCGTGGGCCAATGCTTATGAACAGCAAGGCCTGCCCTACTATCCCAAGCTGGTCTGCGCCGTTCCGTTCACACCTGTTCCTGGACCACGTCTGCTTGCCGAATCGGAGCCTGACCGCCTAAGACTAATTGAACGCGCGCTGTCGTATGCGAAGGAAACCGGCTTGTCTTCGTTTCACTGCCTGTTGATAAGCACGCTGGCGAGCAGCGAAGAGATCAAGAAACGAGCTGCGGAAAAGAAGCCGACGCCTGTGCAAGTCGATGCAGCAGCCACGCAAGACAAAC
>JBKQNQ010000371.1:0-3713 GCA_052145875.1 Thiobacillaceae bacterium
GGTGCCTTGGGTCGGCGCCATCTTTACAATGTTCTCCTTCCTGAAGGCCACCAACGGCGTGTTCCTGGGGAGCGATGGCGATGCCACCGAACATGCTCATGAAGTCTCCTGGCTGATGCTTGCCGGTAGCGGCGTGCTGGCCGCGGCGTGCGTTGTGCTTGGCGTCGCTCCGCAACTTGCCATCACTTACGTGATAAATCCCCTGTTGCCGGCACTGGGCCTCCACCCGCTTAATGGTGTCACTTGGCTGGGATTCACGACGGGCCAAGGAACCTGGTTCGCGACTGCAGGCCTGGTGCTGTGTCTGATCACGCTGGTGGCCGGCGCGGTTATGTACTGGCTGCCCTCCGCAGGAGGCCGTAGAGCACTGGTGAGCCCGCCCTCCACCGTATTCACTGGAGGCGAACCCCTCACCGGAAAGGGACGCCTGGACGCCGGCGATTTCGCGCAACTCGTGACGCCGAGCCTGGCGACGTTCTACCGCGATCTGGACGTGGATCGCATGTGGCTTGCGATCTGGCATGCGATGGGGCGGTTTGCCTCGGCTTCGGCTCGCCTCCTGAGCGGCTTCGAAGGCCATGCCGTGAACTATTTGATGGCGGGGGGAAGCTTGGCCGGAGTCCTCGTATGGATACTTCTGCCCCGTCCATCCGCCGTCCCGGCTGTTGTAGATCCGCCGCTGACACCATTGGCCAGTGCGCTATTCATTTCTCTGGCGGGCTTGCTTCTCGCCTGCTGGGCGACAAAGTCTCTAAGACAATGGACTCTCCCGCTCGCTGTCGCCGGCTTTACCGCGTGCGCCGGAGTATTGGCTTCCAGCACTATCGTGCGTTCGATTTGCCTCGAAGGCGCATCCGCCATAGCGCTACTGATCCTATGGCGGACGGGCCAGCGGCCAGCCCGGCACGCATACCTGGCAGCCGTGATCATTTCCGCCGCCGGAATGGTAGGTGGCACGATCGCAGCCGAACATGGCCACCTCCAATTGGCCCGGGCGCTGTTGCTTCCCGGCATCGCAGCCAAGCTTGGACTGTTCCCGCTCTGGTTCTGGTTGCCGTTGGTAGCGGAGTGGGCGCCTGCCGTGGTGACGGGACTCGTAATCGCCATCATCGACGTTTCCGCTTTCGCTGAAGTCGTTACGTTGCGAACGCTTGCGCCGGACGTGTTCAGCCCGGCGTTGCCGTGGGTCTTGATGGGGGTCATATCGGCCGCGGGAGGCGCCTTGTTTGCTCTGGCTCAACGGAATCTCAAGCGCCTGCTTGCTTTCTCAACCATCACAGATATGGGCCTCCTGATGGTCGCACTGGTCCTGGCGGGTACTTGGGGCATTCAGGGCGCAATCCTTGGCGCAGCCGCTCACGCCATTGCCAAAGCGTTGTTGTTTGCCAGCGTATCGGGTCCCGAGGCGGAAGACGCAGCCATGCTGAACCCGCGCGGGCTTGCATCCCGGCATCCTCTTTCTTCATTCGGATTTGTCGTGGGTGCGCTGGCTGTGCTGGGCGTTCCACCTACGCTGGGGTATGCGGGCCACTGGCGAATTTTTTCCGCTGTTGCGGAGAACACGCCCGTGTTTGTGATTCTTGCCGGCAGCGCGATGCTGAACGTGGCGGTCTACGCTCGCGCCATAGCTCTTTACTGGTGGGGCGCCGTAATACCGGCGCCAGCCGAGCGTCGGTACAGCAGAATCGCTCTAGGCGCTTCCATCCTCCTGCTCGTTTCGGCCGTCTTAGTCGCCGGACTCTGGCCGCGCGTTCTGGGAGGGCTCGCATGAAACAATATGGGTTTCTCTATAGACTAGTCGAACGCGCGCGCGATCACTCTGCCTTTCTCTTTCACTTTAATGCCGGCGCGTGCAACGGCTGTGACATCGAGTTGATCTCGTGCCTGACGCCGCGATACGACGTGGAACAGTACGGCATCAAACTGGAGGGAAGCCCGCGCCACGCCGATATCTTCGTGGTCTCCGGGCCCATCACCAGAGCCACACGACAGCCCTTAGAAACCGTGTATAAAGAATTGCCGGATCCCAAGGTGGTCGTCGCAATCGGCAGCTGCCCGGCAACGGGAAATGTGTTCTGCGGCAGCCCCATGATTGAGGGGCCACTCGAACGGATCGTTCCAGTGGACATTTATGTCCCAGGCTGCCCGCCGCGGCCATTCGCCATTATCGAGGGCATCGCGGCCGCAATGCACAAGCTGGCCCACCATCCAGCACGGGCGGAATCACGAACATGAACCCGTTGCACGCACTCTCTGCACTATTGGTTTTCCCCGGCCTTCTGTATGCGCTGCCTATGGGATGGCTGATGCTGGGCGCTGAACGGAAAATGCGGGCGCGGTTCCAGGGACGGATCGGGCCGCCATTGATTCAGCCCTTCTATGACATGGTCAAATTGGCCGCCAAATGGCCCGTCCCACGCCCGGCGACCGACCGTGCTCTCATGGCCCTGTTTCCGCTGCTCTCGGTTGGCGCGATGATCGGCGCGCTGGCGTTGCTGCCGGTGTTCCGCGATGACTCGGGTTTTACAGGCGATCTCCTGCTGCTCGTCGGATTGCTTGAGGTCCCCGAACTTTGCACCGTGCTCGCAGGCTGGGCTTCGCGCTCGATTTACGGCGAAATGGGCGCGGATCGTGAAGCTGCCATCGCGATTTCGGTCAACATCCCGCTGTTTATTGCCCTGGTAGCGATGGCAACCGCAGCCAACAGCATGCATATCACGACCATTTCCTTCGCCACTCCGTGGCAGGTGCGCGTGCCGGCCTTACTGGCAGTGCTGATCTGCCTCCCGGTGAAACTGCGGCTGAATCCTTTTTCAATATCGAATGCCGAACAGGAAGTACTGGCGGGGCCTCTCACCGAATCGGATGGACGCTTGCTGGCGCTGTGGGAGGTCGCACATGCGCTCGAATGGGTAGCTCTGGTCGGCTTTGTCGTAACCATTTCAATTCCGATCCGGAGCAGTCATGGGTGGATCAATGCACTGGTTTTTGCTGCCTGCTCACTCGTGCTGGTGCTGCTTCTGACGCTGTTAGCCTCCGGCACCGCGCGCCTCAAATTGCGCCAGGCTACGCGACTGCTGTGGCGCTGTTCATTCGTTGTGGCTTCCATTGCATTCGCCGCCGTTTTTGTGGTGCGAGGGATCTGAAATGTTCGACATTCTGCACATCATAGGTAAGAACATCGCCCAAACACCAGGCACGATTTCGCTGCCGCACAGAACCCCTCCGCCTACTGGCTTTAGAGGGTTGGTGATTCTCGATCCTGCGCGCTGCATCGGGTGTGGCCTGTGCGCTTACGTGTGTGTGAGCGAATCCGTAACCGGTTCGAGCAACGAAGCCGAGTATCACTGGCGATACGAGCCGGGACGCTGTACGTTTTGTGCGCGCTGTGTGGATCGCTGCCCTGGGGACGCACTGAGCATGTCGGCGGATTCGCCGCCCGTATACGCTGTACCGGGAGAACTGACCACGACGCACACCGTGCCGTTCCCTAAATGTAAGCGTTGCGGAAAACCTAAACGGCCCACACCGGAGACCTTGCTCCCCTGGCTGGCCGCAAACGTGAGCGATCAGGCCCGCGAACTGTACAGCCTTTGCGAGGGCTGCAGGAGGCTGCATTACCAGACCGCAATGAAGTCCATGATCGATGGCGCGCCTGGGGAGAAGTTATGACCAACAGTACGGTGATCGGGGAATGGCGCGAGCGCGCGGGC
>JBKQNQ010000372.1:0-4765 GCA_052145875.1 Thiobacillaceae bacterium
ACCGGGGGTCACGGTATCGGTATTGTTCCCCAGGGTATGTTCTTGAAAAAGCGCCTGTGCCGCACCTTCATATAAATTGACGAGAGAAATTTCAATGCCATCCTTAATTGGGGGGAAATATCGTCCGCCCACGTCAAACAGAACACGATTCTCTCGATTGGTAATATGGATGTGACATTTGAGGGCCTCCTCCATGACGCCTTTCTTGACCAGGTTCAGGACCTCAAGATTCGTCGCATCACTCTCAGTTAACGTCACCAGATGCGTGGCGCGAGACAGCGCTGAGCTTGACAACGACGGTTCATCCCGTGCATCCGCTTCAATGACCACGCCCCCAAGCTTTCTCAGTCGCTCGATGTTGGGGTTGCTGGGGCTCAACTCAATAGCAATGACCTTATGACGTTTTCTGCGCAGATCTTCAGCCAGTGCAAATCCACGATCACCTAGACCGCAGATCACGTAGTGACCCGTTGCGCGCTTGATCAACCACCATTGGCGAAATTGCCGGTTGAGGAAAACCATGGCAGTCCAGGCGATCGCCCAGGACGTGAAGATTCTTGCCAGCATTCTGGCAAATGCCAAGGCGAGTCCCGGCTCATTTACAGCTCCCCCTCCGTAAAACAAACTGATCGCTTTATAGGGAACGTTCAGCCACAGCTCCACCCCATGCATTGTTTCCTTGTACAGGTCAAAGTACCCATACCCTCCCAACAATAACGTGATGGCGAAGGTGGCCCCGATGAGCCATCGCCAAAGATGCTTCTTGAGACTGGAAAATGCTTGCTCACTCATCCGAGGTGCCAGAAATCTCGTTCATTGCCCGTTCCTCGGATTGGATCCTGGGGGAGGCAACAGATCCGCCCCATCCTTGAGCATCGGCGCGCGGTGGGCTGTACGCTTGATTCACTGCGCCAACAGTTCATAAGCATTGTGGCCATCGCTCGGAAAAAATCTTCATGGTTCGACTTACCGACTCTCCAGTACGCTATACGTTACGCGAAAGATGTCGTTTGCCACCACCCACTGGCGCCCATCCTCGGTCGTCAGTATCCAATCTCCCTTCTGTGCCTGCAACACGCCCCGTGCTTCACTCAGGGCAATCGTTTCATCCGCCAGGACCTGACGGGCAGAAACCGGGAGGGGCATTTTCAGGTATTGACCTTCCTCCCCCATCGCGGTCGGAGGAAGCGGCTTATAGGTTGCCTCGAACCGCGCCCGCTGAATGGCCCAATGCTCTCCCTTTGCCCCGTTCATCAAGGCATCACCCGCTTCGTAGCCTACCGGCCCTTCCCGCGTCTGCAACACGCCACGCTGCGTGGCAAACTTGACCCCGACAGAAATCGCATTCTTGACGTACTTCACAAAAAAAGCTCCTCCCAAAACCTTGCGGTGTTACGGTTGGCAGACGAAGGCTCGGCCTGCCACACGCGATCCAATTGCTAGGGGCGCGCCTGATCAGGGATAATGATGCTGCGCACTTCATCCCCCGTCAGTTCCTGTCTGGCCACCAGTTCTTCCGCCAACCTGGCCAGCATTGCCTTGCCATCCCGAAGCTTTTGCAACGTTCGCTCATAGGATTGCGAAAGCAACTGCGCGGCTTGCTCGCGATCCTGGCTCGTTGGAGTATCTGTCCATAGCAGCTTAGGTTCTTGTCCCAACCCCAACCTGGTCACCATGCTAAGCGCCAATGCCGTTGCGCCATTCAAGTCGGATGTGGCCCCACTGGATACATTTTCCTCGCCGTACCGGATGGCCTCGGCGGCACGCCCCGCCAGGTAGACTTCAATCCTTTCCTGATAGTCGGTGCGGGTAAAGCTCACGCGTTCATCGGGTAGGGGCGCAACGAAGCCCAGGGTGCCATCCTCCCGCGGCACGATCGTTACAAACCCAAGGTCGTCGCCATGTGATGCGCTCAGGCACAGTGCCATCGCGTGACCAGCTTCGTGGTACGCGGTACGCTCCAATTCCGCGGGTGACAGCCGAGGGCTGCTGTCTGGATTGCGCGGCTTGTTGGTAAGCTCGGCGATGAGGTCCAGCTGGGATACGGCACGGGCCTCCTTCCGTCCTCTGCGCAGCGCGCCCCGCACAATGCGTTCCACGTCCGCCCCGGTCAATCCCACAGACATCTTACCCAGGTTCGTCAAATCAATGCTTCGGTCGAGTTGACCGGTGGTGAGACTGTCCAAATAGTGCCCATAGATATGGCCCAGCGCATCGCTATTGGGTCGCGGGATGCGGATGACGCGATCCATGCGGCCGGAACGCCTCATCGCGGGATCCACGCGGTCCTCGTGGTTCGTGGCCCCAAGCACAAACACGGGTGCTTCGGCATCCAGCCCCTGCATCTGCTCCAGCACCGCGTTGACGACATCCGTGTTATACGAGGCATTCTGGCCAGTAAACTGTTCCCGATTACCCAGGCTATCAATTTCGTCAATGAACAGAATGGATGGGGCATAGCGGCGCGCCTCCGCGAACGTCTTTCTAATTGCCATGATGTGTTCCGGTAAGGCCCCCGCCGCCTGCCAGGCTGCCGCGCTTCCCTCGATAAACTTCACATTGCAATCCTTTGCTATGGCCTTCGCCAACGTGGTTTTTCCGGTCCCAGGCGGGCCGACCAGCAACGCGCCGCGATCGACATGCGACCAGGGAATCTGGCCTTGGATCGCCGCATGAATGTCCGAGATAAGGTCTTCGGCAAACTGCCGGGCTTCTCCCAGTCCATACAGCTGCTCTAATCCTAAGCTGTGCGCCGGATCAACGGCAGACATCCGCTCCGTCACCTGCCCGCGGATGTATTCAAACGCCTTGTCAGGTGGAAGCCGCATGCGTCGAGGCTGTTCGAAATCCGTGTGAAGAACATACTTGCTCCACGCATCCCCCTCTATTCTCCAGTCTGCGGGCAGGGGCCCGCCCATTACACTTGCAAACCACTCCGCGAAGATTGTGCTATCCATTGGCGGCAATTTCAACACAAGGTCGGTGATGACGCGCAGGCTTTCCGGAACTTGACTGAAGGTCTCGCAGGTAATAATCGCCGCTAGGTCCCTCGTGGCGAGATCATAGGACATCCGGTCCAAATCGATGCCCGCTGAATAGGCTTGGATTGGCAGCAGAATGAGCGCAGCGTCAGCATCCCGGAGCTGGGTTTGCTGGGCAGAAAGTATCGGCAACCTTTGTTCGACCGCTACCCGCTCACGAACGATATAAGCGATGATCTCCTCAATGAAGGGCAAGACGGTTTCCACGGCGACAATGGGCGAGGCACTGACAACCAACTTGGCAAACTGGTCAAGTCCAGTACCGCCGGTCTGGGTGGCATTAAAATGGACGATCAGTCTGTTTTGGGTTTGCTCCGCCAGGGCCCGCTCGAGCAGCATCTCAGCCAGAATGAGGAGCGCTGACTTTGTTGACATGGCCAAGTTGGGCCTCTGGGTGGATTGGATCGCGGGCCGCTCATCTGGAACCGAAGACGGCATCGAGGTCGCTGCCAGCATCTCGGTTGCCAGATACTTTGCCAGTATCGGGGCGCCATCCAATTCCGGCGCAAGTGGAATGGCGTCCTCGGCGATCTTGCTGGCCAAGGTATCGTCATTGACCATCTCGATATCACCATTTTGGGACACGGCAAAGACCGCCGCAAACAAGTCGCCGTTATAAACCAGAATTGCCTTGTATTTTGCGCGGCCGTTCTCGTCCTGCCCAATATAGTGGAGTGGTGATGCATTTGCCGTTAAGGCGTCAGCGCCGGGTACTTCGCTCTCGGGAGGTGTTTCCACCAGAATAAACGGACCGCCTTCCCCCAATAAGCCAAACAGGAAGAACCGAATGTAATCGGGGGTATTTTGGGGGGTCAGTGCCAGTGGCGCAGCCGCATTCGCATTATGAAGCGCGCTGCTGTGTCCATCGATGAGAAAAGCCTCGTTCACGCCGTCCCAAAGAGCGTAGCATCCGGCCGGCAGCAGATCATCATCAACATCCCGGCCACCGAGGCGGTAGAGTCGATAGGCCGCGTAAAACGGGAGTGGAGCCGCGACGGCCATGAAATGCGCACGATCAAGTTCGTGTGCTTCGAGTGTGGGAAGAATGCGCCCCGCCAACTCGCGCGCCTGGGAAGCGGGTACGCTTTCCCACTCTAAGGTATCAAGCATGCTTCCTCCCTCCGCCTCATGCGGGTGGCGCCGAAATGGACGCTGCGCCACGCCTCCCGCGAAATTAAGGTGCCGCCGCGCACGCTAAAATAGTTCCGCGCCGTTGTGAAAGGCGCGTCGCCTGTCCGGAAGCCCTGTCGTGGCTACAAAGACGTCCGTGACTTCGCTCGCTGACGTTTCTCCTCCGAAAGCAACTCCGCGATGTAGTCATAGTAGTCGTCGACCATGTCGGGCAGGCGGCACGATGAGAAATGGCCAACCAGCCCCCAGCGACGATTATCCATGCGTCCGTCAGCAGCCGGCAAGATGATCGCCCCGGCAAACTCGCGGTCGGATTCATCGGCTAATCGCCGCCTCATCAATTCGGCAAGCGGTTCATTTGCGGGGAATCGAATCGTCTCACCGCAACCGGAGTAGTCCGAGGCACACACCAAATGAAAACGGATGCCCTCCTCGACGTCCGCTGCTTCAAAGTATTTCTCACGTGAGCGCCACAATTGGTGGAGAAGCGCCAATGAACTATCGACAAGCATGCGACGCTGGAAGCGTAGGGCGGTACTGTCAGCGATGTTGGCATGCACAAAAACCGGCAACAGGTGACGCCATAGTTCCTG
>JBKQNQ010000373.1:0-6246 GCA_052145875.1 Thiobacillaceae bacterium
CAAGAACCCGAACTATAGCGATGTGAAGTACATTGAACCGCTAATAGGCCTGGATACCGTAAACACGGCTCCGCTTGAAACCATCGACGCTTATCGTGATCACGGCAACCCAAAATTACGCCTCGAACAAGGTGTTGAGGAAGCCAACTGGATAATGGCAAGATTGCCGGAACTCGGGATCAGCATCGACAAAGTTACTCAGCAACTTGAAGACGAAGGCGTCAACAAATTCGACGTGCCATTCGACAAGCTGATGGAGACCTTAACACAAAAGGCATCAGCGCAGTTAAAGGTAGAACGATGAAAGTAAACCCTAATGCAGGAAAACTTGCCGAACCAGCGATGCTGGTTAACGTGCCTAAACTCGTCACTGCCTATTATACCGAAGTGCCCGATCCGTCGATGAAGGCACAACGGGTTTCCTTCGGCACCTCAGGGCATCGTGGTTCCGCATTCCAAAAGGCTTTCAACGAATGGCATATTCTCGCCATCAGCCAGGCCATTTGCCTGTACCGCAGGCAGCAGAAGATTGATGGCCCGTTGTTTCTCGGTATGGACACACATGCGCTCTCTGTTCCGGCTCATGCCAGCGCTCTGGAGGTGCTGGCGGCCAACGGGGTGGATGTAATGATCGCGCCGGGAGACGAATATACCCCGACTCCTGTCGTATCTCATGCGATTCTCACGTACAACCGTGGGCGCAAGACAGGACTCGCTGACGGCATCGTCATCACACCATCACACAATCCGCCACATGATGGCGGATTCAAATACAATCCCCCAAACGGCGGGCCGGCCGAATCCGTTGTTACTGACTGGATCGAGGCGAGGGCAAACGAGTTTCTTGAAAGAGGTCTGAAAGGAGTTAAAAGGATTCCCTTCGAAAAGGCTCTGAGCGCCCCTACGACGCATCGGCACGACTATCTTAATGCTTATATTACTGATCTCTCAAACGTGCTCGACATGGATGCCATTAGTGGCGCCAAGATCAGCCTGGGAGTTGATCCGCTCGGCGGTGCCGGGGTCCACTACTGGGAGCCGATTGCCGAACGATATGGATTGAACCTGACAGTTGTTAACAAGGCCGTCGACCCGACCTTCAGATTTATGACTTTCGATTGGGACGGCCAGATCCGTATGGACCCTTCATCGCCCTATGCGATGCAGCGCTTGATCGGTATGAAGGACCGCTTCGACATTGCTTTTGCCTGCGACACCGACCATGACAGGCATGGGGTTGTTACTAAAAGCGTAGGCCTTCTGCCGCCCAATCACTACCTTTCAGTCGCCATCTTATATCTCTTTCAACACCGGCCGAAGTGGCACAGGGAAGCGGCTGTCGGCAAGACGGTGGTGAGCAGCCAGATGATTGATCGCGTCACCGCTAAACTTGGGCGGAAGCTCTGCGAGGTGCCAGTCGGCTTCAAGTGGTTTGTGGATGGACTCCTCGACGGCTCACTTGGCTTTGGCGGGGAAGAGAGTGCGGGCGCGTCGTTTGTCCGTCTGGATGGCAGCGTCTGGACAACAGATAAAGACGGAATCATCCCGGCTTTGCTCGCGGCTGAGATCACTGCTCGGATGGGCCGAGATCCTGGCGAAATCTACCATGAACTCACCCGCGAATTCGGTGAGCCGTTTTACGACCGAGTTGAAGCTGCGGCCACTCCGGAGCAGAAGGAACTGTTGGCGAAGCTATCACCCCAGCAGGTCAAGCTTAGCGACCTGGCTGGCGAAAAAATCCAGATCATCCTCACACAAGCACCTGGCAACAGTGCGCCCATCGGCGGGTTGAAGGTAATAGCCGAAAGCGGATGGTTCGCGGCGCGTCCGTCAGGAACCGAGAATATCTACAAGATATATGCAGAAAGCTTCCGGGGAGCGGATCATCTGAGTCGTATCCTGGAGGAAGCGCAAACAATCGTCAACAATGCTTTGACTGCGGCGCCACAAAGGTCAAGGCTTGCAGGCAATACAAACTTGGATAAGAAACTATGAGCGCTAGGGTATTAACCGTCGACGCTGAGTTGGAAAACCTTCAGCGCGTCTCATTCAGCTACTTTCCGAATGAGACGAATCCCGCAAACTGGCTAGTCATCGATAAGACCGCAACGGATTGGCCTGCCAGTATTACAGCCACAGGCCTAGCATTGGCGGCCTACCCGGTGGCTGTCTAGCGCGGATTTATGCCCCGTGCAGCAGCGATTGAACGAACGCTTGCCACGCTGCGTTTTTTATGGAACAGCCCGCAAGGTCCTGAACCTGACGCCACTGGCTATCATGGCTTTTATTATTATTTTCTCTACATGCAGACCGGACGGCACAAGTCACAGTTAGTGGTGAGCCATTAATGATTGCCGCAACCGTGAAGATAGGAAATGAAGTCTTGCGATTGAGAGACAAGGATGGAATTTTAGAATGGATTTGATGGAGGAAACGAATGATTGATGGTTATCGAGTTCGATAGATTCAATAGGGGCATCCACCGGAGTTAATGTGGTGTTCAATAACGCAAGTGTAAGCGAAGGAGACTTGAAGGAGAGACTATGAGCAAACAGATACGTGTCAGCCACCCAATATACAATCTTCTACCCACCGAAATCGAGGGGTTCGATTTCTTGGCGGAGCTGGCCCTGGATATGCGCTGGTCGTGGAATCATGCCACTGACGAAGTGTGGCGCCAGCTTGATCCAAAACTGTGGGAAATCACGCATAATCCCTGGGTTGTCCTGCAGACGGTATCGCACGACCAGATTGATCGCGTTTTAGCCGATCCCGTTTTTCGCAAAAACGTTGATGCCCTTGTGCAGATGAGGCGGCAAGAGTTGAAAGCGCCTGCTTGGTTTCAGCAAGAGCATCCACAGACCCCACTCACCAGTGTTGCTTATTTCAGCATGGAATTTATGTTGAGCGAAGCTTTGCCCATCTACTCTGGCGGGCTTGGCAATGTAGCCGGCGATCAACTTAAAGCCACGAGCGATTTGGGTGTGCCGGTGGTCGGTGTGGGACTGCTTTACCAGCAAGGCTATTTTCGCCAGGTGATCGACAAGCACGGATTGCAACAGGCACTCTACCCATATAACGATCCTGGACAGTTGCCAATCACGCCTTTGCGCGAACCTAACGGTGAGTGGCTACGGTTGGAAGTCAAGTTGCCTGGTTACTCAGTCTGGCTGCGCGCCTGGCAGGTCCAGGTCGGCAGAGTAAAGCTTTACCTGCTGGACAGCAATGATGCTGCGAACTTTCCCGCACATCGCGGAATTACCAGCGAACTGTATGGCGGCGGGCCGGAGCTGCGCCTTAAGCAAGAACTGCTCCTTGGGATCGGCGGATGGCGACTGCTTGGTGCGCTTGGCATCCATCCAGAAGTCTGTCATTTGAATGAAGGGCATGCTGCCTTTGCCGTGTTGGAACGCGCCCATAGTTTTATGCAAGAGACTGCTCAGCCCTTTGAAGTAGCGCTTGTTGCAACTCGGGCGGGGAACCTTTTCACCACCCACACGGCAGTGGCCGCCGGCTTTGACCGGTTTTCTCCAGCCCTCATAGAGCAATACCTCGGCTGGTACGCTCAGAACAGGCTTGGAATCTCGCTGCACGAGTTGCTAGCCTTGGGCCGTCAAAATCCGAACGACTCATCGGAAAGCTTCAACATGGCCTATCTGGCAATTAGGGGGAGTGGGTCGGTAAATGGCGTGAGTCGCTTGCACGGGGAGGTGAGCCGGCATATTTTTGAGCCTCTTTTCCCTCAATGGCCAGTGGGCGAAGTGCCGGTTGGACATGTGACAAACGGAGTCCACATGCCGAGTTGGGACTCTCCAGAATCTGACGATCTGTGGACTGAAGCCTGCGGAAAAGACCGTTGGCTGGGGAAAACAGAAACTCTGGAGCAGGATATCCGCCACGTCTCCGACGCCAGCCTTTGGCAATTTCGCATCGCTTCAAGCAAGTCTCTTGTTGAATACTCTCGCGCACGACTTTCCCGACAACTAGCATCCTCCGGAGCGCCGCTCGATGCGGTTGACAGTGCGAAACATATATTTGATCCTAATGCATTGACACTGGGCTTTGCGCGCCGCTTTGCGACCTACAAGCGGCCGAACCTGCTGCTGCACAATCCGGAGCGATTACTTCGCCTGTTAAGCAAACCTGAGCGTCCGGTGCAACTCATCATCGCCGGCAAGGCCCATCCGGAGGACTTGGCGGGGCAGGCCTTGATCCATGAATGGATAAATTTTATCCGCCTTCCGGAGACCCGATCCCACATTATATTCCTGAGCGACTACGACATGCTGTTAACGGAGCACTTGGTGCAAGGCGTGGACGTCTGGATTAACACGCCACGTCGGCCTTGGGAGGCTTGCGGGACGAGCGGCATGAAGGTACTGGTGAATGGCGGTATTAATCTATCAGAATTGGACGGCTGGTGGGCAGAGGCTTACACACCGGAGATAGGGTGGGCGTTGGGGGACGGCCAGGAGCATGGCGACGATCCCGCTTGGGATGCTGTCGAAGCCGACGCGCTCTACGATCTGCTGGAACGTGAGGTAGTCCCGGAATTTTATACCCGAGACGAAAGCGGCATTCCAACCGCTTGGGTCAAGCGAATGCGTGAAAGCATGGCACGTCTGACCCCCCGATTCTCCGTTAACCGAACGGTGCGTGAATACACTGAGCAACACTACCTCCCGGCTGCAGCTGCCTACCGTGAGCGAGCTAACGATAAAGGTGCAGTGGGCAAGCGCATAGTTAATTGGGAACATGCTCTGAAAGAGAAATGGGTCACGCTGCGCTTTGGTGACGTGAAGGTGCAGACAAATACGGTCCAGCACATATTTGAGGTGGAGGTGTATCTCAATGACTTGGACCCCGAAGCTGTGATGGTAGAGCTTTATACCGACGACGTCACAAGCAGCGCTCACGTGCGGCAGGAGATGAAGCGCGTTCGCCAACTGGCCGGTGCTTCGGGGGGCTACGTTTACAGCACGGTGGTGCCTGCCAACCGTCCGGCTACAGACTATACTGCGCGGGTAATACCGCACTGCGAAGGCGTTGCTGTTCCTCTGGAAGACGCTCACATCCTGTGGCAGCGATGACTAAATTTTCAATGGAGTATTGCGAATTGACATCGAGTTCAGAAAAAACAAGTCGCGGTCATCAAAGGTAGGGGACTAAAGCATGGAGGTAATCGGAATGAGAAAAAGCAGCTCGTTTGCAGCATTAATCTTCGGCGTAATTCTTTGCATTGGCGGCGGATTAGCATTTGCCGTTTATAGAGGTACGGCTAACATGGGAAACGCAGAGGTGATTGGAGTCATTTCGTTTGTTATCGCCCTTGTTGTTTCGGCCTCAATTAGGGTTGCGGATCAGTGGGAACGGGTGGTGATATTGCGGTTAGGCAAGTTCCGCTCCCTTGAGGGACCGGGACTGTTTTTCATCATCCCGGTTATCGACGCGATACCGTACTGGATTGACACCCGCGTAATCACCTCCTCTTTCAAGGCAGAAAAGACACTTACGAAAGATACGGTGCCGGTGGATGTTGATGCAGTGCTATTTTGGCAAGTCTTAGACCCTAAGAAGGCGGCCCTGGATGTAGCCGACTATAAAAGTGCGATAAGCTGGGCCTCCCAAAACGGCTCTGCGTGATGTCATCGGCAAGACCATGCTTTCGGACATGCTGGAAGGCAGGGAAAAGATTAGTAAGGAGTTGCAGAAGATCATTGATGAGCGCACTGAACCATGGGGCATTAATGTTAATTCGGTAGAGATCAAGGATGTGCTGATTCCTCCGGCTCTGGAGGATGCGATGTCGATGCAGGCCCAAGGTGAAAGAGAACGTCAGGCCAGGGTGATTCTGGGAGATTCAGAGCGACAGGTGGCGGAGAAGTTTGGAGAAGCGGCCAAGACCTATATCAACAATCCTGTCGCTCTTCATTTGAGGGCTATGAACATGCTTTATGAGGGGTTGAAGGAGAACGCCACGATCGTAATTGTACCCAGCACGGTCCTGGAAACCATGCAACTAGGGGGTATTGCCGGGGTGACAGCTTTGACTATGGGATTGGGCCAGGAGCGCGCAAACAAAGAAAAGGAAAGTGAGCTCGTAAAACAAGAATGACCTCAACGAACGATTGGTGTCGTCGAGATTTGATATCACTTTGCTGCATCCGGCAACCAGCGAAGGAGGCCAATGGGAATGTCTATCGCGACCAGCGCTGACACACGCACCGTGACTTATTAAACGGCGCG
>JBKQNQ010000374.1:0-3685 GCA_052145875.1 Thiobacillaceae bacterium
CTATGGGGTGTAACCCTACCCATTATTTTTGGCTCATGTTCAGCCAGTGATGGTCTTCGCGCAGGAACGCAAATCCGAGCGCGCAATCATCAGTTCTTCGCCCGTGCGAATGACGCGCACGGTGACACGATGGGTCTGCGCGGAAATCGCCGGCCCCGTTTCCGCGTTGCGCAGTTCATTTAGTATTATGCCGAGGAAGCCCAGCCCTTCGCAAATGCGCGCGCGGATAACCGGCGCGTTTTCGCCGATGCCTCCGGCAAAAACGAGCGTGTCCAATCCACCCAGCACGGCGGCAAAAGAGCCGATCCATTTCTTCGCCTGGTAACAAAACAACTCCACAGCTTCCGCCGCTCGCATGTCCTGCTGTTCATGGTCGAGCAGGTCGCGCATGTCGGAACTGGTCTCGGAGACGCCAAGCAGGCCCGATTTGTGGTTGACCATTTCGTAAAATTGTTTGGTGGTCACTTGCTCGGTTCGCCCCAGATACGGCGCAAGGCCGGGATCCAAATCACCGGAGCGTGTGCTCATCACCAATCCTGCCTTGGAGTGAAGCCCATGCTTGTGTCAATGCTTTTGCCGTCGCGAACGGCGGCCAGGCTTGCGCCGTTTCCGAGGTGCGCGAGGATGACTCGGCCCTTCGTCGCCGCCGGGTCGCCGAGACGCGCGAGTTCTTCCATCATATAAGCGTAAGACAGGCCGTGGAAGCCGTAGCGTTGAATTCTCTTGGCGTCGAAGTGGCGCGAAATCGGCAGCAGCCTGGCCACGCGCGGCATGGTTTGGTGAAACGCGCTATCAAAGCATGCGACCTGCGCCAGTTTCGGATGACGCTGGCGGAACGTTTCGATCAGTTCAATCTCACGCGGCAGATGATCCGGGTCGTTCGGACTAACGCGGTGCAGTTCATCCAACAATTCCTGGGTGGCAATTTCCGGTTCGGTGTGTTGCATGCCGTGAACCACGCGATGTCCCACAGCTTGGATCGAGTCAAAGCCATTTTGCTTTTCGAGCCAATCAATCAGGAAATTCGCAGCAAATTGATGATCGGCGGCGGTAAGATTAAGGGCGGCCTGGGGCTTTCCACTCGCGTCATGAAACGTCAGGTTCGTCCCGCTCATACCGATACGGTCAACCTTTCCATACAGGCCTCGTTTCAGCGTTTTGCCTGCCTCATACAGCGCGAACTTGATGCTCGAAGAACCGCCGTTGATAGTCAGGATGTGTGCGTTAGCGGGTTTCATGGATGGTGTCCTTCTGCAATCCGAACGAAGCGAGTTTCGCGCACGTAGATTTGTAATCTGTATGGAGAATCCCGCGAATCCCCATACCTTCCGCGATCTGGACGAACATCGGGGTGTTTTCGATATAGACGATCTGCCGGGCAGACGTCTGGGCGATGTCCAGCGCCATCCGGAAGATGGCCGTATCTGGCTTATGAAGATGGACGAAGCAGGAGGAAACAAACGCATCCACAAACTCGTCCAGCTTGAACGCGCGAATCCGATGTGCATTCAATTCGCGTGCTTCGTTGCTAAGCACGATTATTTTCAATCCATACTTTGCCTTGAGCTTGCGGACCAGTTGGATCACTTTTGGGTATGGTTTCGATTGCGCGAACATGAAGCGCCGGAACTCCGCGTGAGTGAACGACCGCTTTTTGTAAAAAAGCAGCCAATTCAAATACTCATCCAGCGTGAGCTTGTCCTCCTCGTAAATGTTAAAGTTCAGGCTGTGCCGCTGTTCCATCTCTGCCCAGTTCAACCTGAAGTGCTTTGCCGCCCGCCGACGGGCAATATGATCCCAGCCATCGTTGAGCAGAACACCGCCGATGTCTAGGAACAGGGTTGTAATCGGAATAGTTTTTTTCATGGGGTCGGCACTTGGGAAGTCTGATAAATTGGTTTGGTCATTGACTGATACATCATCTCTTCGCTGAGAAATGGCGGGCCAAACAATTCGTAACCATCGTGTATTTTTTCGTTCACTTTTCGTGCGAGCTCGTCATGGGTTGCGGCATCAGCGTGAAAAGGCACTGCGATGATGATGTATTCGATGGAAGTGTTCATGTTATATTAAGCCACGGATTCATTCTGTTATTTGATGAGAATTGATGTGAAGCGTGCCTTTGACTGGCAGGTCTAAAATTTTGCGAATCCTTATTTGTCATCGTTGCCACAGGATTCGTGCTTCTTCCAACGGGATTGCAACGCCGTTGCAGCGCGGCATCACTCGCGCAGTGTGGTCGGCTGGTAGGCGGACCGCAGCAACAGTTGCGCTATAAACGTGGTTGCCTGATTCATCGGGCAATGGGCGAAGACAGGTCATTTCCTGGCGCACCGGAGGGCCGCCGTTCTTTCCGTCGGCATAGAGTTCCACCCGCACCGCTTTGGGGTCGAGACCGTCGAGACAAACTTGCACCTCAAATATATGTTGCCCACCGCGAGTCTCCACCTTCACTGCGCCGAAGTGCAGCGATGCCCATTTCTCTTCCAGACTGTGCCGCCAGTCCACCATTTGTTTGCCGGCTGCACCCTTGTTGGCCACGCGTGATTGGCAGGCGATTGCTGCCGGTAGGTAGTGTTGTTCGGCATATTCGCACACGGCGCGGTTGGCGGAAAAGCGCGGAGTCAATCGCGCCATGCTTTCGCGCATTCGCGCGACCCAGGCTGTGGGAATGCCTTTCTTGTTGCGGTTATAGAACTCGGGGATCACCTCGCGCTCGAGTCGTTCGTAAAGTGCCTCGGCTTCGGCTGCGTCCCAAGATGGATCGCTGCCATGTTCCTGACCGTCGCCCAGCGCCCAGCCCAAATCGGGGACAAAGGCTTCGGCCCACCAGCCGTCCAATTCCGAAAGATTGATGCCGCCGTTGACGAGCACTTTCATGCCGCTCGTGCCGCAAGCTTCCCACGGTCGCCGGGGTGTGTTGAGCCAGACATCCACCCCTTGCACCAGGCGCTCGGTCAAGTGCATATCGTAGTCGCTCAAGAAAATTGCGTGAGGTCGGACATCGGAGCGGCGAATGAACTGAATCCATTTCTGGATCAGGGCTTGTCCCGCCAAGTCTGCCGGATGCGCCTTGCCCGCAATGATGAGTTGCACCGGGTGCTGGGGATTCGATAACAGGCGTAGCAGTCGTTCCGGGTCGTGCAGTAACAGATTTGGTCGCTTATAGGTCGCGAAGCGCCGCGCAAAACCCAGTGTCAACGCATTGGGGTCAAACAGATGTTTCGCCGCTTCAACCGTCTCGGGTGATGCGCCTGCGGCAGCATAGTGCCGGGCCAGGCGGTCGCGGGTGTATTCCACCAGCGACTTGCTGGTAGCGATGCGAAATTGCCAAAGGGTATCATCGGAGACACGGCGAATGTCGTTCTCTAAGGTTTCCGACGTTCCCAGCCAGCGGTCTTTGCCGCAGGCCTTCGTCCAAAGCTCGTCGGCGGCCGCCGAGTCCCAAGTCGGCATGTGAACTCCGTTGGTCACATGGCCTACGGGCACTTCATCTGCGGGCCAGTTGGGAAACAGTGGCGCAAAGAGCTGACGGCTGACTTTTCCATGCAAGCGACTCACGCCATTTACCGACCCGCTGCCACGGATGGCCAGATAAGCCATGTTGAAACTTTCTGAAGAGTCATTCGGTTTCTGGCGGCCCAAGGCCAGCAAGTCGTGGAAGGAAATTCCGAGTTTATTCTCC
>JBKQNQ010000375.1:2500-32106 GCA_052145875.1 Thiobacillaceae bacterium
TCCAAATCTGCTTTAAGCGCCACCGAGTCGTAACCCTGAATCAACGGATATAAGAACTCATGAATAGCAATGGGCTGGCTGCCGGCAAAGCGCTTGTGGAAATCATCCCGTTCAAGCATGCGCGCCACGGTATGGGTTGCGGCGAGTTTGATCAGGTCAGCCGCATTAAACTGGCCCATCCAGGTCGAGTTGAAGACGACCTCGGTCCGGGACGGATCCAAGATCTTGAACACTTGTTCAGTATAGGTTGTGGCGTTTTGCTCGACTTCCTCCTGGCTAAGCGGGGGCCGGGTCGCGTTCTTGCCGGTAGGATCGCCAATCATGCCTGTAAAGTCGCCGATCAGGAACAAGATGTGGTGCCCCATCTGTTGCAGCGCTCGGAGTTTGTTGAGAAGTACCGTGTGCCCCAGGTGCAAATCCGGCGCCGTTGGATCGAATCCGGCCTTAACCCGAAGCGGCCGGCGTAATGCCAGCTTCTGCATGAGCTCTTGTTCCACAAGGAGCTCTGTCGCGCCTCGCTTAATTTCACTTAATTGTTCGTTCATGGGTTCAAGTTATTCCAGCTACGGGCCGATAGGCTTTAGATGGGGCCGACCCGCTTAAATGTTATACGCATAACTAATTGATTTAATTATATAATGCCCACCACGGGAATTTCTGGTACAATTCACCCCAAGCCAATAGGGAGATTTACACCAATGCGCCAACGTTTGATGAGTTTAACCCAACGCCTCGGCTTGCCGGAACGCAAATTGAGCCTGCGCTGGATGGTCGCCGGGTCGATTCTTCCTTTTCTGGGCGTCGTTACGGCCTTCGGCATTGCGCCTGACACCCAAACGCAAACGCAGCCGCGGCATCTGGTTGCCGAAACACTGGCTGTGAGCATTCAAACTCCCCCGCCGAACGCCCTCGAATTCACCCGCGAAGACAAAGTTCAGCCTGGCGAAACCATCGCCGGCCTGCTTGCGCGGATGCAGGTCTCGGATGAAGATACCCAGCGCATTATGTCCGGGGTCGCCGCCGAGGCGGGCCTTAATCGACTGCGCTCCGGACAAACCCTTCAATCCAACGTTATGGAAGATGGCAGTCTCGTCAACCTGAGCTTCGTTGATGGCGATGGACAGACCGTGACGATCAAACGCCAAGCAGGCGCCTTCGCCGTAGACAAATCCATCGCTGCACTCGAAACCCGGGTCGTGATGCGCTCCGGCAAAATCCAGAGCTCACTGTATGCCGCTTCAGATGCGGCCGGATTGCCTGACAGCGTCACCGACAAAATGGCCGAGCTGTTTTCAACCGACATCGATTTCCATCAGGATCTGCGGAAGGGTGACACCTTTTCAGTGATCTACAGTCAGAACGCCCGCAATGGCCAGCTGCTTGGTGACAGCAAGGTCCTCGCCGCCGAATTTGTGAATGCCGGCAAGGTTTACCGGGCTGTGTTGTTTCGAGATGCCCTGGGCCACGAAGACTATTACACGCCTGACGGTCAATCCTTGAAAAAGGCGTTCCTTCGTTCTCCCTTGCCTTTCAGTCGAATCACCTCCGGCTTTACCATGGCCCGCTTCCATCCGATCCTTAAAAAGTGGCGTGCGCATAAGGGAATCGACTACGCGGCCCCCTCCGGTACGCCGGTCAAGTCCATGTCGGATGGCACAATCGAGTTTATCGGTCGACAGCATGGCTACGGCAACCTCCTGGTGATCAAGCACTTTGGTCCCTACAGCACCGCCTATGGGCATCTGTCCCGATTTGCAACGGGCTTGCACCGGGGCTCCCACGTGAGCCAAGGCCAGATCGTTGCCTTCGTTGGAATGACCGGCTTGGCGACTGGGCCGCACTTGCACTATGAATTTCGGGTCAATGGCGTCCAGCGTAACCCCTTGGCGATGAATCTGCCGATCTCGCAACCCTTGTCAACTTCCAATCGCGCGCGTTTTGCTCAGACCGCCCAGCCTTGGATAGCCCGTCTGAATCTGATCAGGGGCACCAATCTAGCCGCCCTTGACTGACTCTGGGGAGCAGGGGGCCGAGTTGTACCTCGGCCTCATGTCCGGCACCAGCCTGGACGGAGTTGATGCGGCGCTGATCGAGATAACAGGCCCGACAGTCCATCTGATCGCAAGCCATTACCGTCCCTACGCAAGCGTATTACGCGATCGCCTTCTTGCCCTGCATCAGCCAAATGACAATGAGCTGCATCTTGCCGCCCTCGCAGCGAATGAGCTTGCCGAGTTGTACGCGGCCAGCGTCAACGAATTGCTCGATTCGACGCACATCGCGCCCAAGGCCGTAAGCGCGATCGGTTGCCACGGCCAGACGATCCGCCACCGGCCCGACGCGGGCTATACCCTGCAAATTGGCAATGCTGCGCTTCTGGCCGAGTTAACAGGGATCAGGGTGGTCGCGGATTTTCGCAGCCGGGATATCGCGGCAGGCGGCCAAGGTGCGCCCCTGGTGCCCGCCTTTCATGCCAAGGTGCTCCATCGTCACGATGTTCACCGCGTCATTGCAAACATAGGCGGGATCGCCAATCTCACCGACCTGCCGATCACCGGTCCCGTTCAGGGTTTCGATTGCGGACCGGGCAACATGCTATTGGATGCCTGGATCCATCGATGCTTGGGCAAGCGTCATGATGATCGCGGCGACTGGGCCGCCTCCGGCAACGTTCTACCGGAACTGCTCCATACGCTTCTCGGACACCCATTTTTTCACTCTGCCGCCCCCAAAAGCGCGGGGCGGGAACAGTTCAATCTGCACTGGCTGGGCCAGTACCTGGACGGCACTGAGCCTAGCGCCGATGTTCAAGCGACGCTGCTCGAACTCACCGCGCGAACCCTGGTGGAAGCAGCTAAACGCGATTGCAACGGCTATCAGGAAATGTACCTCTGCGGCGGTGGGGTCCACAATGTGATGCTAATCGATCGTATTGCCCAGCTCGCGGCTCCGGCTAGGGTCGAATCAACCGCCAAGCTTGGTGTGGACCCGGATTGGATGGAGGCGATGGCGTTTGCGTGGCTGGCACAGCAATGCCTGCATCGTCACCCCGCCAGCCTGCCCGAAGTGACCGGCGCAAAAGGGCCACGGATACTCGGCGCAATCTATTCCGCGTGAGGGCTCAGAAGAAGACACAAGAATTGGGGCCACGGCCCGCGAACGGGCATCCACATCTGCAAAAACCATCCGGCGTGCTGTGCCCGCCTTCGACCTGTAACGGACGCGGGCAACGGGCGCCCTAAGGCCACACAGCACTCGCCATCCCTTGGGCCTGGCTACGCGCCGTCGATCGCGCGTTACAACTGGAGCCGGGCCTTGAGCGCAACCCGCCGCGAGCCGGGGCAATCAGAGCGGATGGGGGTAGGTTAGGTGACTGCCGGGAACCCGAGATGAGTGGGGAGCCGGCGACGATCTTCAATAAGTGCGGCTCGATCCTTGAGCGCGGCAAACCTCGCCGCACACCCCGAAAACGTGTTAACGCAAAAATCCCTTCCCGGTGTTCTCCAAGGCATCAGGCAGCAACAGGATTACCCCCGCCTCGCTGCCCGCCCCTTGTTTCGTCGATAGAGCCCGTTTAGACGGAGAAGGAGGAACCGCAGCCGCAGGTGGTCGTGGCGTTCGGATTCTTGATCACAAACTGTGCGCCTTCGAGCCCTTCCTGATAATCAATTTCTGCGCCGACGAGATACTGGAAACTCATTGAATCGATGAGCAGTGTAACCCCACCTTTTTCCAACGTGGTGTCATCTTCATTGGCGACCTCATCGAAGGTGAAGCCATATTGGAAACCCGAACAGCCTCCTCCGCTCACGAACACTCGCAGCTTGAGATCCGGATTGCCCTCTTCGTCAATCAGGGACTTAACTTTTGCAGCCGCGCTGTCAGTGAAATTCATGGGGACTTCGGTCATCGCGTTCATAGCTCGCTCCTAAAATATCTATTGGCAAATCATTATCCGGAAACTCCGGCACCCGTCAAGTAAAGACCCTGTTTCTTATAGGGAAGTTCACGGCAACAGGCCAATGTCATCGAGGGCCATTGCCTCCGGCAGATCGAACAGGATGTTCATGTTTTGCACCGCCTGCCCCGCCGCGCCCTTCACCAGATTGTCGATCACTGACAACACCACCACGATGTCCCCACCCTGGGGCCGGTGAAGCGCAATGCGGCAGGTATTGGCGCCGCGCACCGACCGGGTTTCCGGATGGCTCCCGGCCGGTAGAATATCGACAAACGGCTCGCCGTGATAACGGCGCGCGTAGAGCGCCTGCAGGTCAGTGTCCTTGCGAGTCAGCCGAGCATAGAGCGTTGCGTGGATACCCCGAATAAGTGGCGTCAGATGAGGCACAAACGTCAGGGCCACCGGATGGCCTGCCGCACTGGCAAGGCCTTGGCGAATCTCGGGAAGATGCCGATGCCCTGCCACCGCGTAGGCCTTGAAGTTATCCGACGATTCGGCAAAAAGGAGATGCGTCTCTGCCTTACGCCCCGCACCGGAAACGCCCGACTTGGCGTCCGCGACCAAGTGTGTCGTATCCACCAGTCCGGCCTCAATCAAAGGCAGGAAACCAAGTTGTACGGCCGTTGGATAACAGCCTGGATTGGCAACCAAGCGTGCACGACGGATCGCCTCCCGATTGATCTCTGGAAGCCCATAGACCGCCTCGCCCAGGAGCTCAGGACAAGCATGCTCCATCTTGTACCAGGACTCCCATTCCTTGACGTCCTTAATGCGGAAATCAGCCGCCAGATCGATCACCTTGACGCCTGCATTCAGCAAGCTCCGGGTTTGCTGCATGGCCACCCCGTTGGGCGTCGCGAAAAACACCACATCGCAGTGAGTGAGGTCAGCCCGCTGTGGGTCGGAAAACGCCAACGTTACCCTTCCCCGCAAATTGGGGAACAGGTCCGCCACAAGCATCCCGGCTTCCTTGCGCGACGTGATTGCTGTCATTTCCACCTCGGGATGGCGGGCCAGCAAGCGCAACAACTCGACCACCGTATAACCGGTGCCCCCGACGATTCCAACTTTGATCATGGATAACTCCAATGGCGTATGGGTAAATTATGCCAAGAAAAAGGCCACCCGCAGGTGGCCTTTTTCTGACACGCGAATCAGCGCTTGGAAAACTGCTTGCGGCGACGGGCCTTGTGCAAACCGACCTTCTTTCGTTCCACCTCGCGGGCATCACGCGTAACCAAACCCGCGGCTTTGAGTGCCGGCTTGAGATTCCCGTCATATTCGATCAAGGCGCGGGTAATCCCGTGACGTACGGCACCCGCCTGTCCGGTTTCACCCCCCCCCCGCAACGTTGACCATGATGTCAAACTTTGACAGGTTCTCGGTCAGCACCAGGGGCTGGCGCACCACCATTCGACCTGTCTCACGGGAAAAATACTCGTCCACCGGCTTGCCGTTAACCACGATATTTCCGGAGCCCGATTTCATGAAGACCCGCGCGACGGATTCCTTGCGACGGCCGGTGCCATAGTTGTAGTTGCCAATCATCTTTCTCTAATCCTCTTAGCTCTTGAGTTCGAGAGCCTGCGGCTGCTGGGCCGTATGGGGATGATCACCACCCGCATACACTTTCATTTTCTTGATCATTGCATAACCCAAGGGACCCTTGGGCAGCATGCCCTTCACGGCCTTTTCCAGAACGCGACCGGGGAAACGCTCTTGCATCTTGCCGAAAGTCGTTTCCGAGATGCCCCCGGGATAGCCAGAATGGCGATAGTATTTCTTGTCCTCCGACTTGTTGCCGGTCACGCGGATTTTCCTGGCGTTGACCACCACAATATAATCGCCCGTGTCCACGTGAGGGGTAAATTCGGGCTTGTGTTTGCCGCGCAGGCGGCGCGCAATTTCGGCCGCCAGGCGGCCGAGCACGAGATCCGTGGCATCCACCACGAACCAGTCGCGTTTCACTTCATGCGGCTTTGCGGAAAAGGTTTTCATGACCAGACCTTAAATTCCGGGCAACGGGGCCCGGCATATCCCTGAAAAGCCGCATAGTGTAGCGATTTCTGTACAGCCCTGTCAAACCCAATATGAAGTCGGGATAATAAGGCCCTATGGCCAGTTTCTACCTTTCCAACATCCTTGGAACCCTCCTGGTCCCTCCGGGCCTGTTCCTGCTCTTGCTGCTCGGCGCATGGGTCGTCCCTTGGCGCGCGTTGAAGCACGGCTTGCTCGGGGGCACGTTCCTCGGTCTGTACCTGCTATCGACCGCCTGGTGCGCCGGATGGCTCCAATACAGCCTAGAAATCGCCCCGCCCCTTTCCCTGGGCGCCCTCCCCCAGGCTGATGCCATCGTCGTACTGGGCGCCGGTCGTCACGTAGACATGCCTGAATATGGCGGCGACACGGTCAATGAACTCGCACTTGAGCGGCTTCGCTATGCGGCCCACCTCTATAAAGCAACCGGTCTACCCATTCTGGTGACGGGCGGGATGCCCGGTGGCGGAAGCCAGTCCGAGGGCGAACTCATGAAAGACGTGCTGCAAAACGACTTCGATACCCCTGTGGCCTACACTGAGACCGGCGCGCTCACCACTTGGGACAATGCTGCAAATTCCGCGCCCATTCTAAAGAGGGCGGGGATTGAGCGTATCCTGCTGGTTACCCACGCAGGCGACGAGCGCCGCGCCGCCCTGGTCTTCGAACGCCAGGGCCTAGAGGTCATCCCGGCGGGAACAGGCTTCGCTCATGTCGGGGTCGATGATCCGCGCATCTTCCTACCGAGCGTCCGATCGCTTGCTCAATCCACTTGGGCATTGCACGAATGGATTGGACTCGTATGGTATAAATTACGCACCCTGCTATAGGAAACAACCAAACATGAAAGCTCGGATCAAACTTATCGAGGGCGTTTCATTTGCTGGACAAAGCGAATCCGGCCACACCGTTGTCATGGATGGTCCGCCTGACGGTGGCGGCAAGAATCTCGGGGTGCGCCCCATGGAAATGTTGCTCTTAGGCATGGGTGGCTGTACCAGCTATGATGTGGTTCAGATCCTTCGCAAAAGTCGCCAACAGCTCACGGACTGTGTGGCCGAAATCGAGGCGGTCCGCGCTGACACGGACCCCAAGGTATTTACTCGGATCCATGTTCATTTTATCGTCACGGGCACAGCATTGGAGCAAAAGAAAGTGGAAATGGCGATTAAACTATCTGCCGAGAAATATTGTTCTGCGAGCATCATGCTCGGGCAAGTGGCCCAGATCACCCACGACTTCGAAATCCACGAATCCTAAACCCGTGTCACGGCTGCGACACCTTTGACCGAAACACGTTGCCGGTCGTCTCGATTTCGAGCAGCCGGTCAATATTCGGGTGCTGACCGAGGTGACCGCGGGCATCCGCCGTGTGTTCGGCATCGATCACGAGACGTTCCTTCGCCGCGTGTCGGTTAATGGCGCCCCATTTGGCAAGCAGATAGGCATAGACCCGAACGGATCCTGCCGAACCCGGCTACTTCTTCGAGCAAGCCGGCAGGTTTCCCGCCCCATCCTCCATCTCCAGGCGTTCAACGTGGTCGACGAACGGCAAGCCGGGCAGATTCTCAGCAAAGCTCACGCTCAGAGGTAATACGCCATTTTCTTCATCAACTGAGAAGCCAGCTTCATGGCTGTCTTCACTGGCATCGGAAGCGGGGCACCACCATGTTCGATGGCGGTTTGTGCATGACGCGCTTCATCCTCCTTCATCTGCCGCACGATTGCACGGCTCTTCTGATCCTGCTCGGGCAGTTGATCCAGGTGTTCATCCAAATGCGCCTCAACCTGATTCTCGGTTTCCGCCAGAAAACCCAAGTTCCACTTGTCACCCAGCGCACCAGCCAACGCACCGAGCGCAAATGACGTGGAATACCAGAACGGATTCAACAGGCTCTTGCGTCCACCCAGCTCAACGATGCGACCTTCGCACCAAGCCAGGTGATCGTTTTCCTCGATCGCTGCCTGCGCTAATGCCGCGCGCGCGCCGGTATTTCTTGCCGTCAGGGCCTGTCCCTGATAGAGCGCCTGGGCACACACCTCGCCGACGTGATTTACCCGCATCAACCCGACGACGCTACGCTTCTCCGCGTCCGAAAGCAACGCTTCCTCCGCGTGTCCCGAGGGAGTGGGCCGGTTGGCCTGCGGTGTGGCGAATACCGTGCGCAGGCCGTTGTCGAATACGCTGATCAGTTGGTCTAGATTCATTTTAGAAGCACCTTACGGGACAATCCCGCATCGCCCATTCTACCAATACCTGATTTTGGCCGTCATCGTGCCGCTGAGCCAGAAGCTATCGGTCGAAGGGGGCGCCTCTTTGAGAACCAAGCCGTCTTGCCAAGTCCCGCCCCATACTCCCTTTTGCTGACACAACCACCCCAGTCCCTCTTGTCACGGGTGCAGATCAAATCGTGCCCGCCCGTGCCGTGCGCCGATTCAACCTGCCCCCCACAGCCATTGCACATCCCGGAGCCCACTGTTCGTGCTCTCTACGAGCCTTAACCCCAGACAGACCTCTCGGATCCCGGAAACAGGGCGGGTCCGCCTCCGTCCTCCCTAAATCGGACGTGGCCTCGACCTCTCAGTTCAAACGGGTCCTCGCGCCGCCGACCCCGATGGGGCAACGGGTTACCCGAACCATCACCCAATGGAGCACATGGCCCGCCTTCCAACGCATGAGCCGTTTGACCCTTTCGCACGATGGATCCAACGAGAATCCATCGCATCCCGGACCTCGCTGTTCCGCTGGGCCAAGCCTATTTCTCATACCCGACATGTCAAGCCGAAGCAGAGAACGGTGAGTCGGCCCGTAGAAGAGCCGAGCAACTTTCGGTGCAGCATGACCTCGGTGGCGCTGAAATGACTATCCAGGATTACCATGATCGTTCTTGCAATTAGCGGATACCTTGCAGAATATGTCTACGCTCGCCAACGACACCTTGCAACAAGCCCTGACTCACGCCCGTTCAGGCAATCTCGCCGATGCGGAGAAGCTCTGCGAGCCCCTCTTGACCGAAGCTCATGTGGACCCCGAAGCGCGCCATCTGCTCGGTGTCATTCGCAATATCCAGGGCCGGTATGCCGAGGCCGAACCTTTGTTGCACCAGGCCGTCGCGGCGCGACCTGACGTGCCAAAGTATCATTCCAACCTCGGCAATGCCCTGCGCGGCTTGGGCCGTATCGAGGAGGCGGAAGCCCGTTATCGCCAGGCGCTCGCGCTCGACCCGGCGCTAGACGATGCGCGGGCAAATCTCGCCAAGCTGTTGCACGCCATGAAACGTTGGGATGAGGCGATCGTCGAGTACCGCCAGCTGCTTACTAACAACCCGCTTGACATTGCTTCCTATGTGAGTCTTGCCCTGTTGTTTCAATCAACCAATCGTCTGGCCGAAGCCGAGGAGGTGGCCGCGGCAGGCTTAAGCCTCGCCCCCGAGCAACCTGCCATGAATGTAGTGATGGGTATTTGCGAGCGCCGATCCGGCAAGTTGGACCAAGCGTTGCAGCGTTTAGAGACCGTTGATCCTACCGCAATGGACAGGCACCTGGCGGCCACCCTCCACTATGAACGTGGCCTGCTCTATGACCAGCTCGATCAAATCGACCGTGCGTTTGCCGATTTTGCAGAAGGCAATCGCTTGCAAGCGCAGGCGTTTTCACAACGGGACTTCGACAAGACCCGTTACGTGGCTGATCTGGATCGTCGCGCCCGCCTCGACGTCAGCGGGTGGCGCAATCTTCCTGCGACATCCGGAGTGCCTGCCTCACCGGTCTTCCTCGTGGGCTTTCCCCGCTCGGGTACGACCCTACTTGACCAAGTTTTAGACAGCCACCCCAGGATCCAAACCTTGGAAGAGAAACCCATCATTGCGGCGCTCTGCGATGACATGGACGAGCTCGCCCAGCGCAACCCGCAGGGCCTAAAAGGATTGAGTCCAGCGCACCTTGGCCGACTTCGCCAGCTCTACTTTGAATACGTCGGCGACTTCATTGGACTACAGGAGGGGAATCTCTTGATCGACAAGCTTCCGCTCAACATCACGCGCGTGCCCTACATCCTGCGTATCTTCCCCGACGCACGTTTCATTCTTGCGTTGCGCCATCCCTGTGACTGCGTGTTGAGCTGTTTCGCGCACCTGTTTGAACCGAATGACGCCATAGCCAATTTCTACACGCTGGAAGACACCGCGGCGCTATACACCCGGGTCATGGGAATGTGGCGCCAATGGGTCGACGTGCTGCCACTGCGCCACCATCGCGTTTACTATGAAAATCTGGTGCACGACTTGCCTGCCGAGATCAAGCCCCTACTCGACTTTCTCGAGCTCGAATGGCACGAGCAAATGGCCCGCCCTCATGAACATGCGGCGCGGCGCGGTGTCATCAACACGCCCAGCCATTCCCAGGTCATCCAGCCCATCTACCAGCGCGCTGCGGGTCGCTGGCGGCGCTACTTGCCCTATCTGGGTGAGGTCACGGACGTGCTGCAGACGTACGTCGAGTATTTCGGTTACGACAGCCTGGGATACGGCACAAACTGATCACGGCAGCCGGAACATGCAAAGTCGGACCGTGGTTCAGAAATAACCGGCTCTTGGGGTAAGCACAAAGAAAAAACGGGCTCCCGCTGGAGCCCGTCTAATTTTCCAATCTCAACTGGCTGATGCCAGCATCGAATTAGAAGGCGTGGCGCATGCCCAGAGAGAAGATGGACTCTGCTTGCCCTGGGGTCGTAGAACATACGTTGCCCGAATTAAGGCCTGAACCACCAAAACCGGCGTCTTGCCCACCACCGACGCAATACGTGGCGTTCGCGTCGTTAGCCGTTCTGGCATACACAGCGTAGAGCTTGGTACGCTTGGACAGGTTGTAATCCACCCCGCCTTCGTACAGCTTCGCGCCCGTATTGCTTCCGTTAACGTTATTGCCAGAGACATCCATCGCGTCATAGAAGCCTAATTTCAGGCCAATATTGCCAATGTTGTACACGCCATTTAGGCCCCAGGCGCCGCGATCTACGCTGCCTCCACCAGGCAGACGATTGTCAAGCTCGATGTGGTCATAGAGGGCGTTAACGGTCAGGGCGTCCAGGGTGTAGCCCGCGCCGACCTTCCAGCTCTTGATGGTCACATCCGACAAGCCAATGGTTGTGCCGACGTCATTCGCCTGCTCGTAGCCGACATCCGCAAACAGCGGGCCATTGGCATACATCACCGTACCCGTGTACGCGGAAGGCGTATTCCCGTGGTTGTCCATGCCAGTTTCCTTGAGGAAGGACGTGGCAACGGCAGCGGTCAACCCACTGAACGTGGGAGTGACGTAGGCCAGCACGTTACCCAGACGCAAGTCGGAGGTGTTGTAGCCTTCAAACGTGCCGATAATGGCGTTGTAGTCACCCGCTTCGTCGGCAAACGGATCCAGACTGCCCGTACCATCCTTGTAGGGCGTGTTGTGGGTGCCGCCCAAGACGGTACCGAAGCCACCTTTTAGCCCCACGAAGGTGTCACGCTGCGTGCCGAACGCGGTTTTGCCGCTGCTTTCAGCGCCGGCGTCCAAATTGATGCCTTGTTCCCACTGCCAAATCGCAGCCAGGCCATCACCCAGGTCTTCAGACCCTTTGAGGCCAATACGGGATACGTTGCTGTCAACACGGTTGGCACTGGTGCTTACCCCGGTAGGAGCCGGGTTGCTGTTGATACCGTCTACGTAGGAATAGGACACGTCGAATTGACCGTAGATGTCAACGTTGGACGTGGCGGCAAACGCCGGAACGGCGAAGGCCGAAGCCAGCGCCAGGGTTATCAGTTTCTTTTGCATTGCATTTCTCCTGTTGGAAAAAAAAATTGGTGGGCTCTGCAGAGCCGTCCTTGTTTTGGACAATTTCCATTATCCAGATTGCTTTAGCCCAGGCAAGGGAAAAGTGTTGCTAAATCAACAAATGCAGCCCAAATTCGTTGTGTACTGACAACAACAGGGGGCTTGTCACAATAAATTCAATAATAAACAATATGTTACGCACTGAGGCCGTGTGTGCTATAGAAGCAACAACTAATATGCGGTGCGCGGAGACTGGCCCAATACGATCCCAATATCCGACATTCTTGTGTTTGGACGGCACGAAGAAGGGCCATTGATGCGCGTGGATAGCGCCCTAGGATTAAGCGGCGCATGAGCTACATGCGCCAGGCTCCTTGAATAGCCTTCCCATGGTTGTCCCTGCGGGTGCCCGGTCTAGCAACCGGATGGGTTCGTGCCCGTATGCCCCTACCTAGTTAGCGATGCCGATAGAAAATTTAGGTGACGAAGGACGCAGGGCGGGCATCAGGCAAATAGCCGGCCGAGCTCAGTACCCGGGTCGGCGGCGCGCATAAAGGCCTCCCCAACCAGAAAAGCGTTAACGCCGTGTTGGCGCATCAGCGCGACGTCGGCCGGCGCGAGTATGCCGGACTCGGTAACCGCAATGCACCCCGCCTCGTTCAACCTCGGTAGCAGCATGAGCGTGACATCAAGGGCCACTTCGAAGGTTTTGAGGCTACGGTTATTGATACCTTGAAGTATCGTTTTCAGCTGCAAGGCGTTTTCAAGCTCCAGCCTATCGTGCGATTCGACCAACACGGCCATGCCCAGCGCGCTGGCGACCCCTTCAAGTTCCTGCATTTGAGCAAGGCTTAGCGCGGCTGCGATCAACAGGATGCAGTCCGCGCCCATCAGCCGGGCTTGATACACCTGATAGGGGTCTAGCATGAAATCTTTGCGCAACACCGGGATACTGCATGCAGCGCGGGCCTCCTTTAAATAATCCGCGCTGCCCTGAAAGTACTGTTTGTCTGTCAGGACAGACAAACAGGCGGCGCCGCCTTTCTCGTAACTCAGCGCGAATTCCGCCGGTCGAAAGTCTTCCCTGAGCACGCCGCGACTGGGGCTGGCCTTCTTGATTTCAGCAATCACGGCTGGCCGGCCGGCGGCGATCTTATTCTGAATTGCCCCTACAAAGTCGCGCGCGGGCGGTTCGTCCTTTGCACGGGCAACGATCTCAGGCAGGGGCAGGATGGACTTAGCAACGGTCACTTCTTCTGCCTTAGTTGCGAGGATTTTGTTAAGAATATCGACCATTTGGATTTTCAAAGCGGCGGCGAAGCACACGGACACCCCATTGCGCTCACTCACCAACCGATAGGCACGCCCACGCGATGAACCCGACTGATTTCGACCGCACCGCCCAAGGAAAGCTTTCCCAGTTTGCCCTGGCGGATCAATTGTGCCACGTGTCGCGCCATAATCGTTATCAACCGCATCCCCGCACCCCAACCGCTCCCTGGGCATCGCACCAGTCTTGGCGCATCCAGTTTAGCGCCGCCATGGTTCGCTGGGACGGCAACCACCCCTGGTGATGCGCCCCCTCTTAGATAACTCGAGCGCCGACCTCGCCTTGGGCCATCCCCGTGTGGGGCCGCTTCGAATGTCCGCCAAGCACTTCACGCTGCAGCTGCAACCTGCTGGGACCACTTCTTGCAGCTTGCCCATCCGTCCCCACGCATGCTTTGAGCCGCTCATTGATTCGTGAGCTGGATGTACGCGTTCAGCTTGGCGAGCGCAGCTCCGGATTCAAGGACCGCCTTTGCCTTAGCCACACCGCTTTGCAAGCTGTCTGCCTTGCCTGCAGCGTAGACCGCCGCCCCCGCGTTGAGTGCAACGATGGCGGCTGCCCCAGGATGACGATTTTCAAGTGCGGCCCTGAGCATATCGACCGCCTCATCCTTGCCGCTTACTGTCAAGTCACTCGCGGGAACTTGCGGCAGACCGAATACTCCGGGTTCGAGTTCATATTCGGTTACGTGGCCGTCTTTCAGTTCGGCGACAAGGGTCGGCGATGCGAGGCTCAGTTCATCAAGTCCTTCTTCAGCGTGGACCACCAGAACATGCCGGCTGCCCAGTATCTGAAGGCCGCGTGCAAGCTTGCCGGTCAGTCCACGATCGAATACGCCCAGCACCTGATTGGGCGCGCCCGCCGGATTGGTGAGGGGACCCAATAGATTAAACAGCGTGCGAACGCTGAGTTCCCTGCGCACGGGCGCGGCATACTTCATCGCGGCGTGGTGATTGGGCGCAAACATGAAGCCGACACCAAGCTCCCGCACCGCGCTTGCAACCTTTTCCGGCGATAAATTGACGTTGACGCCCAGCGCTTCCAGCACGTCAGCGCTGCCTGACGTGGACGACACGGAACGGCCTCCATGCTTTGCAACGCGCGCACCGCAGGCCGCGGCGGCAAATGCTGCCGCCGTAGAAATATTAAAGGTGTGCGCTTCATCGCCACCCGTGCCACACGTGTCCACCAAGTGATCGACCCCTTGAAGCGGCACCTTGGTGGAAAGCTCGCGCATGACCTCGGCGGCGGCGGCAATTTCGGTGACGCTCTCGCCTTTCATGCGCAAGGCAACCAGGAAACCCGCGATCTGTGCAGGAGTGTAGTCGCCATTCATCAGACTCCGCATGCCCGACAACATCGCTTCGCGCGGAAGGTCCTGACGCTCAAGGAGAAGGCCCAGTATTTCTTTATATTGCATCGTCACTCCCCTCCAGATGCGAAGGCATTTTTTCCTTCAAGAAATTCGAGAGCATCTGGTGGCCGTGTTCGGTCAAGATAGACTCGGGATGGAACTGCACACCCTCAACAATCATGGAGTGATGACGCACGCCCATGATTTCGCCGTCGTCCGTCCAGGCTGTGATTTTCAGACAGTCGGGCAAGCTTTCGCGTGCAATGACCAAGGAGTGATAACGGGTGGCGGTAAAGGGACTGGGCAGCCCTGCGAACACGCCGGTCCCCACGTGATAAATCGGCGACGTCTTTCCGTGCATCAACTTCTGGGCGCGTATGATTTCCCCGCCGAAGGCCTGGCCGATGCTCTGGTGGCCCAGGCAGACCCCCAGAATGGGGACCTTGCCGGCAAATTCCTTGATCAGCGGCACCGACACGCCCGCTTCATTGGGGGTGCAGGGACCGGGCGATACGACAATGTGGTCAGGCTTGAGCTTGGCGATTCCAGCCAGATCGATTTCGTCATTGCGGACAACCTTCACGTCCTCACCCAGCTCACCAAAATATTGGACCAGGTTATAGGTAAAGCTGTCGTAGTTATCAATCATGAGCAGCATATCGTGGATATCCTATTTATTATCTCGTGTGGGTGTGTCGTCTAACGTGGGTTGGTATGCGCCTGAATACCCGCATTTTCAAATAATTCTACGCAGTGATTGCGCCGGACCGGATGCGCGATAGTCCCCATTGTCGCCCAGATGGCGTCAAGCATAAACCAAAGCCCTCACCTGCGGTTAGGGCCAGTCCGCGCTTTAGGGCGCAGGACATACGGCCGCCCCCCTGTCGGCGAAGCAAATCGCGCCGCCAACACGGGGACGAACGCGTAGTAGCGCACTTCCTCCCGCGAGAACGACCATCGCGTGTGCAAACCCGAAGCCTACGCGCATGGGTGGGCACCCTTAACGTACTATGAAAGGCGTTTAAGCGAACCCGCCTCGACATCCACGTAGTGACTTCGGCAAGAAATGTTCCGCACACTCGGGTAGCAACTCCTGGTTGCAACAGCTTGAAGCGCTCGGGCTAGCTCACTTGCTTGGAAGAGAGGGTGTCTGCGCGAGCCAGGTACCGAGGTTGGGAAGCAGCGGCAAGACAGAGCTGCACGCCGTTTACACCCAGACAACTCTGATTGGGCGATGCCGCGAAAATCGAAGCCACTTCCTCCGTTAAGGGGCACTACTGGCCGTTTGCCGGACATGGGGCTTGACTGAGCACGCGTCGGGGGATGACCCCTAAGTTTGCCGCAGCCGCGCCTACGGCAGGTCCCAATTGCTAGCAGCCTCTCTGGTCTGCCAGACAAGAGAGACCTTTGGCGGGGCGGGTCCGCTTATTCATTAAGGTGGCGCCCCCGACGGGCTTGGCGTATTGAGAAGTGGGTTTCACCAGCGCACCGGGCGCTCCGACGGATGCCCGTTGAATTGCACCAATTGGGCGTGATGGATATGATGTTTACTTGCGTTATCGCTTTTTAATGAGCCTACTATGAAAGCAATTCTAGCTGCCGCTGCCATCTTCTTGCTGATGCAGGTTTCGCCATCGATCTCCCTAGCCGCCGACCGGCCGACATACAAAGTCGTCATACAGGTGAGTGACAACGACCCGGCCAAATGGAGTCTCGCACTCAACAATGCCAGGAATATTCAGCAGGATCTTGGCAACAACAACGTGCAAGTCGAAATCGTCGCCTATGGTCCGGGTATCAATATGCTTAAATTTGATTCCGAAGTCGGCAATCGCCTCACGGACGCGGCAAACAGCGGTGTCCTGATCGCGGCCTGCGGGAACACCATGAAAGCGCAGAAGCTTACGCCGGAGGACATGAATCCCGTCGCCAAGATTGTGCCCGCCGGCGTTGTAGAGATAATCAAGCGAGAACGTGAGGGCTACGCCTACATCAGGCCTTAACGGGCCGATTTAGTGGGATGGTCGGCATAGCCTGAAACCGGGCCCGGAATTCATTTGATTGAAGATGGGTGCAAAGACACTTGGTGCGCTTGCGACGTCGCAAGGGCTAAGCTCTCTCTACGCTTGCGCCCGTTTCGGAGGCAAACTGACGTTGCCTGTCAGTTGTGCCGCCACAGCGGCACGATCGGATTGGGATGAGAGGAAGCCGCCGCCACGATGTGCAACGCGCTCGCCCCACGGTGAAACACGTGCCGCGGTCACGGGAAATTAGGCGTATGTGGTGCGTCGCCACCGGTACAGCAAGTTTCCATCCGCTGAATGCCCCGCAACCGCTGCACTTTGGTGGACGGTTCGCGCATGGCCATGCGCTCAAAACCGACCCTTCAGATCGGGACAGCGATTCAGCCTCACCGTGTCCGCCCCAGAACCGGAAATGCGCCGAAATTTGCCTTGCCCCACCGCGACTGTGGGCCTCTGCACCTGAGCCCCGACATTAAGCAGTGGGGTGTACAGGGCGAGAAGCGGACAGGGGAAGATGGCGCTCAATCCTATGAGATCTAGGGCGAGACCATAATTGTGATATTCACATCCTAAAGGTGTAATCTATATTTGTTGGCTTTTTGTGGGGACTACTGCGATGCGCTGCTGGATTCTGACATGTCTTGCCATTGGTCAACTCTGGACTCCACCGGTGGACGCGGCGCCGCTTTCTCCGCAATCGTCCTGCTGTGTTGCACTCGACTTGCACGCATTAACCACCCTCGATTCCGTGATGCCCACGCTCCTGGACAAGCAGGTCGTGTTCGTTGGGGAAGCGCACGACCACTACGCCCACCACCTCGCCGAGTTGGAAATCATTCGCCGAATTCATCAGGTCCATCCGGACATGGTGATTGCCATGGAGCTATTTGTACAGCCCGATCAGGCCACTCTGGATGGCTTCGTCGCGGGCAGAATTGACGAAAAGACCATGCTGCAGCGCACACTTTTTTTTGAGCGAACCCACTTTGACTACCGCCTGTTTCGACCGATCCTGATGTTCGCCCAGCAAAACCACGTTCCCGTTCTCGCGCTCAACGTTCCTGATCAGATCAGCCACAAGGTGGCACAGGGCGGATTTGCGTCCCTGGATGACACCGAGCGAAAGTGGGTCCCCACTGAAATTGATCGCGAAAACTTACGCTACCGGGAGCGTGTGAACACCATATATCACCTGCATCCTCAGGGCTTATTCCACAGTTTTGAGAATTTCCTGGATGCCCAACTGCTGTGGGATGAGGGGATGGCATCTCGCGCAGCGGCGTTTTTCGGTGATCACCCCGGAATCCATATGGTCATGCTGACGGGAGTTGGCCACCTGGTTTATGGAGACGGAATTCCATCCCGCTTGCTACGACGCGCCAAGGTGACTAGCGCGATCGTTCTCAACGATCCCGCGGGCTCCATTTCGCCAGAAATGGGTGATGTTCTTCTATTTCAACCACCACAGGACCTTCCGCCGGCCGGCACGCTCGGGCTGTCGGTGAGTGACACAAATGGCTCGGTCAAGGTTGATGGGCTTGATGACGATAGTGCGGCCGGAGCGGCCGGCCTGCTGGTCGGCGACACAATCTTGGCCATTGACGGCCAGCCCCTTTCAAACGTCGCGGACCTGTCGATTAATACGTTCAACAAGGCTCCAGGCGATAACGTTCAACTCACCGTCCTACGACACAGCTGGTCATACGGGCCGCCGCGGCAACTCGAGATAGCGGTCATCATGCGGTGACCCTAGGCCCATTTCGGGCTCCAGCAATACGCCACCCAGTTAGCCCTGTCGCGGTCACTTAGGGCTTGTGCGACAGTAGGCCCGTTATCCGCAGCCTGGCACCCATCATCCTTCAATGCCTAAATCACATGTCCTCTGCAATGGCGGCGATGGGATGGTCGCGCCACCCCATTAGCATCACACATAGCGGGTGCATTCGCCGGTTGCTCATGGCTTGGGCTTCGCCTGCCACATGGGCCTGCCCGCGACAAACGTGCACCCAATGAGCTTATCGGTATACGCGCATTGCCTCAACACCCGGTTAGTCTCGTTCAGGGAAATCCGGCGCGAATACTGCAGAATACAAATGACATGGGAAATGATGACGCACGTCCAAGAGACAAACGCTTGTTCAGGCGTCAGCGAAACCCTGCTGAACCAATTCAGCGGCACGTATAACCGCACGGGCCTTGCTCTGCGTCTCTGCCCACTCGTTGGCGGGCACGGAATCGGCCACAATTCCCGCCCCGGCTTGCACGTAGAGCGTGCCATCCTTAATGACGGCAGTCCGAATGGCAATGGCGAGGTCAAGCGCGCCGTTGAAACCGATGTAACCGACAGATCCCGCATAGACACCGCGTTTTGAAGGTTCCAGTTCATCGATGATTTCCATTGCCCGCACTTTGGGCGCACCAGACACGGTGCCGGCCGGAAAGGTGGCCCGTACAACGTCCATCGGCGTGAGGCCATCTTTAAGCTTGGCCTCGACGTTAGACACGATATGCATCACATGCGAGTACCGTTCGATGATCATCTGCTCGGTAACCTTGACACTGCCAGTCATCGCCACCCGGCCAACATCGTTGCGACCCAGATCGAGGAGCTGCAAATGTTCGGCCAGTTCCTTCGGGTCCGCAAGCAGTTCCCGTTCGAGTGCGAGATCCGCTTCGCGACTGTCGCCCCGCGGCCGCGTGCCGGCGATGGGACGCAGCGTGACCGTGTCATCTTCAAGCCTGACCAGGATTTCGGGGGAGGACCCCACGATATGAAAATTTCCCATGTCGTAATAAAACATGTAGGGGGATGGATTGAGGCTGCGCAGGGAACGGTAGAGCGTGAGCGGGCTTGCTGCAAAGGGTCGGCTCATACGCTGACTTAGAACGACCTGCATGATATCGCCCGCCGCGATGTACTCCTTGGCCTTTACGACTGCCGCCTTGAAGGCGGATTCGCCGAACTCGGAGGTCACTTCGCCTGGCATCACGGGCTCGATGGGCGGGGGCACGAGCGGTTGCCCCGCCTTTTTTGTCAGCTCCTCCAGCCGGCTTAGCCCCTTGGTGTAAGCGCCCGGTTCCAGCGGGTCCGCATAAACCACCAAGGACGCACGCCCGCTCAAGTTATCCACCACGATCGCTTCTTCCGTCAGTAGCAACAAAATATCCGGCGCATGGATGACATCGGGCTTATGCGATGCTGCCAACCGCCGTTCAATGAAGCGGATCGTATCGTAGCCAAAATAACCCGCCAGCCCACCCGAAAAACGGGGCAATCCAGGGAGCGGCGCCGCATGGAACCGGGCCGCAAACCGCTCCACAAAGTCCAGCGGATCAGCGACGTCTTCCTCTTCCACCACCCGTTCCTGGTGTTCAACCCGCACCAGGTGTCCATAGACGCGAAGCACTGTTTGGGCAGGCAAGCCGATGATTGAATAACGCCCAAAGCGCTCACCGCCCACGACCGATTCGAGCAGATACGAATATGGGCCGTTGGCAAGCTTAAGGTATAGCGCGAGCGGGGTCTCAAGGTCCGAAGGCAATTCACGAACGAGCGGAATTCGGTTGAAGCCTTGTCGAGCGAGTTTGAAGAATTCCTGTTCAGTCATGTTGGGGGTCCGCAATAAAATAGACGCATACCGATGAATGCATAAGCCTATGCCTTCGCCTTCACCATCGCGTCAAGGTCACCAACACGCTCATGTCAGGCCGTCAGCACCAGCAGGTTTCTCGCGTCGACCAGGCTCGCAACGACCGCATCTGGCTCAAGTTCGCTGACCGGTCGGCCATGATTATAGCCATAGGCGACACAAAGTACGGGGCAACCCGCAGCGCGCGCGGCCTGGGTATCACTGCGTGAGTCGCCAATTAGTACGACCTCGTCGATTCGGGCACGGAAAAACTCGGCTGCATGTTGCAGCGGCAGAGGATTGGGTTTGCACTGCGACAAGGTGTCGCCCGACAGAACGAGCTCGAAGTAGTCGAATAGGCCGGTTGCCTTCAATAAGGCATGCGTGAACCGCTCGGCCTTGTTGGTGATGCATGCCAGACGAAAACCGGCCGCCTTCATCGCCTCAAGCCCGTCGAGCACGCCCGGAAATGGCCGAGACTGGTCCGCAAGGTGCTTGTCATAATGTCTTTCATAAGTGCTTAACGCTTGCTCAAACAGCGCCGAATCGGGCTCGGCATCCATTGCGCCGCAAAGCACGCGTTTCACGAGCCGAGGCACACCGTTACCGATGTATGTCTGGATGATCTCGGGTCCCGGACACGGTCTGCCGAGCTCCGTCATCATGAGCTGGGCGGCAAGCGCCAAGTCTGGCGCAGTGTCAAGAAGCGTGCCATCGAGGTCGATGACGACGACTTTGACGCGGATAGGGAAATTCATCTTCTCCTCACTGCAGGCAGCGCAGCGCGCCCATGGACACGTCCGTACTCATTACGTCTGCAAACGCCGGCTTGACCCTCTAAGCCTTTTCCAATTCGGCGCGCATTGTGGCGATAATGCTGTTGTAGCGTCTGGGGTCGGTCTCTTTGGCCGCACCGAAAACTGCGGACCCTGCCACAAACGTATCCACGCCCGCTTTAGCGACTTCGCGAATATTGGCTGGACCAACACCTCCATCGATTTCGATGTTCACGTTCAACCCGCGCTCCTGGATCATTTGGCGCACCTTGCGCGCTTTGTCCAAAACGTAGGGGATGAATTTTTGGCCGCCAAAACCGGGATTCACCGACATCAGTAGCACCATATCGAGTTTGTCGAGCGTGTATTCCAGCACGTCCAAGGGCGTGGCCGGATTGAAGACCAGGCCTGCCTTGCAGCCCTGCTCCTTGATCAGCCCAATCGTGCGGTCGACATGCTCGGAGGCCTCCGGATGGAAGGTGATATACGTGGCACCCGCCTTGGCAAAATCGGGAATGATGCGATCAACGGGCTTCACCATCAGGTGTACATCGATGGGCGCGGTCACACCATGCTTGCGCAGGGCCTCGCACACCAAGGGCCCGATGGTCAGATTGGGGACATAGTGATTGTCCATCACGTCGAAATGAACGATGTCGGCACCTGAGGCCAGCACATCATCAACTTCCTGGCCCAACTTGGCGAAATTGGCGGAAAGGATAGAGGGGGCGATTCGGTAGATCATAAAAACTCCGGGCTAAATTTGTTCGACGCCGCCATTTTAGCCTACTTGGCGCTAGAATCAGGTCTGATTAGCATAAGGAGCCGTCGTGGCTGAAGGCAACAAATACGACATCACCATCAAGGTACATACGGCTTATATACCGGAGCAAAGTGACCCGGCGTCGGATCGATACGTGTTTTCATACACGGTCACCATTGAGAACACCGGAACCGTTGCGGCGCAGCTGATATCCCGGCATTGGATCATCACGGATGCTGACAGCAAAGTGCAGGAAGTGCGCGGGTTGGGGGTCGTTGGCGAACAGCCGTTCCTTAGGCCCGGTGAGTCGTTCGAATACACCAGCGGAACTTCAATGGGTACGCCGGTCGGCGCAATGCGCGGCACGTATCAGATGGTGGCCGAGGACGGGCAGAAATTTGATGCGGAAATCAGCGAATTTGCCTTGTCAATGCCCAGGGTGCTGCATTGAATGTTCACTGACGGCACTTGGCTGTATATCGTCGAAGCTGCACTTGCACTCGGCCTTCTCGTTTTCTTTGTCTGGTGGACAATGAAAAATTAGCCATGATGATGCGTCATGGAATTGCGCTGGGTCTGGCAATGTTGGGGGTCGCCGCCTGCCAGACGGTTCAAAACGTGTCCCAAGAACCTACTCCAGCAACAACGGCGGCGCCCAATCCGAGACCGGGCCCCCTTCCACTAGCGGAACCTGCTCCGCCAATGCCTGCCGTGATGGCTCCTCCTCTCCCATCAGCAGCACAATTAAGGCCGGCACTGTGGAGCGACCTGCCGAAATGGGGAGTGGAATCCGTCAAGGGCGTCTGGCCAGCATTTTTGCAGAGCTGCGCTGGATTGCGGACCCAGTCCATCTGGCGGAATGCATGCGCCGCGGCAAGCGGCATCGATGTGAGAGACTTCGCTGCTCAGCAACGCTTCTTTGAGAGCGCCTTCCGCCCGTATGCAGCGGTAAACCCGGACAATAGCCTTGAGGGCACCATCACCGGCTACTACGAGCCGCTCATCAAAGGCGACAGAAAACCCACTAAGCTTGCGCGCTATCCGATTTATGGCATACCCGATGACCTTATTGTCGTGGACCTGTCCAGTGTTTACCCGGATCTGAAACCACTTCGCCTGCGCGGTCGCCTCGAGGGCAATCGAGTCGTGCCGTATTACAGCCGTACCGAGATTGAAAATGCGGCCGGCAACTTCAAGGCAACGCCGATCGCCTGGGCAGACGATCCCGTAGATCTGTTCTTCCTGCAAATTCAGGGTTCGGGCCGAATTGAACTCTCCAATGGAGAATACATGCGCATCGGCTACGCGGATCAAAATGGCCTGCCCTACAAGTCCATCGGCAAACTGCTGGTCGAACGGGGCGAAATGAAGCTCGAGGACGCCTCCATGCAAAGCATCAAGGCATGGGGAAAAAGGAACCCTGAAAAGCTGGCCGAATTGCTCGCAAACAATCCGAGTTATGTCTTCTTCCGCGAGTTGCCCAACGGATCCGATGGTCCCATTGGGTCGCTGGGTGTGCCGTTGACTGCCGGCTATTCCATCGCCGTTGATGCGAAGTACATTCCCATCGGCGCGCCGGTGTTCCTGTCCACTAATTATCCTGCGTCAAGCGAGCCCCTGGATCGCTTGGTCATGGCCCAGGATACCGGTGGTGCCATCTCGGGCGCCGTGCGAGCGGACTTGTTTTGGGGGTTCGGACAGGACGCCGGCGATCAGGCAGGGAAGATGAAACAGACAGGCCGGCTGTGGGTGCTATTGCCCAAAGATTTCCCCCTCGAGCAATCAGCAAGCAAATCACCGTAGGATCGGCTGTGGAGGCCTGAAGCTCAACTCGACGGTGAACTTCGCACGCACGGACCGGCCGTTCTTTTTTGCCGGATAAAACCTTGCGTTACGGAATGCATCGAGTGCGACCTTTTCGTAGTCGGGTGGGAGATTCGTCTCCACCACCGTCGCCTCATTCACCCGTCCATCGGCCTCCAGCTTGAGCTGCAACCGGATGTAGCCCGTGTGGGGGTGGGCCGATCCCAGTTCCGGATCGACCGGTTCAATTTTGCCCACGGGCTCCAAATTGGGTATGTCCAGTTCAAACGCGTCGTAGTAGTTGGGGTCCACCAGTGCCGGCAAGTCCACATGCGGTAGCGGGGATTGAACGGGCTCCTGAGCAAGTTCTGGCGCGGGTTGCCCGGAACTCACTTGCGTCTCGGGCAATGGAATCACTTCCTGCGGGAGGGCAGAAACCTCGGATCGCAAGATTGGAACAGCCGTTTCCACCGGTGCCAATTGTTCAAGCTGCACCACGATGGGGTCTGAATGGCGTTGCACCGGAGCAGAGTGGAACCGGATGAACCCCAGAAGGACGAGATGCAGTGCCGCAGACACCCACAGGGCGATTAGGCCGCGTCGCCAACGAAAAATCACCCTGGCAAGACTATCGGTAGCGCGAAGCGACACGTCGATTCAACCTCGGCAGAATGGCTGGGCAGGATAAGCGGTGGAAGTTTCCTTAGCGGTGCATCTTATCATCCCATTCACTGCGCCATCGCCCACACAACCGGGAATAGCCGCCGCTTGGGTGCCTTAATCGGGCTTCCGAGCAATAAGATCGATCAGGGCTGACATGCCATGATGGCCCGTGCCCTCGGCAACAAGATCATCATGCTCGTCCAAATGGGATATTTGCCAATCACCGAATGTGTCCCGCAACATCGATTCGGTATACATATTCTGCGCGTCAGGTGGGCCACCCGTCTTGAATTCGAGTTGGCGTGGCGTGTAGCCCTGCAGAATGAGCAACCCTCCCGGCCTGAGCGTTTTTCGAATGCCCTCAAACAACCTTGCTCGGCCATCTGGCCCGACAAACTGGATGAAAATGGCCACGACCACGTCATAGGAAGATTCTGGCCAGGTCCAGTTGAGCATATCAGCATGCTCAAAACGCAATTGAACGCCCCGTTTCTGCGCCAGGCCTCGTGCCTTGTCTAACGCAACCGGAGACGCATCCAGCGCATGAACCCGCAAGCCTTGCTCCGCAAGCCACACCCCGTTGCGGCCTTCGCCGTCAGCCACGGACAACGCCCAACTGCCGGGCCTTAACAGGTGAGCTTGGCTGCTCAGGAAGGCATTGGGCGCTTCACCGAAGAGAAACCCGGGCTGCGCGTAACGCTCATCCCAGAACGGTGCTAGGCTCATTTCATCTGTGCCGCGGTCAATAGCGCATTGAGCTTAGCGGCTGGAACCATGCCTGGCACACGCTGGCCGTTTTCAAAAATAAGCGTGGGGGTGCCAGACACCTTTAACTTGTTACCCAGCGCCATGTTTTCATCAACGGGATTCTTGCAGCTCGGCGACGCCTTGGGCTTGACACCTTTTAACATGTAATCGTGCCATGCCGATACCTGATCCTTTTCACACCAGATCTGTTTCGCGATGTTGATGGCTGCTGGATGCAAACTCTCAATCGGGGTTAGGAACGTGTAAATGGTTACGTTATCGACCTTCGCCAGTTCGTTCTCAAATCGACGGCAGTAGGGGCAATCGGGATCGGAAAACACGGCCAGCTTGCGGCTACCGTCGCCTTTGACAATCTTAATAGCCTGGGAAAACGGCAGGGTATCCCATTTGACTTCAAGCAACTTATCCATGCGGGCCGACGTGAGATTCCGCTTGCTAGCCAGTTCAATCACGCTGCCGAGGATGAGATATTTGCCGTCAGCCGTTGCATACGCCACCTCGCCGTCAATAACGACCTCATACAGACCCCCGTAAGGGGTTCTGCTGATGGCTGACACGCTGGCTTCGGGATACTCGGCTCGAAGCGCCCGCCGAATATCACCCTCGTCCGGCAAGGCAAGGGAAGGGACACCGAGCATTAGCAGCCCGGCGGCAAGGAAATTCATTTTCACAGATAACTCCTTCAATGGGTAAGGGATAGGGCCTCGCGGACCAAAGCCACTTTGACCGGAGGCATCCGGTCCAACAGTGACATGCCCGAGTTGCGCAGGGTTCCGCTTAAGCTGTCCTGTCTTGTAAACAAATGATGTAGCGCGTCAGTGAGCGCTTGCATACGCCATACGGGCTCAGAACGGGCGCGCGCATGACGAGCAAGTATGCGTCGGTCGCCGCAGCTGGCACGCCCACGCGCCGCCAGCGCCGCCGACAAGCTCGCCACATCGCCAAACCCGAGATTAACACCCTGACCAGACAGCGGATGTACGCCATGCGCCGCATCGCCCACCAAGACGAGTCCCGGCTTGATAATCTCTGGCAATTTCATTAGCCGCAACGGAAAGCCTGCCGCCGAACCCGATAACGCCAGTTTCCCCAGTCGATTCTCTCCTGCGGCCGCCACCGACTCGCATAACGTGTCTGCGTCAAGTGACAGCAGTGTCCGCGCATGCGCGTTGGACGTTGACCAGACCATGGACATGCGCTTGCCGGGCAGAGGCAACCACGCCAGCACACCGTCTGCACGAAACCATTGGAACGCGGTTCCCTGGTGTGCCTTTGCCGTCTCAAAGTTAGCCACTACGCCCAACTGGTTATACGGCTCGATGATCGGCTGGATCCCGGCCTGCGAACGGACCGAGGAATCGCGGCCATCGGCTCCAATTACAAGCTCCGCTTCAACCTCCAGACCATCTTCCAACACCAGGCGGGATACCGGTTGCGAAATCGTTATACTCGATATTCGGGAAGGGCTAATGACATCCAGATTGGTCGCCTCCCGTGCGAGCTGCCACAGAGTCCATTGCAAGCGCCCCCCTTCCACTATGGTGGCAAGCCGTTCCACATCCGAATCGTAAGCATCCAAGGTCATGGCCCCCCTTCCATCACCGTGGATAGCCATGCGGTAGACAGCCTGCATTCGTTCTGCATCCATCCGGTGCCAGGCACCGACGTGTTCGAGGAAGTTCTGGCTGCCCGGGCTGATTGCATAGATACGCGTGCCCCACGCCAAAGAAGGTTCAACGGGAGGATCTGCTTCAACTTGTGCGACTCGTAACCCCACCTTTTCGAGCGCAAGCGCACAAGCCGTCCCAACCAGACCTGCGCCAACGACAACCGCGTGATAGCGCCTCACCCGCGTGATCCAAACAACATGCGCCGCGCAATCACATGTCGGAGCGGCGGCAGTGCCTGTAACGCCATCAGACCCAAGCCACGCGCATGCTTGACCGGTGCGAAATCGTTGGAAAAGGCACGCACCAGAATATCCGTAAATGCAACACCTCCCAATGCATCCATCCTTCGCGAGGCAGCAAAGGCCCTAAGCAAGGATGGACGACCCGGATCCCCTCCCTCATCGTCGACAAGCATCCGCGCAAGCTCGAACGCATCGCGCAACCCCAGATTGAAGCCCTGCCCCGCAACTGGGTGCAAGGTTTGCGCCGCATTGCCAATCAGCACCTCCCTGGGCCGTTGGGCTGGTCTGCGCCAAGCCAGCTTCAATGGAAACTGACCACGCGCGGCCACTTGGAGAAAGCGCCCCTGCCGATCACCAAAGTGTCCCTGAAGGCGCGTAATAAAATTGGCGTCGTCCAAGTTCGCAATCCGTTCAGCCTGTTGCGGATCACAAACCCAGACCAGCGCATAACCATCTGCCTTCGGCAGCAGGGCAATCGGTCCGTCTGGCGTGAACCGCTCGTAGGCCAGATTTCGGTGCGCCCGTTCCGTCGTGACTTCCGCCACAATCGCAACCTGCTTGTAGTCGCGCTGTAGGGTTGCCTGGGACGATTGCCCACTGCGGCCCCCGTCCGCAACGATCGCCAGTCGCGTGCACTGGCCAGAAGAACTGCCACCGCCAAGGGCAAGTGTTGCAAACTCCGTCCCAGGGGTCACCTTCAGAACCGGAGAATCGTACGATACGTGAACAGCGTTCGCCTTAAGCGCCTGATCCAATGTACGGTTTAACGCCCCGTAGGACAGCACATAGCCCAGCGCCGGCACGCGCTCTTCCTGCGCTGTAAGCAACGTGCGGCCCAACCCCCCCTTATGCGAAATATGAATTGTTTTGATTGCCGTAGGTTCTGGCAAACGCGCCCATACACCCAGCCGTTCAAGAATTTGTCGCGACCCATATGAGAGGGCCAATGTGCGCGGGTCCCCCAATGACACATCCGCACGGCGCGCTTCCACCACTCCCGGATCCAACCCCCCCTGCTTCAAGGCGAGCGCACAGATTGCGCCGACCGGGCCCGCACCGACGATCATTATGTTCTGGGGTTCAGCCATGGGACATGATGTCTTCGATATCCGTGACCGACTTGGGTGGATTGGTCAGGACCTCCGATCCGCTGTCGGTCACCGCTACATCATCCTCGATGCGAATGCCAATATGTTGGAACTCCACTGGGATATCATCCGCTGCGCCAAGGTACAAGCCTGGCTCCACGGTCAAGACCATTCCGGGCCGAAGCTCCCGCCATTCACCGCTCTCCTTATACGCACCCGCATCGTGCACGTCGCGACCCAGCCAGTGGCCGGTCCGATGCATGTAAAAACGTTTATAGGCCCCCTGTTCAATCAGGCCGTCAATATCACCGATTAACAGCTTCAAGTCGACCATGCCCTCGGTAAGCACGCGCACGGCGACCTCATGGGGCTGATTCCAGCGGGCACCCGGATTGACCGACGCGATGGCGGCGAGCTGTGCCGCCAGGACAACCTCATACACAGCTCTCTGTGCTGCGGAAAACTTCCCGTTTACCGGAAAGGTGCGCGTGATATCGGATGCGTAACCTTCCAGCTCACAGCCCGCGTCGATGAGCAGCAGGTCGCCATCCTTGAGCATCGAGGTATTCTCGACGTAATGCAGTACGCAGGCGTTGGCTCCGCCTGCCACAATTGAACTGTAAGACTGATGGCGCGCGCCGTGTCCAACGAATTCATGAAGCAATTCGGCTTCGATTTCATATTCAAATATTCCCGGCCGCGTCTTGACCATGGCACGGCGATGGGCGTTAGAGGAGATCCTGCCGGCCCCCCGCATAATGTCGAGCTCAGCCGCGTCTTTTACGAGACGCATTTCATCCAGCCAGCGACGCACATCAAGAATCTCCTCCGGGGCCATAATGCCCGTGCGGGCTTTTGCACGCACCGCATTGAGCCACCCCAGTACCCGGGCATCCCAACCTGGTGTTTCGCCGACCAAGTAGGCCAAGCGCGACTGGTTCGCCAACAGATCAGGAAGCATCAGGTCCAGTTGGGAAAGCGAGTGGGCCTCGTCAAAGCCAAACGCCTCCCGCGCCGCATCCGGGCCAAAGCGATATCCATCCCAGATTTCCCGTTCAGCGTCCTTGTCGCGACAGAACAAAACCGAGCGGGGCGACTTGCCGGCAACCACCACGCACACCGCCTCTGGCTCCGGGAACGCGGTCAGGTAATGAAAGTAGCTGTCAAAGCGATAGGGATATTGGCTGTCACGCGTACGCGTGACTTCCGGGCCATTTGCCAAAATGGCCACGCCGTCCTGCAGTTCTTCGCGCAACCGCTCACGCCGGTTTAAAAAATTACGCAATTCCATCAACCCATTCGTCCATCGATGATCCGGTCAAGTTCCCATAAGCGCTCGGGCGTTCCGACGTCTGCCCACAGGCCAGTGTAATGTTCACCGGTTACTTTCCCAAGGGCCATGGCCTCGCGCAGGAGCGGTGCCAAGCGCGCCTTGCTTCCCGGTTCGGTCGCGGCGAACAGGTCCCGATGATAAACGCCAATGCCTGAGAAGGTGAGGGTAAGGCCAGGGAACACGGATTCCACACCACCCAAGGGGACCTGTCTCCGAGCGCCGTTAGCGCTGGACACGCCTGGGACCGGATCCGGCAGTGGCGCATTTGAAGCCGCAGACTCAGGGATAACAACGGGTTCTTTTTCGCTCACCCTGTTCCGCTCAAGCACAAAATCGCCCGCCGGATGCTGC
>JBKQNQ010000376.1:0-14129 GCA_052145875.1 Thiobacillaceae bacterium
TCCGCAGTGTTGAGCATCTCCAGCATTTCCTGATCGGGGACGCGGCCGGTAAAGGTGACGTAATCGGCAATGTCCAGTTCGGTGGCAAGCTGTTTCATCTCTTCCAGTGAGGTGCCACCACCCACCAGACCGAAATGCACGTCGGTGCGCGACATATCCTTAATTATGTGTCGGGCAGCCTGTAGGAGGAGATCTATGCCCTCCTGTGTGCCCATTACGCCGACGTAACCGACCAGATATTTTCGTCCATGCTTCAGGTCGAGTCGTGGTGGAATCATCCGTAATCGATCCAGTTTCGGCCCGCTGCGCACGACGTACACCTTGTCGGGAGGCATCCCGCCCCGTTCAATCGCGATTTTCTTGTAGGACTCGTTGGTGGCAATCGATACGTCCGCAGTCTTGAACGTCATCCGCTCGAGCCACACCATTAGCCTCCAGAAGAAGTCACGGCGGCCAAACTTGGCCTCATAGAGTTCCGGGTTGATATCGTGGTGGTCAAAAATAAACTTGGTACCAAAAAACAGTTTGAAGAAACCGCCAATCAGAAACAGTAGGTCAGGTGGGTTGCAAGCGTGAATGACATCAAATCCCTGTTCACGCCGAGCTTTCCAAGTAAGGCGGAAGGTGTGCCAGAGAGCCGCGGAATACTCGATGGCATAGCCTTTGGCACCCTCGGCTTCCATGGGGAGGTCATAACGGTAAATATGAATCCCGTCGATTTGCTCATAATGCGCCTCATAGCCCTTACCCGTTGGGCAGATGATGGATACGCCATACCCGTTTCCATGCAAGGTGGTCGCTTCCTGCCAGACGCGGCGGTCAAAAGGGGAGGGCAGGTTTTCCACCAGGATGAGAACTCGGCGTTTTTCGCGCATATATTTTCGGTTCGAATTTGTAATGAAGTAACTAGCGGTGAGAGATTCCCGACGAAGTCGTCACTGTGTGACTCGAAGTGGTGGCATAACGGAGTACGAAGAGGATTGGGCCACGGGCCCGCAAGGCGCCAAAGAAATTCCCCCGCAGCAGTCTGTGCCGGCAAATCCAGGGCGGCCGCCGCTGCCCCGACTCAATCTCTCAGTGCTCTACTCCCCTTTGCCTGATCGCCACATCCTGGATGCATCGCAATTCGGCCCGATCAGAAACATCATTACCAGCAGATGCCATCATACCGGTCGCTGCTCATCCGGTTGCTGATGCGTACCAGGTCAATGACCGCTTGGCTAGGTTTTATGTTTTCCGGCACGTCCTTGAACTCCTCCGCGCCATTACCGATCACTAATGTTTCGGCAAAGTTCAGGACTTCCTGCATGGAGCCAACCATAAGTCTCGAAATATGCGGAATGTGGTTGAGGATGTAATCTCGATTAGCGCCCGTCAGGGCGGCAAGATTGACGTTCTTGTCGTACAACTTCAATTCATAGCCCTTACCAATTAAGCGTTCGATCACATCGACGATGGGCGATTCACGCAGGTCATCGGTTCCGGCCTTGAAGGCAAACCCCAGGATTCCCACCTTGCGCTTGCCCTTATTGGCAATCATGTCGATAGCTTTATCAATTTGGCGCTGGTTGGAAGGCATGATGGCATTAAGCACCGGCAAGTCCAGATCCATGCTTCTGCCCTTGTAGGTCAGGGCACGTACATCCTTGGGCAGGCAGGAGCCACCAAAGGCAAAGCCGGGTTTCATGTAGTAGGGAGATAAATTGAGTTTGGTGTCCTTACAAAAAATCTCCATGACCTTGTGGCCGTCAATGCCCACCGCTTTACAGATATTGCCGATCTCGTTGGCGAAAGCCACTTTGAGTGCATGCCAGTTATTGTCGACGTACTTCACCATCTCAGCCGTTTCCACGTCGGTGCGGATCATGGGCGCGTCCATGTATTTGTACAGCTCCATAAGCATGTCTCCAGCACGCACGTCGCTTTCACCGATGACGGTCTTGGGCGGGTGATAGTAGTCATAGACCGCTGTTCCCTCACGCAGAAATTCGGGGTTGTTGCATACACCGAAGTCGACCGCAGCTTGCTTGCCGGACGCCATTTCCAGAGTCGGGATCACCACATTGTGCATGGAGCCGGGCAACATGGTGGAGCGGGCGACCACGACATGGAAGCTGCCTTTATCCTTGATCGTGGACCCAATCTCCTCGCATACGCGGCGGACATAGGAGAGATCAAGGTTGCCATTCAATTGGGAAGGGGTGCCCACGCAAATCAGTGAGATCTCCGACTCCATCACGGCCTCACGGACATTGATGGTGGCGCGGAGCCGCCGATCTGCCACAGTCTTGCCAATCATCTCACCGATGTCCTTCTCGATGATCGGAGTGACACCGTTGTTGATGAGGTCAACCTTAGTCTGGTTCGGGTCGACACCGATCACTTCGTGACCATCGCTTGCCAGACAGCCTGCCGAGACCGCACCCACATAGCCCAGACCAAAAATGCTGATTTTCACAGTTACTCCTCGTATCTTTCAATAAGGCAGGTTTTTCTCATGGTCGGAGATCTGCTATCAAGATTCGTGCCGCTTCAGCCGGATTTCAGTGGTCAATGCTGTCGTGCCTGAAATAGGACCCGCCCATATTACCGAAAAACTGTGACATTTCTGATCGAAATGGCGTGAAACCCAGCCCATGGGAGGGTCTTCCTGTCCAGACTTCAGGTTAGGAGTCCAGTCACAGTTTGGCATGCCAAGGGTGACATGAACATTGTCGCGGAACGCTGAAATCTCATTGTTAGTGGTCTGAACATGGCAAGCTTCGGAAAAGTGCCAGAAAATCTCTACGTGGTGCGACTCTTTGCAGGTCAGCGTATCGACAACACGAAATTGAAACGCTTGTTTGTCAAAGTCGATGCTGCGTCGGTGGGTCACCGGGTCTTTTAGCCTGGTGTACCCGTTGTGAGCGGCAATCCACACGTCATTGGACGAGTTTGATTTGAATTTCTCGCACCAGGCCTTCGCATGGCTTTGCCACATGAAGTTCCCACTAATGACGGACTGGTCGAGGCCATCTACGCGCACGGTGTTATGAGCTGAGGTGCCGCGAAAATAATCACGCCATTTTTTCTGCGTGTGATAGGCGTAGGTTCCTGGGTCGATGAGGATTTCATGTCCACGCACCGAAAGCGTAAACGACAGTGCATCGGCATGGCCGTGCGCAGCGATGGATAGGTATCCAAGTGGCCCGGCATCTGCAACGATGCGAACTTCATCTGAAGTATCGAACTGCTCACCCAGAATGTAATAGCCCCCGTCCGGGAATGCTTGTTGCGTTTCCTCTCGCTCATTGCGGGGGGGGAGAGCAACCAGGCTCTCGAAAGTGGCGCACGCATCTTTACCCAGCAGCCACCGCGACTTGTCATCAAAGTGACCCGCCTTGCGGGCAAAATCCGGCCGATTGAATAGGACCGCGCCCGTTGCAAGCAACGAACGGTATACGTTGAAGCCCGGCTCTCTAGAGAGTCGCACCATTACCGCATCGTCCGCATCACCGATTGACGGGACATTTCCACCCACATCCATAATCGAGGCAACGAACCCGAGCATTGCTTCTAGACGTTGCCAGAATTCAACGGAAAATGCCACGCCATTTGCGCGACCGGCCAGGCCGCACAGCAGCATCATGTCCGTGACCTCGTGGTGATACCAGATGGCTTGTTCCCGGTTCACCCCATCCAAAGCATTCTGCTTAAGCGCCTCTTCTTCCAGCCCATTCTTGGACAGCTCAAGCCAATGGGAGCTTTCTCTCCAGCATGGCCACATCAGCGCGCCCATGAACAGTCCCATGTATTCGCCATACAGGTGATTGTTGGCCGAAGAGTGTTTCGAAAGATGCCCGGAGATAAAATGGCAATGCCGGTATATCGAATCCAGCCAATGTTGACGGAAGGCTTTCCCACCATTATCGGCAAATAGTGCGGAATTTTCGCCATCGAGCAATTGCCATGCGACCGACCAGTTCATCAGGCGGACTCCGTGTTCCAGGGAACTCGTCCAGTTAGGACCAATCGGGTACGGGCACTGATCAAACCAGGATTCAAGCAGGTTCCGGCACCCCTCTGCATATTTCGATTCACCCGTCAGTCGTGACGCCTGAGCTAGCGTGACTAGTTCCAAATGACGATTGGGTTCCCACAAGTACTTGACGTTGCCGACGATGCTTTCATCACGGTAGTTCAGTGTCTTGCCAAATGTGAGCGGTGCCTCAATGCCGGTCTTGGGATCACGATTCCAGCGAGTTGGAAAACCCAGTTTGATTCCCTTCAACGCGAAGACATCATAGAGTCCAGCAAGTGTGCGATACGCTGCGATTCGATAGGGCTCAATATCCGGGACTTCAGCATCGATCGAAACCCATTGTTTTCCGCATAGACCAATCGGTGGCTTCGGGCGAGCAAGCCCCAGACCGCGCTGCTCAAGCTCTGCCCGCGTGGCTTGGCCAATTCGATAGACAATCTCGGCCAGGCTCATGCCACGCAGGCGATTGAGTTTCCACAATAGCGAATTCATTGAACCGTTTGGGCGCTCGTATCCGAGAAAAGGAAGCGGTACCTACCTAATGAGACTTCCAGGTTTCCCCGTTGCTTGTTAATCCCGACAGGGGGATGTTCACAATCCACCGACAGCATCGTCAGCATATGCATCACTTTGCTTGGATCCTTGCTCTTGAATGCTCCATGCCACTGGTTCGGATATGATCCACTGGGAGGGGGCGTGAATTGATCGGTTTGTGTAAAGGTCATTACGGGACCGCTCAAGACATCAACGCACAGATGCACGCCCTGCTGTTCAATTTCGATGGATCGGTCGTCGTTCACGTGCATCGATTTGAGGGCATGAATGTTCCACTCCCATGTGCGGGGCTTGTCCGATGCCAGCGAATCAAACACCAGCAAGGTGCTGGGCCGGACATAAATCATGGAACGGACGGCGTGGGTGAGCGCCCCTCCGTAGGCCTGAGTTGCATCTCCAGTCACCATGTCATAGGCGGAGGAGGCCTCGAACTGGGAGATCTTTCCCTTGGCCGCCATGGTGTCGTGCATCTGTCCCTGTCCACCGTCAAAGGTGATTGCGTTATGCGCCAGGGTCCGCTTGTACCAGTTAGTCCAATGGGGCGAGTTGTAGTAGTCGTAGTAGCCGGAATCGATGGCCAACCGCTGCCCCTGGGCATTGACCACGAAACTGTTCTGGTCGGCATGGCTGTGGTTGAACGAGCCATAGGGGCTGGACTTGAAATAGATTGATGTTCGCGCACGGTCAGACAAATCACTGTGCATCGCCACCCATCCTATCGAGGGGATCAGAACAGCATTCGGCGTGCCCGCTGGAATCTGCATCGGTACCTTGCTCCAATCTATTGCCGGTGCCAGTAGTAACGCTAATTGCGAGATGTCTTCGCCAAGCTGTTCCCGCGCACTCCACTCAACTAGGGGGGACGGAATCAGTGCTGCATATGCATTGGCCTGTGTCGCCCAGACATTGGGCCAGTACTGTTCCGCTCCATCGCCAAACATGCCAGATGGAGTTCCAGGTGGAAGGAAGTAAGTAATGAACGTCCCGTAGCCATTCGCCCATGGAGTTTGGGTTAGATCAACGCCAATCGCGTACTTGAGCAACTCCCACACAATGAGATGTGTATAAGTCACGTCCCATTGGCCATAGCTGGTGCCATTGGCATACCCACCGTCGTCGACACCCCATGGGACAGGCCGGGACACATAACGAGGGAGAATATCGCTAAAACATCGGTCGAATACGGGATCGGCACCTAACATGATCGTGCAGATGGCCGACACGCGGGCCATTGCGACTGCACCATGAGAGTCATAAGGACTTGCATCCAGTTTTCGCCCGTCTTCGAGCCCATAGGGACCATTCCCCAAAATGTCGACCATTCGGCGACGAATGGAGGTTGCAATCCGGTCACGTTCCGTCTCGCTTAATTCTGAGTGGAGCCAATCGTAGGCCAACGCAAGGGTCCAGGCAACGGAGAGTCCCGCTTGGTCGTTTTCGGTGAAGCCTGTTGCACCATGGGCATCCCAGGAGGCAAGATTATTCGCCCGGCGCTTTGCTTCTGCTAGCGCGCGATTGTCACCGGTGGCGAGCCACGTTATGGCAGCTGGCAGGATCTTGTTTTCCTCACCAAATGAAAGCTGCATAGTGGTGTGCATTCCGGTATCCCGCTCCTTGCCTTTTGGTAGGAGATCAGGCCGTGACACAGGGTCAAACGGTAGGCTTTCTTGGGCCCAGTCTCTGATCATTACAAGTAGCTTGGTATATGAGTTTGGCTCTGTTTCAGCTTTCTTTCGCAGGGCAGCTAAATCCAAACTCCGTGGGTGAAATTTGGATTTGTCATGAGCCAAGAGAGTTTCCGCCATTAAGTCGTGGGCACTTACCGCAGTGAAAGGAAGCTGGAGAGCGAGCAGCATGAAAATCAAAACTAACAATCTCATGAAGAAGCTCTCGTTATTTTTTCATTCTGCAATTACACACGCTGGGCAAGAACGACACGATGCCAACCCCAGCGCTTTCCAAGCCAGTTGACAACCGATCTTGGGATAGCTCTGCCTAACAAGCCCCAGTGTCGCCAATCGAAGTAAAATGCCTCGTTCTTAATAACTTCAAAGCTATTGCCGAGCAGCTGTGGGATCTCATCCTGACCGTATACCAACGAGTAGGGATTATCAGGCCCATCCGTATTACGATTGAGCCATTCAGTTTCGCTCATTTTGCCGAACGTCTTAAACAGTTCTACATGACGCCTTAGTTTTTCCTCTGGAAAACCAAGTGTCCCCATAAACGGAATCAGCCCAGGCACCATCAACCCTCGCAACAACCATCGACGGATGCATCGAATTTCAATCTGATAGTTGATTGAAGAGCGGTTATAGACCATTAACAGCAAGTAACCGCCCGGCTTTAATACCCTCTGTATTTCAGAGATTGCCGTTTGAACATCAGGTATGTGATGAAGAACGCCAAAAGAAAAGATAACGTCAAATGTGCTGGATTCAAAATCCATATTAGTCGCATCCATCTGCTTGACAGTGCCTTTAAGGCCAAAGGCATCTAATGCAGTCCGCGTCGATTCACAGGAACCTTTGTCCACATTGATGCCTTGATAAATTGCGCCGCAGGAGATCATTTTTCGAGCGTCAGTACCCACTCCAGTGCCAATTTCGAGTGCTCGCTTGTTGTTCCAATCAATCCATTTCATGATCTCTTCAATATGGCCTTGATGTGCGTAACGCCCACTTTCAATTTCCCGGTAGTACTGTTGTGTAGCGGGGGATAGCGAGCTATTTGCGCTATCGCAAGGCTCGGCATTCCAGAAGGCTTCCACCTTGTTTTGAATGTCTTTGGTGTTTCCCTCTTTCTTGCTAGGCAAAGCGTTCTCAATTTCTGACATAAAATTCTCCTCGGCTAGCCAGAAACACCGTACACCCGGTGCCAGATTTCGAGATTGAGCAGACACCACAACAACTTCTCATGGTTTTGCCTGCCGCTGACGTGCTCACCAAGCACTTTGTCCAGGGTCGGGCGATCGTAATACACCCGCGTTCTTGAATCGGTTCCTGTAATGTGGTCATATAGATAATCCCGCATCGAGCCGCGAAACCATTCGTTAACCGGCACCCGGAAACCTACCTTAGGGCGACCCAAAATGGAGGCGGGCAGCAGGCGTTTCACGGCTTCGCGCAATATCCACTTGGTGGTGCGGCCTCGTATCCGATACTCATCCGGCAGCGCTGAAACAAACGCGGCCAGTTCGTGGTCCATGAAGGGCATGCGCGCCTCTAGGGATGCGGCCATGGTCATGCGGTCGCCACGTTCCAGTAGGTTATCTGGTAGCCAGCTTGTCTGGTCAAAATAGAGGATGCGCCTGAGTGACGAGTTGTCTTCCCCAGTGTCGAACTGTATGCCCTTCGTTGCTCGGGTTTGGGGCCGCAATACGACCAGGGTGTCGCGTTCGAGATCTGAAAGTGCGCCGAACCATCGCGGCATACGTTCCTCGAAGCGTTCCAAACCCAGGTTGACTATGGCCGTCTTGGCGCGGCGGAAGCGGTAGGGCAGCGACCCCACTAACGGCTCGATCAACCCATGGCGAATGAAGCTCGGTAACATCTGGTAAGGATGGATGTAGCGTTCAAAGACATGTTTGGGATAACCCCCTAGAAGCTCATCCGCCCCTTCGCCGGTGAGCACCATTTTGACAATCTTGCGGGCTTCAAGCGATAGAAGATAGCTGGGGATATCCGAAGGTTCTGACACCGGCGCATCTCGAAAAGCTACCAGGGCCGGCAGATGCTGCATCAGATGTTCCTGGGAAATAATTAGTTCGTGGTGATCGGTATTGAACTGTTCAGCGATGGATCTTGCATAACCCAATTCAGTGTATGCCGTTTCGGAGAACCCCACTGAAAAGGTTCTTACTGGTCGTGAACTGTAGCGGGACATGAGTCCTACTACGGCAGAGGAATCGATCCCGCCAGATAGGAACGCGCCGAAAGGCACATCCGCGATCATGCGTATTCGTACGCATTCTTCGAGCTTGTCGAGAAAGATCCCGACCGCGTCCTCGGTAACTCGGAATTTGTGGAGGGGATCATGATCGGGGGGCGCGTAGTAGCGCTGCTCGGTTAGGCGGCCGTTTTCCCAAAATGCAAAACATCCAGGCATCAACTTGCGGATACCACGAAACAAAGTGGCGGGAGCGGGGACGTACCGGTAGGCAAAGTATTCCCACATCGCCGCGGTATCCACCTCGGGTTTCACACCGGGGAAAGCCAGAATGGATTTGATCTCGGAGGCGAACAAAAGTGTCCCGTCTTTCTCGAACAGATATAGGGGCTTCTTTCCAAAGCGGTCACGGGCGAGAAACAATCGGTCTCGTGGCGCATCCCAGATGGCGAAGGCGAACATGCCACGGAAGCGTCTTACGCAGTCGTCTCCCCATTCCTCATAGGCATGAACGATGGTTTCAGTGTCGGAGTGGGTGGTAAATCGATGCCCCCTGGACTCGAGTTCCACGCGCAACTCCTTAAAGTTGTAGACCTCGCCGTTGAATACGATCTGGATCGACCCGTCCTCGTTGCCCAGAGGCTGATGGCCAGTAGAGAGGTCGATAATCGACAGTCTGCGGTGCGCCAGGCCTATTTGATATCGGCCATTGTGCGTGACCGCCTCAAGGAACCCTGCATCGTCGGGACCACGATGGGCGATTACATTGGCCATGTCGTGCAGGGCGGAGTGTGCATTATCTGTTTGGGTTGAACTCAGGTAGCCCGCAATCCCGCACATGTTCAGTTACTCACGACCACTGATGAATAGAGGCAACTGAATTCATTCGCCAGCCGCTCAACGGAATAGTTCATGAGCACCCTCTCTCTGCCGGCCTTGGCCAAACGTGCGAGCAACTCCCGGTCGTCATCTAGTCTGGCAATAGCACGGGCTAACCCGGATGGATCCTTGGCGTTGATCAGCAGTCCATGCACGCCATCCTGGATTACGTCCGGTATGGCTCCAACGCGCGTTGTAATAGGCACCGCGCCTGCCGCCATGGCTTCAAGAAGTGCGTATGGAAGTCCTTCTACGTGATAAGTTGGGAAGACGAAGATATCCGATGCTGACCACAATGTATCCTTGGCTGTATCGAAAAGTGCTCCATGAAAATGAACTCGTTCAGTAAGGCCGAGCTTATCGACCTGCTGCCTGAGACCGTTATCGTCCGGCCCGCTTCCAGCGATGGACAAATAGAGATCACGGCCCTCTCGGGTAAGAATCGCAAGTGCCTCGATCGCCTCATGAATACCTTTATTGCCTGCCAGCCTTCCCAGATATGTTAATTGCAACGGTAGCCTTGTCACGCTTATAGGAGAACGTACCAATGATGTCGCATCAATGGCATTGGGCACGACCTCGAGTCGCTGTTTGGGCACAAATTGTTTGTAGGAGATCAGTTCCACATGGGCGAGCACAACCACCTCATCTGGCATGGACAGCTCACGGTGCAGAATGCTGGTTAGAAAGGTATTGCCGGAAAAAAAATCCTCAGGCAATGCGCCACCATGCACCTGATAAATCACCCTGCAGCGCAACAGGTGCGCAACTAGCATATAGGTGATGTCGCGCCAGTAGCTCTTGGGTTCTAGCGAGGTATTGAGATGAACAATATCAGGCCGGTGGCGCAAAAGGAGCACAAGAAGAACAAAAGGGCTGACAAAAAAACGCCCAAGTTTCTGCAGAATATTTTCCGTTCGCCCCTCGCTTCCGATCTGAAAATGCCGGAGCGTCACCATATTCCTTAGGGACGACCCAAAGAGTTGCTTGAGGTGGGTGGACACTCCACTTACGGCTGCTTGAGATGGACCCAGGATCACAACGTCTATTTTTCGTTTCATTGGTTATCTATAACCAAGCCTGCTGTTCAACGTGCCACCAGAGTGGAGGAAGTATTCATCATCCGATTCAGAAAGCTGAGTTTCCCAGGCGTTGTCCAGTTTGAGAATGGAAATGGAACTCGCTTTCACGTCATTGCCGTTGACGTTGTGATGCACGACTGACCTGAAATTTTGCAATTCCGGGACGTAATCAATTTTGAGAAATTTGCATATCCCTTGAAGGGTTGTCACCGGATCAGTCACAAGGTCTTCATACCGGACTAAGTGCACGTGTTCTGGGGATGTCTGTTTCCTGAAACTGGGAAGCGCGCGCTTGTAATAATTTTGCCAGGAAGAGAGACTGACGCGGCGGGAATAGCCACGCTTCAGGTTCGAATAGTAGACTCCCCGTCCATCCCTAATCAGAATAATCAGGCGAACATGCTCGGGGCGCTCTTTGTAGAGCGCGACTGCCTTTTGGTAGCGTTTTGTCGAGTCTACCGTAATAGGTTTGCCGGTGGAGCTCAAAATCTGATCATAAAGCTCAAGAGTATTTCGTGTGCCTTGGTTATAGGCCTGAACGATTGCGGATGGGAGGGGAAAGGAAAATCGCTGCTCGAGGAACTGGAGTGCCAGCATTGGCTTCCATTTCAATTTGTACAGCGTATTTATATTTTTCCTGTCAATGTTGATTCCCGACATATAGCCCAAATTGAGTGCATAGGGATTCTCCCATACGTTGAATCCTTTTTCGCGCGAAAACGCCTCGAGAACGGATGACCACAAGCCACATTCATGGTACGCGGAGCCGCAACCACAGTGATTTCCCATGGCTATATCCATGGGAAGCAATGACAGCTCGCCTAGGGATTCGCATATTGGGTGCGTACCAATCATCATGTCGAGCAAAGTTGACCCTGAATGGCCCGCAGAACAGATATATACGTGTGTTTTGTTGGCCAATTTCTGTCGTCCCTACAACAATCTTATTCGCGTTACTGCTCCATGGTAATTATTCCTTCAGTTTGTTAAGTGGTTAAGACATTCAGCGACCGATTTGGCAAGAAAGGCATAGTCGCGATGGCTGCAGATGAAGTCTCGCCCTTGAGCAGCGATCGTCGCTCGTTGCCCCGGTCCAAGCTCAAGCAACCCAACCACGGCCCTGGCAAATTCTTCTGCAATGTAGGGAACGCAACGGCCAGCCCCACTTTTCTGAATAACCCAGGCTTGGTCTGGGTTGTCGTTGCCAAGGACTCCGATGCCAAGCGCAATATACTCCAGCGTCTTGGTCGGCGATCCCACGTCAAGCAACGGCCCGCGCGGGATAGGGGACAGACCTATTTCGGCGGCGCGGACATAGCGCCAGCCCTCCTGCATGGGCAGCCAGCCCGTCCAGATGACAGCATCGGCAACACCCGCATGTTTGGCCTGCTCCATCAGCCTTTGACGATGTACCTCATCTTCCGTGTCGCCCACGAGAACCAGAATGGCGTCTGGCATGTTTTTGCGGACGATCGCAAGCGTGTCGAACAGAATATCAATGCGACGCGGCCGGTCCAGGGTACCCAGATGCACTAAGACACGCTTTCCCTCGAGACGGGGGTCGCTGGCAGGTTGGATGTGTGCGGCCTGGATTTCTTCCATGTCGACACCCATTGGAACAGGCGTCATTCTGTCAAAGTCCAGCCCTTTTTCCATCATGCTCTTACGCATTCGTTCAGTTTGAACAAATATGTGGTCGGACCTCGGTAGTACCACGCGGTACAGAAGAAAGCGGCCAATATGCCCGCGCAACCAGGGGAACAGAAATTTGATCAACCCGGCGGAGAGCCACCGCTCCCTTGCCAGTTCAATCTGCCCTTCTGGCATGGGGTAGGACAGCCAGTAATAAAATTTAAGATTCTTGATTCGTGCTGCAATCAGTCCGAAGGTGGCCAGTACTGGCATGTCCCTCACTTGAATCGCCTGATAGCGAATTTTGTCAGCGCAAAATAAGGTACGGATTCCATGCAGCAAGGTCTTGATGTGTTTCCTTGCGGCGCCGCCCGAAACGTCGCACAAAATGGCCTCGCCCCCCCCCCACACAACATCATCCACGTGGCCAGGTGTTTTGCCCGCCACGAGGTCAGAATAAATCCCGAGACGAGGTAAGTACCTGCCGAACAGCGCCGTCACGTCTGCGCGATATGTGGGACAGGTTTCGGGAGTGCAGAACAGGAGGCGCATGAGGAAATCGATGCTTCAATTCAGTCCGGATAGCCATGCGTATATCTCATCACCGGGATGAGGTATTGCAGATAGCTTTACTTGAGCTTGAGTGACTCGGGTGCGCAGCAATTCCAAGAAAGCTTGGTCAGATAAGGCTTTTCGGATGGCCGCGGCCAACGTGTCCACATTGCCCGGCTGAACAAAACCGGGGTAATCGCGCCCCAAATAACTTTCCACCGATTCGTGTTGGCTGACTATTAGTGGTTTGTGGTTTCTCAATACACGAAGCAAAACGCTCTGCCCGCATGCCTCACCCGCATACTTCAACGGCAGAACAACCAGCCGGGACCGCGCCAGCAGTTTTTCGAACTCCGCCTCATCAAGGTCCCTGAGAATCCGAATGGCAGTTCCTGACACATCCGGAATACTGTTCATCTTCGAGGCGACAATCACAGCGGATATCTGGATTTCCTTTAGTGCGGATATGAGCAGTTCATAGTCACGATTGGAGTAGCCGCCCGAGAAGATGTAATCGCCTTCCTTGATATCTTCAGGTCCTGCGCGACCGTTCAAATCCTGGCGCCACAAATGAAAGTGAACCGAACTGTTTGGTATACTCGCCGCCGCAACCAGAGCTCTTACTTCTTTCTGCGAGAATGCGACAAAACGCAGCCCCGGGAATTTGAACATGCGGAGCAGGGCATTCCTAACTTGACGTACATTTTGACTGTGCACAAAGCATCCCAAACTAACCAAGTACTTAGGCCTATGAAGCCAGCGCAATTTGATCAGAAAAAGTATCGGCAGTAGAAGCCAGCCGATTACGAGGACGTTGTCGGCACTCTCCCATTCACTCCTCAATCCAAACAGCTTTGGGTTGAGCATTACCCGAAGGGCGCCAAGTTTTCCTGAAAAACCAATTGTTCCTTTAGCCTTTGAACTTTCCCCAATTGAACGAACCCGTGCCCCGTGGGATACCAATGAGTCAACAATATCCTGATACAGGCCTTCATGTGGGCTAATTACCTTCCACATTTATCGATGGCTCCCTGGTATTCAACGCGACTCTGCTCATTTTGAAATATTGAGTTGTAAACGTGTTGTCCGAATCATATTAAGTATTAGCCACCGAAATGCCTCAAGGGGGGCATACCGCGCATATCGCATTTTTACGGCACGCTCTTCACGACGTGCGGCTAATTGGCTCTTCCTGTTTCCAGTAGATGTGCTTCCCGAATGCTGACGAAAAACTGCAATATCTTCTTCGAGAACTGCGGGTGGGTAGAGTCGGGCTATTTTGTGCCACATGTCCCAGTCCATCGCGTATCTTAGTGATTCGTCAAATCCGCCGACATTGCGAAAAAGGGCAGATTTGACAAACGTTGATTGGTGAGGAATGAAGCAATGTCCGCCGATAATGTCATTGAATGTGATTCTCCTATTTCTCGGTGGGTGGGAAATAAACTTGCCATCAGCAAGTGTGAGTATCTTCCCAGTTACCCAATTTGCCGCTGTACTTTCAAATACCTTTATAACTT
>JBKQNQ010000377.1:0-8373 GCA_052145875.1 Thiobacillaceae bacterium
CATTCAGCCGGCGAGGCATCGAGGCTTTCGGCGTGTGAAGGATTGTGTCGCGGTCGACACGTGGAATATGATCCAACGGTGGTGACCCATGAGTGGTGGCAAATTGGGTTAAGCACAGCGTGGACCAAGGGTGCGAGCTAGCAGGCGTGGGAGTCCCCTGCGGATTGGAATACGAGGCAGTCTTTTGGACGGATGGAGTGCTGTGGTGGAACCCGGTGAGGTCGTCGAGAGCGTCAGGCTGGACAAATGGCTCTGGGCAGCCCGTTTCTTCAAGACGCGGTCACTGGCAACACGTGCCGTAGAGGGTGGACGGGTGAGGCTCAGTGGGGAACGCTGTAAGCCCGCAAGGCAGGTGAAACCGGGGGATCAGTTGGGTATCCGTATTGGAGCGTTGGAGATGGCAGTCGTGGTACTCCGCATGTCGGATAAGCGCGGTCGCGCAACGGTTGCACGTACCCTCTATGCGGAGACTGAAGCGAGCCTGGCCGCTCGGCGAGCAGCGGCAATTGATCAACGCCCGCGCCTGAACCCGGCGGCAACCATCAAAGGTAGACCGACCAAAAAAGACCGGCGCAAAATTCATCGTTTTTCCGAGAGTTTCGAGTAAGGGATATTTGACGCGTGGTCCTCTCAACGACCTGCGATTCCATTTGCGAATGCCAAGCGAGATTCGGAGTGACAGGCCTTCTAGCACCGCGTAGCGGAAGCTCGCCAAATCACCGACGTCTATGTCTATAGCGCGGGCAGTCGCTCGTTGAGAGAGTGCCTTTGTCCCTTTCTGCGAACCGCAGCGTTCCCAGGTCCTAACGGGTTAGGCTGAACGGGTCTTGCCGTATTCTTGTGCAGCTAATGGGCACACCGCAAGGACACTCCCTGATGCGCCCCCCGTTTTACGGGTAACCTTTGCGGTTTCGGCATCGGGATTTGGCGTTGCTGGGCAACTCCGGATCCCATGTGACGTTTGCGAATGGTGTCGCAAACCGTATGCCCGAACTGTAGAATAAGATGCTCCGTAGCTTGACTTGCCTCGAACCATGCCCCTCCTGAACCGACTATTGCGCTGGAGCGGGATAGCCTTTCTGGTCGTGATGGCCGGCGCAGGCGCCATCCTGGGATACGTGTATCTCGTGGTGTTTCCGCACATCGGGGATTATCGTGGCACCATTGAGAGCCTGCTTTCTTCCGCAACCGGCTTCCAGGTCAAATTAGATCAGGTTGGCGGAGAATGGGGTGGCGCACGGCCCCGGTTCATGCTCAAGGGTGTGAGGCTGTACGACCGTGAGAACAACCCGGTCCTGCAATTCGATCGATTAGATGGCCGGTTTGGCTGGCGCAGCCTACTCACGTTGGAGCCGCGGTTCCACACCTTAAAAGTAGATGGCTCGGCACTCACTGTGCGCCGCACGGAAGACGGCAAATTTCACGTGGGCGGAATCATCGTCGACCCACAGAGTCCCAACCACGCATTTACTGACTGGTTGCTTAAGCAGGGTGAATTGACGGTTAACGACCTGACCCTTGCTTGGGTAGATGACCGCGCGCATACGCCGCCGCTCGTTATGTCCGGCGTAAGGGTCGATCTCAAGAGTTTAGGCTCACGGCATGACTTATCCATCTCGGCAATTCCGCCGCAGCAATTGGCCGCTGCTTTCGAAGTGAATGCAACGATGACCGGGCGAACGATGTCCAGGCCGGAAGCGTGGTCTGGAACCGCTAAGGGCACCTTTCGAAATTTGAAGATCGAGTCGCTTGCCACGTGGGTACACCTTCCCTATATCGCATCAGGCCGGGGCGGGGTGGTATTGGCCGCCCAGATCCACAAGGGCCAGATCGATGACATTGAAATGCGGCTGAACCTGATTGGGGTCAGCGCCCAAGCCGATGAACAAAGCGCCACCATTCGCTTGCGAAAACTCGTGGGGCAGCTGGGTTGGAAATCAAATCCGGATGGGCAGATCGTTCAAGCGACAGGCCTGTCGTTTCTGCCCGAATCCGGGCCCGCCGTCGGACCCATCAATGCACAGCTCGGCTGGACGAGGACGGGCTACCAAGTGGCGTTGGGGGATCTGGACTTGGCGGCACTTACGCCGCTTGTACCGCTCATTCCGTTTGAGAAGAGTTTGCGTGACCGCTTTACCGCATTGCATGCGACCGGCCACGTTGATTATCTTCAAGCAAGTTGGCAGAAGCCGTCCGATCAGCGCGCGCGCAGGGAATTCAGTGTCAACGGCCGATTCCGCCAACTTGGTTGGGACGCGGCCGGCAAGTGGCCGGGCGTTAAGGGCTTGGATGGCAGTTTGGAAGGAACCCAGGACAAGGGCGAATTTAGTTTGGAATTAAGGCCGGGGCAGGTTAGCCTGCCGGCGCTGTTTAGGGATGGAACCATAGACTGGGTCAGACTTGGGATCGCAGGTGGCTGGAGCTGGAAGGATGCGGGGTACGAGTTAAGACTGGCGAAGGTCGATATGAGTAATGCCGATTTGGCCGGATCGATCGGGGGCACCTACCTTTTCGGTGACCACGGCCCGGATCAAGTGAATCTGTCTGGGACGCTGGACCACGTTTCGGGCGCGGCAGTCTATAAGTACATACCGAAGGCCGTGCCTGATGACACCTACGAGTGGTTGAAACAATCGATCGTCGCCGGTAATGCCCGGCAGACCAATTTTGTGCTACGCGGACAGCCCAAATACTTTCCTTTTCGCAATGACATTGGCGGGTTATTTCGAATCGATTCGGTGGTCGACGGCGCCGTCCTTCGCTATGCGAATGACTGGCCGAGGATTGACGGCATCGATGGCACGCTTCGGTTTCGCGGGTCCCAATTGGAAATCGTTTCTGACAAAGCGCATATCTACAATGTGCAACTGCACCACGTGCGTGTCGCTATACCAGATTTCGGGGTAAAGAATGGAATTCTCGATGTCAATGGTGAAGCCGTTGGGCCAGTCGGCGAATTTATCCGATTCGCCAATTTCAGCCCGGTAGCTGAACGCATCGACGACCTGACGGACGAAATGAGCGGAAATGGAGAAATGAACCTCGCGCTCAATCTCAAAATGCCCTTGAGCCACATGGATGACACAACCGTTGCGGGAAGGCTGAGCTTCAGCGGCGACAGGTTGTTTCCGGCCCCCGATGTTCCAATGCTTGAACAGGTTACGGGGCAACTTGATTTCACTGAGCATGCCGTGACCGCGAGTCGCATTGTTGCCAAATTGCTGGGTGGTCCCGCTGTGATTAGGGTCGCGACTCAGGATTCCAAAACGCACGTGTTCGGACAGGGCGTGTTCACTGCCGCGTCACTTGGAACGTGGTTGGGCACAGCGGTCGGCAGCCAACTGTCGGGCCAGGCCGGATGGACGGGAGAGATCGTGCTGGCCAAGGGCCATCCGAGCATGAAAGTGGAATCCAACCTCATTGGCCTGGAGTCGACATTGCCTGCGCCACTTGCCAAGCAGGCAGGGCAGGCCGCCTTGCTCAAGGTCGAGCGTCTGCCGCTTAAGGATGGGTCCCTTTATTCGTACGCGAGCTATCAAAATCAACTAAATGCGGTGTGGCGTAATGAGCCTAGCCCCGCAGGGCTACGATTTGAGCGGGGTGAAGTTCGCTTTGGCGGGAAGGCCCAACTCCCAGCCCAGCCGGGCCTGTTGGTGGTCGGCTATGTGCGGGAGTGTGATTTGGGCCGCTGGCTAGACTTCGCGCCCCCTGGAAGCGACGAACAGTCGCGCCTAAATGGTATCAACCTCACTTTCTCCAGTCTCGAGCTTCTGGGTCGCCGGTTTACGGATGTGAATCTTAACGGCAGATACAGGGGCACGATTCTAAAGGTGGACGTCGCGGGTCAGGGCGTGGACGGAAGCGTGGCGTATCGCCGGGCGACGGCCGCTGTGCCCGGGCGAGTCTCCGGCTCATTCAAGCAATTGGTGATCCCACCTGCACAGCCGTCGGTAAAAACTGAAGGCGGGTGGCAAATTTCTACGGTCAGTTTTCCTTCACTGGACATCACGATCGATGACCTGCGTACGGCGGGTGTTCCGCTGGGTCGCCTGGAAGCCTTGGCGCATGGTGGCATCGATGGGCTCGTGATTGATCAACTCAAGCTCGTGAATCCGGACAGCACGGTGACCATGAGCGGGCTTTGGAAAGAGGCGGGCAATGGCGCGACGCAGGTTAAGCTCGATACTCAGATCAGTGACGCAGGAAGAATGCTTGCGCGCTACGGCTATCCGGATACGGTCAAACGTGGGAAGGGCAGTGTTATTGGAGATGTAGCGTGGCAGGGATCACCCGCCGATTTTTCCTTCGCAACGCTGACGGGCACGCTCAATCTTAAGGCACAAAATGGACAATTCTTGAAGGTGAACCCGGGTGCGGCGAAGCTTCTAGGGATCATCAGTTTGCAGTCCATCCCCAGACGGTTGAAGTTGGATTTTCGTGACGTGTTTAGCGGGGGTTTCGCCTTCGACGAGATTTCCGCTACGCTTAGAATAGTCGCAGGCAATGTTTACAGCGATGACTTTCAAATGAAGGGCCCGGCGGCCACGGTCAAGATGTCCGGGTTAGCGAGGCTGGCCGATGAAACTGTCCAGCTTAGGGTCAAGGTCAGTCCCAAACTTTCAGAGGGGGTTGCTGTGGCCGGCGCCCTGATCAGTGGGCCGTTGGCAGGCCTAGGGGCGCTGGTGGTTCAGAAAGTGTTCAAGGACCCGATAGAAGAGGCAACTTCATTTGAATATATGGTTAGCGGCCCGTGGGATGAGCCAAATGTGTCTAAATTGTCCAAACCCAAAACACTTAGGGAATTTGATAAAAACGGATGACTACAACCCGGAATAGCAAGATCACCAAGTCCAGCTTGGCACGTACGAGGGGCAGCACGAAGAAGCCAGTGGCTGCGCAACCCGGCACGGTTCGCGTTGCGGCCATACAAATGGCATCGGGCCCGCAGGTGGCGTCCAATCTTTCTGAGGCTGAGCGATTGATTGAACAGGCTGCCGCAGCGGGCGCGAAGCTGGTTGTTTTGCCGGAGTACTTCGGCATCATGGGCCTGAAGGATACGGACAAGGTGGCGGTGCGCGAGAAGGAAGGTAAGGGTCCAATGCAGGACTTCCTCTCGCGGATGTCCAAGAAGCACAAGCTTTGGCTCGTGGGCGGCACGGTACCCATGGAAACCACGGTGGAGAACAAGGTGCGCAGTGCCTGCCTCGTCTATGACGAGCGCGGCAAACAGGTCGCACGCTACGACAAGATTCACTTGTTTGGGCTCGATCTGGCTTCTGAGCATTACCGCGAAGAAAAGACGATCGAGCCAGGTGACACCGTCGTCGTGGTCAACAGCCCATTTGGTCGTATTGGCCTCTCGGTTTGCTATGACCTGCGTTTTCCTGAGCTATATCGTGCCATGCCTGATGTCGATTTGATTGTGGTGCCCTCTGCATTCACCGCCACTACAGGCAAGGCGCATTTCGAAACCCTGGTTCGGGCGCGTGCCATTGAGAATCTCGCATATGTCATCGCGTCAGCCCAAGGGGGATACCATCTATCAGGCCGTGAAACACATGGTGATAGCATGATTGTTGATCCTTGGGGGGTCGTGCTCGATCGCTTGCCGCGCGGGTCCGGGGTGGTCTTTGCTAACATCAACCCCAAGTATCAGACGAGTTTGCGCAAGAGCTTGCCGGCGCTCAAACACCGAGTGCTGGGGGTCGAGCCCACTCAGGTCATCACGCTGGAACGCCGCACGCTGCAAAGCCGCGAAGGCGCGAGCAAGAAATAGGAAATTTCATCATGAACGTTAAAGACACCCAACCCGCTTTACAGGTTTCCGAAAAGCTTTTTGAAACCGCCCGTAACACCTTGTTTGTGCCCAATCAACTCGATGCGGGCCAACTGGCTCCAGTGTTTGGCCGATTGATGGCGAGTGACGTCGACTACGCCGACCTATATTTTCAGTACACCCGCTCCGAAGGTTGGACGCTGGAAGAAGGTCAGGTCAAGTCGGGAAGCTTCAGCATTGATCAGGGCGTGGGGGTGCGCGCTGTTTCGGGTGAAAAAACTGCGTTTGCGTATTCCGACGACATTTCCCTTGTCGCGCTCACGCAGGCCGCAGATGCCACGCGCGCTATCGCGCGCGTCGGCCAGAGCCGCACTGTCCCGATGGTGGCACAGGGCGCGGGCCGCAACCTGTATCAACCCATTGATCCGCTTGCCAGCCTGCCCGATCCACAGAAAGTTGCGCTGCTGGAAAAAGTGGAATCCATTGCAAGCAAGCTCGATCCCCGGGTGATTCAGGTCATCGCCCACCTGGCATCCGAATATGAAGTGATGTACATGGCCCGCTCGGACGGTAAGACTGCCGCTGATGTACGGCCGCTTGTTCGCCTGTCGCTGCAGGTGATCGCTGAACAGGATGGCCGGCGCGAGCAGGGTTCCGGAGGCGGCGGTGGCCGTTATGACTACAGCTATTTCACAGACGAGCTGCTGGAAGACTACGCGCGTCAGGCCGTGCATCAGGCCGTGACTAACCTCGCGGCGCAGCCCGCGCCAGCGGGCGTTATGCCCGTGGTGCTCGGCCCTGGCTGGCCAGGTATCCTCCTGCATGAGGCGGTGGGCCATGGCCTGGAGGGTGATTTCAACCGTAAAGGTTCATCTGCGTTTTCTGGGCGAATGGGCGAACGGGTTGCGTCACCTGGCGTGACGGTTATCGATGACGGCACGTTGCCGCAGCGTCGCGGCTCGCTGAATGTGGACGATGAAGGCAATCCAACTCAGCGTACCACGCTGATCGAAGATGGCGTGCTGGTCGGCTATATGCAGGACAGTCTTAATGCGCGCTTAATGGGCGTGCCGGTAACCGGAAATGGGCGGCGCGAATCCTTCGCCCACTTGCCGATGCCGCGCATGACCAACACTTACATGCTCTCTGGCGATCGGGATCCTCAGGAAATCATCGCCTCGGTCGATCGCGGTATCTATGCCGTCAACTTTGGAGGCGGTCAGGTCGATATCACGAGCGGTAAATTTGTTTTCTCCACCGCTGAAGCGTACCTGATCGAAAACGGCAAAGTTACCTATCCTGTCAAGGGAGCCACACTCATCGGCAACGGTCCCGATGCGCTGACCCGCATCGAGATGATCGGTAACGACATGAGGCTTGACCCCGGCGTGGGGACCTGCGGCAAGGAAGGCCAGAGCGTGCCAGTTGGCGTTGGTCAGCCGACGTTGCGAATTGATGGGTTAACGGTAGGCGGGACGGGCTGACCGAACTCGGCACGCTACCTTGCTTGCTGTGCTTGCAACGTTCAATTGGGACGCCAGACCGTCGGAGGTTGAACATGCTGCGCGGGGGGGCCTGCCAGGTTCCAGGAATGGGTGCGGTGTCGGCCTGTCTCACGCGGAGCGGGACGCAACTTTTCGAGTCTGACGTGCCAACGCGGTAGATCCGACGGCTACGGCTAAGGATTTCGCTGCATACTGCTTTCGGCGACAAATCAACTCGACACACCGAATGACCTGTTAACAGCGGTATTCCCGCGCGTCATAGGTGCATCCCATTCGCGCGGGCTCCGAGTCTTGTGTAGCCTGGGGGACGCCCGAGGCCTGCGCGGGAGCGGTGTTCGCAAAGCTGCGCCGACTGTGCCCATGCTGCCGGGCGTCACGCCAGGGTTTTTCCTATACCACGGTGCGGGGACAAGCATGGCCAGCAACGCAAACCGGTCGGTGCAATGCCAACTGGGTGGTGCGACGGCAGCCCGTTTTGCTGTTGAAGCGACGGGCCGTTCTGACCGAACAAGCTAACTACCTTGATTCTCATGGGTGACTCGTTGCCACTGCTATCAAGTTTGACTTGGAATCGGACGTAATAGCGGATGGCGGCAGGTGCCATTTACGTCGCTAGTCGCGCTTCATTTGAATAAAGTTCGAGAGGCGCAGGGTCGCTGCGCCTGTAACGTCATGGTCTGGACCAAAGGAGCGGCATTTGAAGCACAACCTCACATCGCGTGTTGCGACTGCCTTGCTGATCAGCCTCTTGCTGGCCCACCCTTGCTTCCCCCGTGAAACAGGGAGCAACGACGCGACCGAGAATTCGGAGGCTTCCCCTGAAAGTTTGACGGCCGCAGGCGCGCGCATTCGCGAGACCGGGGTTGAGATTCGCGAGAATATAAAGAAGATGCGCAGTCGCCTTGAAGCCCAAAGGGCGCAACAGGAAACCGATCGCAAACGCGAGGCAGAACGGGCGCGTGAACAAGCCATCAAGGACGCTGCTGAACAGGCTGCGCTCGCTAAACAGAAGCAGGCCCAGGAAGCCGCGCAGGAGCGTGTTCGCGAAGAGGCGGCCGCGCGTGCCGCACAAGCCGACCGGGAGCGTCGAGC
>JBKQNQ010000378.1:0-17183 GCA_052145875.1 Thiobacillaceae bacterium
CAAAGAGGGGCTACCGTGGCGTAGGCATCTACAGCCGCAAACAGCCCGCTCAGATCATCGAGGGCCACGGTATCGCTGAGATCGATATCGAGGGACGCTACATTGAAGGGGTCTTCGGCAATCTGTCGGTCATCTCGGTCTACCTGCCGTCCGGTTCGAGCGGTGAGCATCGTCAAACGGCTAAGTTCGCGTTCATGGAACGATTCTATCCGCATCTGGAACGACTCGCTCAGAGTGGACGAAATATCATTATCTGTGGTGATTGGAACATTGCCCACACCGAACGCGATCTGAAAAACTGGAAGGGCAATCGAAAGAACTCAGGCTTTTTGCCCGAGGAGCGCGCCTGGATGGACAGGGTGTTTGGCCAAGGTGGCTTGGTGGACGTATACCGAACGCTATACCCCGATGAGCAGGAGGGGTGCTACACATGGTGGAGTAACCGCGGCCAAGCTTGGGCCAAGAACGTCGGGTGGAGGATTGATTATCAAATTGCCTCCCGAGGCGTGGCGCAAAAGGCTGTGGCTGCGTCCATCTATAAAACTGAGCGTTTCTCGGACCATGCGCCGTTGACGGTTGATTTCGACCTGACCGTGTGACGCGAGTCCATTGTAATCACTAGCGGTCTCATGCCAGGCTGCGTCAACCGGCATTCCCGCAATGACCCGGTTTTCGCTGATCTACCCGAAACGCAAATTACCGCCATTGCGCCCCTGATTTTTGATTTCCCCTAGCGTGAGCACGGGCCGTCGCATTTGGCTTGCCGCCCTCATGGGACGCGTCCCTTCTGGCGTGCGGCACAGGCGGTTTGGCGTCTCCCCCAAAGCACTTTGCCGCGGGCACCGGTACGCTTGTTGTTGAGGGTGCGCAAACACGCTACCCTAGCCCCTGAACTATGTCCCCTTCTTGGTTTGCTGCCCCTTTGCCTCCATTCCCTGCAGCGCTGGCCCGTATCCATCGCCTGGTCGCGGTTTTGTTCTTGGGTTTCGCCTCGGGCCTGCCACTGGCGCTCACCGGTCAGGCGATGCAGGCGTGGCTCAGCGTTTCGGGCATGGATCTCGCCACCATCGGCTTTCTCGGCCTGGTGGGTCTTCCGTATACGTTCAAATTTCTTTGGGCCCCGTTGATCGATCGCTTCGAGCCGCCTCTTCTCGGGCGGCGACGCGGCTGGCTCGTGCTTACCCAACTTGGCCTTGCCGCAGTGCTGCTGTTGCTCAGTGGCATCAACCCGCTTGCCCAATCTGCTGGATTCGCAGCCATCGCCGCTGTCGTGGCTTTACTCTCCGCCTCTCAGGATGTGGTAATCGATGCCTATCGAACCGACCTTCTTCCCGCGGAGGAGCGCGGACTCGGTGCCTCGCTAGCTGTGTTTGGCTACAGACTTGCGATGATCGTCTCGGGTGGCGTCGCCTTTATCTGGGCACAAGAATGGGGAAGCTGGCCCCAGGTTTATCGCGCAATGGCGGTTCTCATGCTCGGCGCGGCAGGAATATCGTTGCTTGCCATCCCTGGGCTCAAGCATGCTGCCGCCCCCACGCACAGTCGCCTCGGCCGCGAGTTGCGTGGCTTTGCCGCACTGCTGTTGGGGAGTGGCGCCGGCGTCGTTGCGGCGCGCTGGCTGCTTCTGCTGGGCGGGCTTGATCCCCACAGCGGCAATAAGTGGGAGCAACTGCTGTTCCTCATCACTGCCATCGCGCTCGCTCTGCCACTCGGGTTTTGGGCGGCGCGGCGCGTCGGGTTTGAAACCTTCAACGAGTCTCTTGACAGCTATTTCAGCCAGCAAGGCGCGTGGGCGTTTCTCCTGCTTATTGTCCTCTATAAATTGGGGGACGCCTTCGCCGGGAGTCTCACCACACCGTTCCTCATTCACGGCATGGGCTATAGCCAAGCCGAGGTCGGGATCGTAAACAAGCTCATCGGTCTGTGGCTCACCATCGCTGGCGCGCTCGTTGCAGGCGCGGTGATGCTGCGCCTGCGCTTGGACCGTGCACTGCTGATTTTCGGCGTGCTGCAATTGGTCTCCAACTTCGGCTTTTGGTGGCTGGCTATCTCCGGCAGGGGGGCCTGGGGACAGGTCACCCTGTCACCGTTCAACCTTGGCATTGTGCACCTCGACCAACCCACCCCCATCGACCTCATGCTCCTGTCTGCAATTGGCACCGAGAACCTCACCGGGGGCATGGGCACGGCAGCTTTCATCGCCCTGCTCATGACGCTTTGCAACCATCGGTACACGGCCACGCACTATGCGCTGCTGTCGGCATTTGCTGCAGTGGGGCGAATCTATGTCAGCCCACTTTCCGGCGTGTTAAGCGAATCCATCGGCTGGCCGGCGTTCTTCGTCTTCTCCGTCGCCGCAGGTATACCGGGCCTCGTCATGGTGTGGGAGATGCGCCAAGCTATCCGCCAGTTGGCCCTGCGTGATGCCTGAACTAAGCCTGCTCTCAGCGCTCCTGGTCGGCCTGTTGGGTGGGGTTCACTGTGCCGGCATGTGCGGTGGGATCGTCGCCGCGCTTTCATTCAGGCCAGATGGCACCGTGCCTCCATTTCGCTTGCACCTCGGTTACAACATCGGGCGGGTGTTAAGTTACACGCTCTTTGGCGCACTCGCGGGCGGATTGGGCGCAAGCCTTAATCTACTGCACATCCGGCCCTTGCAAGTTGCGCTCTACATTATTTCCCAAGTTGTGCTGGTCTTGTTAGGTCTGTACCTGGCGGGCTGGAATCGTTGGGTGCTGATATTTGAGGAGGCAGGCAGGGTGCTTTGGGGACACCTACAGCCTTACTTCAAAAAACTGCTTCCGGTTCGCAATCTGCCTGGCGCCTTTTTGGCCGGGATGGTTTGGGGCTGGCTGCCCTGCGGACTGGTCTATTCCGTGTTGATTTCTGCACTCGCTTCCGGCGGCGCCGCCGGCGGCGCGGGACTCATGATGGCGTTTGGCTTGGGTACCTTGCCTAATCTGTTAGGCATGGGATTCTTCGCCAGATCGCTTCAACCCTTTTTCAGAAGCGCCTTCACCCGCAAGGCGGCTGGCTTGGTCGTCGCGTCATTTGGCGCATGGGGGCTATTGCGGATTTTCTCCTAAGCGCGGCTCACGTCGCTGCGTCCATCGGCGTCGAGTTGCGCCTGCATTCGATTCTGCTTATCGGTAGAATTGCTCGCCAAACGTGACTTCCCGGTTGGGTTCCCCTGTCGCTTTCACGGTGACATGAAATTTTAGCGTGTCCGGGGGCACCACGCGGAATTCGCCCAAATAATAGATGGCATTGCCTTCCTTGATTTCGCGCATGTCAACAGTTGAAAGCTGGCTAACCAGGTTGACCGCATAAACAGACAATTTCGCCGGGATGGGTATGCCAACTCCCATCGCATTCTTGCGAAGGACGGAGATTGTCACCAAACCCCGGGTCTCGCTGCGGTCAATCTTATAGGCGCGCGCGACCTCGGGCAGCAGATCAGTTGTCAGCATGGCGTTGTAATGAACCTCAATATTGCCGAATTTCTCGGCCTTTTCTGCGTGGGCAACAGCCGGGATCAACACAACCGCCAGCATGGCAAGCCAGCATTTCATAGCGATATCTCCTCATTATTGTTTGGTAACGGCAAAAACCCGCTTTTAATATAGACAATCAGTCCTTGGATAGTGAGGCCAACCAATCCGTCAGCTCGCTGAGGAGCCGAGTGGTTGCCCGATTAAAACTGTCATGTGCGCCCGCAGCATCATACGTCGCCAGTGCGTCGGTTACGCTGAAAAGCTTGTGCCCAACCAACGTATGGCTTGCCAAATCCACCACATCCGCACTAAGTTCGACTCTCACTTCTCCGGGCCGCTGGGTCGCGTCGTGATAGAACTCAAGTAGCTCCGTTTCCAGCGACCAATCACCCCTCACATCCGTATCGCCGACCACCGTCGTGAACAGAGGTTCCCTGTCCAGCCTGAGTGTAATCAGGTCGGTCAATCGCGTGCCGGGCCGCTCGGTCCAGTGCGCATATTGATAATAGGCACGTGTGCCCCTGCGATCGCTGTAAGCCAGCGCATCCGCGTCATAAAAAGCGCTGGCCTGGGTGTCCAACACCACAAGGGTCAGAGGCTTCGGTGTTCGAGACACCGCCGGACGCCCCAAGTCATCCAGAACGAAATTGGTTATCGCGGGGGTGTCTTTGTTGCCACCGATTCCCAGATTGATACAGCCCGATACCAGCAGCAGCAAGATGCCGCCAAGCGCGGCCTTGCCGGTCCTGCGCTGATGTCGTTGAAACAGGGTTCGCATCATTTCTCTCCTGGCCCGGGCTTCGATTTTCCTGACCCTAATAACAGCGACTTAGGGTTGGCAAGTTTTCGGCCCGCGCCGGTAATGGCATCGGCGCTTGTTCGCACATCCCTGCCAATATCGGTGACTTGAATCGTCCCAATGTCGGCGAGGGTTTGAAGCTTTTGGGATACGGCAGTGGTTTCCCGCTGAAGGTTCTCCATGGCTTTAGCCGCGTCATTTAAGGCAATGGTGGCCGCATTGCCAACGCCGACGATACTCCCCTCCGTACGCGTGGCGGCTTCCGAAATATTGGCACTGGCAACGCGGAATTCATCGGCAGCAGCGCGAAGTGCCTGTGCCGTTTCCTCCAGTGATCGCTTGTTTTGAACCAAATATGTCGAGAGGTTTTCGAGGTTCGCGAGGGTCTTGGTCAAGGCCTTGCTGTTATCCTCGGTCAATACTCCATTCATCTTTTGCAGTACTTCAGCGCCATTTTCTGCCATCCTCGACACCGCCGTTGCCACTTTATCCAGGTCGGAGGTGCTTTCAGCAATCACCGGATAGCTCTCACCACTGCCGACTTCCGTAAGCAATGGCGCCCGGGGATCGCCATCGGCAATTTCCACTGTGGCAATGCCGGTCACCAAATTCCGCTTTACGTAGGCCCGCGCGCCTTGGTGCACCGGGGAGTCCTCACCCACCTTGACGTCAACCCGAACCCCGCCTTGTCCCGCCGAGGACAGCTTGATGCCGGTAACGGCACCCACCTTGATACCGCGTATCTTGACGGCGCTGTCGACATCCAATCCATCCACAGATTGATTACTGAAATAAATTGTATAGTGCAGGTAGGTGCTCGATCCGCCCCAACCACCAAGCCAGATTAGGCCGAGCGCCAGGGAAGCTGCCACCAGTAGAACGATGACCCCGACAAGGGTGTATTTCGCTTCAGCTTCCATTTATTCCTCCATCGTCGCCCGCGCGGAGAAATACTCCCGCAACCACGGGTCATCGATCTTCCTGAGTTCGCGCACTGGCGCGTCAGCCTTAACTTTGCCATCTGCAAGCACAATCGCGCGATCGATGATGGAAAACAGTGTATCCAAGTCATGCGTCACCAGAAAGACCGTTAGCCCCAGGGCGTCGGATAACAATCGTATCAGGTGATCGAATGCGCGCGCAGAAATAGGATCCAGGCCAGAGGTGGGTTCGTCAAGAAACAGGAGCTCCGGATCCAGTGCAAGTGCGCGCGCTAAGGCAACCCGCTTTCGCATTCCACCGGAAAGCTCGCTGGGCATCTTGTGTACCGTGTCCGGTGGCAGGCCAGCCATTGCCAGCTTGAGCCGCGCGAGCCGCAGACTTTGCTCGAGGCCAAGCTGTGTATGCTCAATCAGCGGCACCGCCACATTTTGCTCAACGTTAAGCGAGGAAAAAAGTGCGCCATCCTGGAAAAGCACGCCAAATCGTCTGCGCAGCTGATTGAGTCGTGTTGTTCGTAGCGACCAGATGTCCTCACCAAACACGCGGATCCTTCCGGAACTTGGCCGCAACAGCCCAATGATTTCCTTCACCAGGACCGACTTGCCCGTCCCGCTACCTCCGATGAGTGCCACGACTTCACCGCGATTCACGGAAAAGCTGACTCCGTCATGAATCTGCGCCCCACCGAGGCGGGTAAAAATCTGCTCAACGTCGATTAGGGGTGTATTCACTCAGACCGGAACTTGGGCAAACAGAATCGCAAATATCGCATTTAGGACAATTACCGCCACGATGGACTGCACGACGGTTGAAGTCGTATGAACACCCACACTTCGCGCGTCACGCGCCACGGAAAGTCCCATGCGGCACGCGATAAGTCCGACAAAGAGGCCAAATACGGGCGCCTTTGCCAATCCGATTAGATAGGTCTCGAGCCTCAGAACCCTGCCGAGTCGGTCAAAGAACAAATGCGGGTCAATACCCAGCTGGCTGTCTGCAACAACCATCCCCCCCAGCAAGCCGGCCACGTCGCCCAAGAAGACGAGTAGAGGCAAGGCCACCACGAGCGCAACAATTCTGGGGATAACCAATACCGCAAAAGGGGAAAGCCCGAGGACGGAAATGGCATCGATTTCTTCGTTGACTTTCATGGTGCCAAGCTGCGCAGTAATTGCCGCGCCGGAACGCCCCGCCACCAAAATCGCCGTAATCACTGGTGAAATTTCCCTCAATATCGCCGCGGCCACGCCATCTACCACAAAGATATTGGCGCCATATTTTTCCGCCTGGATACCGAGCAGATAGGCAAATATCACTCCTAGCAAAAAGAGCATTGCCATAATGATGGGGATCGCGTCCATAAAAACGGACTCTATCTGGATAGTCAGTTCCTTGAACCGGAACTGTTTCGGCCTGCGTATTAAGCCCAGCCATTCGGAAACCAGTTGACCCAGAAAACGCGTCAGCCCGATCACATGATCCCAGACCTGGCTCGCCCCGTAGCCCAGGCGGGTCAAAACGTGCCGGTGGACGCCTTTTCCAAGGTCTGCCAGCGATACGGCGGCCTCGTTCCGCGAAACCAGCTCAAGGATCTGGCGATGCGTCGGTAAAAACGCATCCAGTGCGAGTTCTTGTCCACTGCTACCAGCATCAGAAATGAGATTGAGCAGCGTGTGTGCGCCGCTGGTATCCAGCGAGCCAAGCCCGCTGCCGTCGAGGCGGATTGGGCCAGTCATTTGGGGTAGAGCGGGCCGCGTAACAAGCGGCAGATTCGCTAGCACCCAGTCGCCGTGCAGCTGAATCACCCAGCCCGTTGCGAACTGTCTAAAGGTGAGTGCGGGCGCCCCCACGATTCAAGCCTCGGTCTCGATGCGGTACACCGCCAGACTGCCCAACAAATTGGGCAGGGTGTACACTTCTTTGCCGTTGGTCATGACAATGCGATCCAGAACGTGCGCACCCACTTCCTTACACAATTCCTCAAAGTCATCTAGCGTGCACAGATGAATGTTGGGGGTGTCAAACCACTCAAAGGGGATCTCCTCGGATACCGGCATACGTCCCATCATCACTTGATAACGATTCTTCCAGTAGCCAAAGTTGGGGAAAGTTACGATGACCTGACGACCAACCCGCATCATTTCCTGCAAGATTCCCTCGGTATTGTGCATGGCCTGTAGGGTACGAGACAGAATCACGTAATCGAATGAATTGGTTGCAAATACAGACAGCCCGTCTTCCAAGTCCATCTGAAGGACGTTGATGCCACGCTGTGCGCTTGCCAGAACGCCCTCGCTCGTAATTTCGACACCGTAACCCGTCACCTTGCGTGCGTCCTCAATGAACGCCAGCAAGGCCCCATCCCCACAACCAAGGTCCAGTACGCGATCACCGGGATTGACCCAATTCGCAATCGTTTGAAAATCGTGCCTGGCAGTAGTGCTCACGATGACGCCCGCCTCATGTAGTTCGCCACCAGCCCATGGTAGTATGGATCCTCCATGAGGAAGGCATCGTGACCGTGGCCATGCGACACTTCCGCGTAGGTCACGTTGCGCCCGCAATCGAGGAGTGCCTTGACAATTTCCTTCGAACGAGCGGGCGAGAAGCGCCAGTCAGTCGTGAAGGAAATCACCAGAAAATCTGCTTGCGCCGGACGCATGGCATCCGACAGCGAACCGCGACGTCCATGATGAGTCGGATCAAAATAATCTAGCGCCTTCGTCATCAGCAAGTATGTATTGGCGTCGAAAGTCTCCGCGAACTTGTCCCCTTGATAGCGAAGATAGGATTCGATTTCGAATTCGACGTCAAAGCCATATTGGAAGCCTTCGGTTCGCATGATGCGCCCAAACTTGGTTCCCATGACATCGTCAGACAAATAGGTGATATGTCCCAGCATCCGAGCCAGACGCAGCCCACGCCGCGGGCGCGTGCGGTGTGCATAATAGTCGCCGCCATGAAAATCCGGGTCCGTCAGGATCGCATTCCGCGCCACATCATTGAAGGCGATGTTTTGCGCGGTCAAGCCCGGTGCGGCGGCGATCACGAGCGCGTGGCGCAGTCTATCAGGATGGCTAATGGCCCATTGGAGCACCTGCATGCCCCCGAGACTGCCACCCACGATTGCGGCAAACTGCTTAACGCCGAGCCGGTCGGCTAATCGTGCCTGGGTTTCCACCCAATCTTCAACCGTAACGACCGGAAACGATGATCCCCATTGCCTCCCCGTCGCCGGATTGAGCGACGAAGGCCCGGTGGACCCATGGCATCCGCCAAGGTTATTTAAACCGATCACAAAGAATTTATCCGTGTCGATCGGCTTTCCCGGCCCTATCAAGTTGTCCCACCACCCCGACCGCTTCTCGTCCAGGGAATATTTGCCGGCGACATGATGATTGCCGGACAGGGCATGGCAGATCAGGATTGCGTTAGCCTTATCTGCGCTGAGCTGGCCATAGGTTTCATAAACCAGATCGTAACCGTGAATCACCGCGCCGCTCTTGAGCGCAAGCGGCGCATCAAAATGCGCGAGTTGCGATTGGACGATACCGACTGAGCCGGACATAAGTTAAGTCGTGATTCCTTATTGCTTGGGCTGTTGCGGCGATTATAGCTGCATTCGACAGGCCGGTTAGGTAATCAAGACCATAAAGAAGGCGCCTTGCGGCGCCCTGAAAACCCCCACACAAGGGAGGAAAAAAGTGGCCGGAGAACCGGCCACCCAAGAACTATCCGTTGTTGTTCAGCGGATCCACCATTATTCCACCCGCTCGCCGTGCAGGGAGATATCGAGGCCCTCGCGTTCCTGCTCTTCGGTCACGCGCAGCCCAATGACCATGTCAATCACTTTGAGAATGACTAGGGTGACGACCGCATCGTAAATAATGGTCACCATTACACCTTTGGCCTGGATGAGCAGCTGGGCGCCATTGCCCTCAAGCACCCCCGCGGTGCCCCCGATGGCCTTGACCGCGAAGACGCCGGTGAGCAGCGCACCAATAATGCCGCCGATGGCGTGGACACCAAATGCATCGAGCGAGTCATCGTAGCCGAAGAAGTTCTTCATATAGACTGCGGTCAGGAAGCACACCACGCCCGCTGCGACGCCAATTACCAAGGCACCGGTAGGGCCGACAAAGCCCGACGCTGGCGTGATCGCCACCAAGCCGGCAACAGCGCCAGAGCAGATACCCAAGACGCTGGGCTTACCTTTGGCAATCCACTCCGCGAACATCCAACTCAAAGCCGCGGTCGCAGTTGCAATCTGGGTCACGGCCATGGCCATGCCAGCGCGGTCGTTGGCAGCACCCGCCGACCCAGCATTGAAACCAAACCAGCCTACCCACAACAGCGAGGCGCCGATCAGGGTCAGCGTCAGGTTATGCGGGGGCATGGGCTCCTTGCCGTAGCCCACGCGCTTGCCCATCACCAGGGCAGCCATCAGGCCGGCAATACCAGCGTTGATGTGCACGACGGTACCACCCGCGAAATCGAGAACCCCATCGGTGCCAAGCCAACCGCCCGGGCCCCACACCATGTGGGCGATCGGGGCATACACGGCCAGCAACCAGATCCCCATAAACCACAGCAGCGCCGAAAACTTCATGCGATCGGCAAAGGAGCCCGCGATCAGCGCCGGAGTAATGATCGCAAAGGTCATTTGGAACGTCATGTAGGTGGATTCAGGAATCGTCCCGGCCAGCGCGTTGGCCGCGTCAAGCCCCATACCGCTCAGGAAGAAGCGGCTCATTCCGCCAAAGTAGCCGTTACCGGTGGTAAACGCGAGACTGTAGCCGACGATCATCCACAGGACGGTCACGAGGCAGGTGACGGCGAAGCTTTGCATTAGCGTGGCCAGCACGTTCTTCTTTCGCACCATGCCGCCGTAGAAAAGCGCCAAACCTGGAATGGTCATCATCAATACCAGTGCGGTGGAAGTCAGCATCCACGCGTTGTCACCTGAATTAATGAAGGCTGCGGGGTTCGGCGCGGCGGGAGCCGCTGCCGCTGGAGCTGCCGCGGGTGCGGCTGCCGCTGCCGCGGGTGCGGCTGCCGCTGGGGCCGCTGCGGGTGCGGCCGCCTGATCGGCGGGCGCCGAAGCGGTCGGTGCCGGAGCTGGAGCGGTGGTATCGTCGGCCATAACCGGCACGACAAGCCCCAATCCGAGCATCAAACCTAAACTGACGAATAGCTTTCTCATGATGGCTCCCCTCAAAGTGCGTCGGGACCGGATTCACCGGTACGGATGCGAACAACTTGTTCAACGTCGGCGACAAAAATCTTGCCATCGCCGATCTTGCCGGTGTGGGCCGCCTTTTGAATGGCCTCCAGCACCTGATCGAGAATCTCAGCCTTCACGGCGGCCTCGACCTTCACTTTGGGCAGAAAATCCACCACGTATTCCGCACCCCGATAAAGTTCAGTGTGGCCCTTTTGCCGTCCGAAGCCTTTGACTTCCGTTACGGTCAGTCCCGTTACGCCAATGGCGGACAGGGCTTCACGTACCTCGTCAAGCTTGAAGGGCTTGATGATTGCTGTAACCAACTTCATGTCATCTCCCGGTAGTTAAGTGATCTCAAAAGTCCATTGCCCGTTCAGAATTTGTAGATAGCCTCAAGTTCAAACGAGTCCTGGTACGTGGCGCTCGGATTTCCAGTATTAACGTTGAAGTCGAAAAGCTTCTTGTCTGAATTATCCTGACGCACTTCGGCTAGGAACATGGTGTTCTTGGTCGGCGTGTAATTGAGGTCCAAGGAGGCTTCTTTGAGCGTATTGCTCATCGGGGTAGTACCGGACAGGGCACCGTCCTTGTCGTCGATATACTCGCCCCGTAGGGTCACGGACCACTGGCCATTAATGGCATAGTTCACGTAACCCGCGACCCCATCCGCCGTCGTGCTGGCGCCATTTACCCCATTGTTATCTTGCGTAAGATAATCTCCGTTCACTACGAAACTCAGGGCGTCTGTCGCGTTAATGGTAGCCACCACGTCATACAGCGTTTTTACCCCAGTACCATCGGCGCTCGGCGCTTGGCCTGAATAAACGGTACCGGATAGGGAGAACATCTTGCTTGGGTTCACAGTAATACCCAGCTCGCCGGTCTTGCCGCTAATGGTGCTGCCGTTAGCCGTGGGCGCACTCGTGTAATTCCAGCCATTATTTGCGCCAGCGGTGATCGTGAACATACTGTTTGGGGCGTAGGCAGCCCGCACCCCCGTGTGAGAGAGCGGCTCCATGGCGGTAAACAGCAGGGAACGTGAGATTGTCGTATCGGTCGTCGGGTTAACCGTTTCCGCGCCGGCCAACGTTGCAAACTTACCCGCCATCAGGGTTGCAGGACCGCCCACGTACTGCACAAAGGCTTGGTAAACGTCAAAATCGCTTGCGGTCGTATTCCCGTTGGACAACTCGCTGTCACGCAGCACCCGTCCATCAGAACCTGCAATCATGTTGACAAGTGCGCCAAATCCGCTCGTCGGCAGATAGGATGCTGTCAGCGCGGCTTGGCTTAGCGCAAAACTATTCTCGCGATAATCAAATTGCCGCGCCGGTTCCCAGGTTCCGCCGTATATGCCGTTCGGATAGGGATTCTTGTCGAAATAGCTATAAGTGGCGTCAACATAACCGGTCAAGGTGATGTTGGAAGCGCCTAGCACATCACCGAGGCTCGGAATAGCGGGTTTGGGCGCTTCCGGAGCAGGCGGATCCGCCAACACAACAGCAGGGAATCCTGCGAATATGGCGGCGAGCAAAGTCAGTTCCTTCTTCATTTCAACTCCTAAAGTTAAACAATGATCACTACGACGGCAGACACAGCAACGACTATGCCAATTAATTTATACTGATATAACAATATGTTAAGACCAATACTTGGGTGCCTCGCGGCTTCGCATGCATCATTTCAGTGCGAATGCAAAGCATATGCACCATAATCATCCATTGCGGCATCCGAATTCGGGGAAAAGAAGTGCCAAGCCCTGAAGTGACCTGCAATCGCACGTTTCAACCTCGCAGACCGATTCCAAAGTGAACCGTTACAGTGCAAATTCCTCTCTATGTGCAAGTGGTTAGACTGTTGTTAAACTTGTGAAAAATTCCTCTAGGAGTTGCGTTGATGCAACGAAGACAACCGTTGTTCGATACATTCAGCCAGAAGCTCGCGGAATTACTCAAGGGCTCGCCAGCCAAAGATATCGAAGCCAATCTGCGGGCGGGGTTAGGGAGCCTTTTGGGCAAGCTTGATCTGGTCACCCGTGAGGAATTCGATATACAGGCAGAAGTCCTCCAGCGGACTAAGGCACAGTTGGCCGCGCTGGAAGCTCGCTTGAACGAGTTGGAAGCGCGCGACAGCACAACCCTAACGCAGGACTGAAGGCCGCTTCTGCCCGTACCCAGATGCAGAGCGAGGTTCCAGACTGAAGGCGTGGTCCGGTGGGGCGACTGCGGTCTGGCTCGCCTGCAGGCCCGGGATAACACAACCCAAGTTTCGCGTGAGGTTCGCGTCACAAAGACGCACCAGTGCCGGTAGCACATCGCTGTGCCAGCATGGCGCATCGACTTGCCGCCAAAGATCATTTACGCACACGCGGACATGCACCGATGTTTCTGCTGGCAACGGGTTCTTGGGGGCCAGATCTGGACGCGCAAACGCTAAACGACCCCGCAGACCGGCACCTACAGATGAGGAAGCTCCGGTCACTCCTTAAGTGCAGTACGTGATATTGCACGGCAAGGACATCAGACTTGGATCGCGGATCCTAAGCCGGGGTAGGGTTTTCAAAACACTGAAATCGCTTTGTCGCTTTTTAAGCGATACGGGCGAATTGTCGAGGAGGAAACACCGCGTGCAGTGCGGTTCTGGGGCTAAACGCACTTCAAAGTCACGGAGCGCTGTCGAGTGATCGGTTCCCCGCGCTGTGGCATGAGGTTCTCACCGTGGATTCTTTGACGAAGGTGCAGCGGCGAATTTGTTGGGCGAACTGCGGGCCTTGACTTGCGATCGACTTGCTTGGACTTAGCGGGTTCGTCGCACCATTCGACGCGGATAGGCCTTATTGCGGTGCAGCAGGGGTCATCGCGGCGACACGCATTACAATTCGCCAATGCGGACACGCCCCGGACACGCGTGGGATACGACCGACAATTATGTAAGGCCCGTGTAAGCAAGCCTTCTTAGAATGAAACCTCGATAGCGTGCAAAGTCACGTGCCTTGTTGAAGTCTATATATATGGAGATATACATGAACAAACTGCTCGCCGCCTTGATTGCTACCGCATTCGCTGGCTCCGTCATCGCCGCTGATGCTCCCGCACCTGCTGATATGCCGGCCGCTACCCCTGCAGCTGCTGCCCCCGAGATGCCGATGCACAAGCACCACCACCACGTCATGCATCATCATCATCATCACCATCACCATCATGCAATGCATCATCACCACAAGATGGCTGAGAAAAAGATGGAAAAGCAGAATGACATGGCTGCACCTGCACCTGCACCTGCACCTGCTCCCGCCGCCCCCGCACCCGCTCCCCAATAATCCTGCATAAGCACAAGCACGGCGTTTGAGCCCTGGCTAACGGTGGCAAGCGACCCTCTTGTGCGGGGAGTATCGTAAAGCCCGGCCTCTGCGAAGATGCCGGGCTTTTTGCTAACCATCGCTGCCCGACTGGTTGCCCGGTTGGGCAACGCAACGCGGCGTTGCCTGGACAGCGACTCGCGGAACACGGCTCGCACAGACAGATTTAATCGGATGATGTCCGGAGATCTTTCGGGTCCGCGGCAGCCTGCCTTTGCGACCCACAAAGGGGCGGCCGGCGATGCGTGGAGGCCTGATATGTATAGTCATGCACGGTCCATAAGTTTGGGCATCAATCTCGTCCTTCGTGCGTCAGAGAAGACAACACGTGAGGCCAGCAACTCGCTCGCATGCACTGACACAGCCAATTAGCCAAGATTTCTCGCGTTCTACCGGCGCCGCCTGCAGGTCCGCTTCCAATGAAGAACTTTCGCCGGCATTTGCCCAAATAGCTGCGGCGGGACGTCAATATCCTGCAATATTCCGGGGTCCAGTGACGCGATGGCAATGACCTGTTCAGCGTAGCGCTCCAGCATATCCCGGGCACCCCGATCACCCGCCAGCTGCATGAGATCCTTCCTGTACGCCCTGCCAAATGCCACCGGGTGCCCACGCTGCCCCTTATAGGCGGGTGCAGCAATTCGGTCTGGTGCGTCAACCGCACGGACGACACTTTTGATGGTGGCTGGGGCGATAAACGGCATGTCCGCGAGGGCGATGATCCAACCATCTGCATCAACCGTTTGGCTCACGCCCCAAGCAAGGCTAGCACCCATTCCCTGTCCGGCCACCGGGCAAATGCTTATCCTCAATCCGGCCCCGCCCAGTATCTCGATCAGCCGACGATCCCGGCCGTTCACGATGGCCAGCAATCCGGGCAGCGCTGATTCAAGATTTCGCGCCGCGGCAAGCGCAAGTGGCACGCCGTTGGGCAAGCGTTGAACAAGTTTATTGGAGCCGAAACGGCTTGAAGTCCCAGCAGCAAGAAGAAGCCCCTGCATGATTGCCCTTCCCTCTCTTATCATTGGGAACTTGCCGTAAGGGTTCACTCCAAAACGGCGACCGGTACCTTGGATCGGGTCGCGTGAGCCCTGCGATGTGCGCGCTGAAGCAACACGCCCGCCTCAAACCACTTGCGACCGTCCATACTGTGAGCAAGCCCACTCGCAGAACCCTATCCGAGAGCTCACCGCGCTCGCACCACTCCAACACTACGCCTCCCGCGGCGGCGTCCCCGCATTGACGGGACCGTCCCAGGGGAATTATTCCAGGTGCTTTTGTGGACACGCCCCTACACTTCCCCGTATGCCCATCATCGCAGATTATAGGCGCAACGAATTTAGCGCCCCGGCTAACCCAGCCGCCGGCGAGGCGAGTGGTAATGGCTCCAGTGGGATTACGACCCACCAAATTTGGCACCGGCGTTTCGATGCAAGCCCCGCATGGGTGCATGCTTCCAGCGGCATCGACGCGATGCCCCGCGCATTAATACGCCAGCAGATCGATCTGCCGTCTCGCGATCGGGAATGAATCTCACACCGCCTCTCCAGCTCGGATATAGGGTTCAACAGGCAGCTGCGCGTGCCGAGGGTGACCCAATGGGAATGAAGAATCCTTTATGAGAGCAATGCCCTATTTAAAGTAGCTTGAACTATGCTGGAGCCATTCCCCTGACTCTGTCGGAATTGGAATTGGGGCTCCACTTGAGGAAGAACGCCATGCGAACGATCGTCGTGTCCCTATTTGCGTCCCTGGCGCTGCATGGCTCGCCTGTTGGCGCAGCCAGCTACACCCTAGATCCCGCCCACACCTATCCACAGTTTGAAATCCACCATCTGTTCTTTTCCACCTTGCATGGTCAGTTTAACCATACCGCAGGAAAGGTCATCATGGACCGCAAAAATGATCTCGGCTCGGTGGAAGCCACCATTGATGTTAAGTCGCTGGATACGGGATTTGCCAAGCGCGACGAAGATTTGCTGGATGCATCGTTTTTTGATGCAGCGCAATATCCAACCATAACTTACAAGTCGACTAAAGTCATTTATCAGGGGAAAGACCGCGCTACGGTGCAGGGCGACTTCACCCTGCATGGCGTAACGAAGCCGCTCATCCTGCACGTGACCCGCATCAGTTGTGGCATGAATCCCATCATGAAAAAGAACGTATGCGGATTTGACGCGTGGGCCGAAATCAAACGATCCGATTTTGGGATGAAGACCTACCTGCCCGTGATTCAAGATAAGGTAAAGCTCGTGATCAACAGTGACGCCATCGAGGAGAGTGCCGCGCCGTAGCCAGTTAGGCCAACATTACGGCGGGCTGTGGCAAGCGTGCCCAGATCAGCCCCGATGCTCAGCCTTCCGGCTCATTCTTGGGCCAGCCGGAAGCATCAATGGTTTCATAGTAAGCGTGCCAGGTCGCATGCCCGACCAGGGGGAGCAAAACAACAAATCCCAGGAGGCCGGTGGCAAAGCCAAGCACCACGGCCACTCCGATCAGTCCCGCCCAGACAAACATGGCAGGCTTGTTCCGCAGCACCGCGTTAACGCTCGTCACTACCGCAGTGATCGAATCCACCTTGCGATCCAAAATCATGGGCAAGGAAAAAGCGCTGGCCGCGAACACGATGCCGGCAAACACGGCGCCCACCGCGCTGCCGATCGCAAGGAAAGGCAACATATCCCGCCACCCCGGGTCAGCCTGTTCAGGAAAGAAGATATACATTGTTGCCGCCGCCCGTGCCCACACCAGCAGCAGCACCAACAAAATGAGGCCTAGCACCAAAAGCTCCCGAAGGTGATCCTTGCCTTCGCGCATGCAATCGCCCATAACCGGACTTTGTCCGGCGCCTAGCTGACGACTGATGGAATACAGGCCGATGGCAAGTACCGGCCCCACAAACACGAAGCCCGTTGCAAGGCCGATGTACAGGGCAATCATGCCGACGCTCAGCGTAAGCGCCCCGATGGCCATGCTTAACAGCGTAAGTGCGAGGCCATAGGCAAGACTCAGGCGTGGCGCGCGGGTGAGATCGGTCCATCCCAGACGCAACCAGTGCAGGGGCGCCGACAATTTGAGCGTTCTGCACGGGGCCGCGAAGGGCTTTTCATCGGTTGACACCGGAGGATTTGAATTCGGGAAGCTCGACATGTTTTTCCTCCTTTGAAATGCACGCTGCCCAGGACCTGCTTCGCTCCCCTCATGGGCCTCATTTGACTCTTTCACTGCTCAATTGTCATCGGAAAAGCGAATCACCTTGCAGTGATTTGAGTGCCCGCCCCCATTCCTCCATATCCCATTGCAGTCCACCGCCGTGCCGCCACCCGGGCAACCCCACTGCTACCCGATGAGCTCACAGCCCGT
>JBKQNQ010000379.1:0-10109 GCA_052145875.1 Thiobacillaceae bacterium
CAACTATTTTGAGAAATGCGGTGGTAGGCATTGGCGTGGCAACTGCTTTGTTTTTGATGATCGTGGTGCGGTGACTCCCGAACTTGCGCCCAGAAACGGTCGAGCCGCGCAATAGAAGGCCGCCCCAATAAGTGATCTGCTGTCGGGCTTGTTGTCTACCGGTTGCCGGATGGAACCGTTGGCGTCGACGGTAACCCCATCGATACTGGCCTTGCCAGACTTGAATTTGAACCATCGAAATGCATATGAATCCGGCTGTTGCGGTGGGTAAATTCGTGGCAACACAGGGTATCGGAAGGCGCCGGCCCGTCCCGGTCCGGACGGGATGATGCGAACCGAAGAGCGCATGTACTGCTAACGCAATAATGTTAAGTCCGCCAAGAAGGCGGATATACTATTTTATGCAGGAGAAACACTGATCGTGAAACCCAGAATACCCCAAGTGGGATTCGTTAGTCTTGGATGTCCCAAAGCGACGGTAGATTCCGAACGCATCCTGACGCAGCTTCGGGCGGAAGGTTATCTGATTTCGTCCAGCTACGCGCGTGCTGACATCGTTGTTGTCAATACCTGTGGCTTCATCGACGCCGCAGTCGAGGAGTCGCTTGATGCCATCGGGGAAGCGTTGGCGGAAAACGGCAGGGTCATTGTTACCGGCTGCCTGGGTGCCAAGGGCTCCGTGGTAAAGGATGTGCACCCCAGCGTGCTTGCGGTTACCGGCCCTCACGCAACGGACCAGGTTATGGCGATTGTGCACGAACACCTGCCTCAGCCGCATGACCCGTTCAGCGATCTGATCCCGGAGCAAGGGATTCGGCTTACCCCCAAGCACTTTGCATACCTAAAGATCTCTGAAGGATGCAATCACCGCTGCACCTTTTGCATCATTCCCTCGTTGCGCGGCGATCTGGTTTCCCGCCCGGTGGGCGAGGTGATGAAAGAAGCCGAGACGCTGGTGAATTCTGGCGTGAAAGAACTCCTGGTAATTTCCCAGGACACCAGTGCCTACGGGGTTGACGTGAAGTATCGCACCGGTTTCTGGAATGGTAAGCCGGTCAAGACGCGCATGACGGAACTGGTTTCCGCGTTGGGTGAACTCGGGGTATGGGTGAGGCTTCATTATGTGTATCCGTATCACCATGTGGACGAAGTGATTCCCCTGATGAGTGAAGGCAAGGTGCTGCCTTATCTGGATATACCGTTTCAGCACGCAAGTCCCCGCATTCTCAAGCTGATGAAGCGGCCGGCCGCGGCGGAGCAGACCCTCGACCGGATTCAGGCGTGGCGTAGGGCATGCCCCGATTTAACCCTGCGCTCCACATTCATCGTTGGCTTTCCAGGGGAGACTGAGTCCGAGTTCGAAGAACTACTCGATTTTCTCGACGAAGCCCAGCTCGATCGCGTGGGCTGTTTTGCGTATTCGCCGGTTGACGGCGCAGTTGCCAATACCCTCCCCGATAGGGTGCCTGATGAGGAGAAGGACACCCGTCGTGCCCGCTTCATGGAAAAGCAGGCCGAAATCTCTGCGTCTCGCTTGGAGGGGAAAGTTGGAAAGGAAATGACCGTGCTAATTGATGCCATTGATGAAGACGGTGATGCCATCGCGCGTTCTGCCGGGGACGCGCCCGAAATAGACGGGGTCGTGTTCATACCCGATGCAGGGAATCTGACACCCGGTGAGTTTCTGCGCGTAAGGGTCACTGACTCCAGCGACCATGACCTGTGGGCCGAGCCCGAATTAAATGCCTAGATTTGGTGCCGCGGGATGGCCTTGTTACGCTTTTGGTGCAGAAAATCAGGGGATCCGCGCCGCGTGCCGCGCCTATATAACGTAACACACCACAGGTAAATCATTGATATGCTGTGATAAAACCGGCTGGACCTTGTCTGGCTAGCAGCTGGTATGTAAATTGCCTCTGCAACATTGAGCCACCGGCAAAGGAAAGGAGAGTCATCGTGAATGTTAATTCTTCTAGGCTGTTGACCGCAATTGCCATGGCAGGATTGCCGTTTGCCCATGGAGCACCGGCAGGTGGACTTGATACTGACGCCTGTCGGGGTGGTTACAACTTCTTGCTTGTTACAGAAGGGGAATGCAAAGCGTATCTGGAACAGCGCCATCAATTGGAGCAACGCAAAGATGCGGAGGCGCTCAAAGCCCTTGAGGCCGACTACGCCATCCTCCTGAAGGAACGCTCGGAAGTGTGTCCCTGCATGGCTGGCAGTCTTCGGTCGGCGGAATCACGACATCCCGTAGCTTATCTTCCTTAGGGTATTTCCAAATTCGTCGACGGCTGGTGCGGATGAGGGCGGTGTGATTGACACCATCTGTGCTTTTGGGGCGAGCGGTTTGGCTCGGCGCCAGAGTTTCCAGCGATCTTTGGGAGCATAGTGGAGCACCGTGCCCGATATCGGGTCTTCCAGCTTAAGTGGGGTTCCGCTTTTCACCAGTAGGGACAATAACTGGGCATCGAATTGTCTTGCGGCCTCGCGCCAACCGAGAACATCGCCGCGCTGTCCGTCGATCTCAAGTTGGGCCAGTAATGCAACGCCATCTGAAACGACCTCCTCGAATTTTCCAGTCCAAGGCGGTGCTCCGATGCCGATACCTTTTGCGATGGAGCGAAGGTGATTATCGGTGCAAAAGAATCGCCCTGACACTGAGGCCGCCTGGCTAAATCGTCCCCCCCCCCATAGCCAGATCGAGTTGATGGCTGGCAGGTTGTGCGCCTCGCGCGCTTGATTGACCGGATGACCGTAAAGCAACATCTGGACCTCATTCAATAGCGCTCGCCATTTTAGGGCGCCCGGGCCTCGCGGAAGCAGCGGGTCAATGTCGCGTCCAATTACGAGTGATAGCGGGGTCGTCTCAATAATGGGGTCATCCGTCGGGCAACAGTACCAGCGATTCGGATGGACTGCTTGCGGCTGGAATGTTGCGCCGAAATGGCCGGCCAGATCGTTGCATAAAGTCGTGGCCTCTTCTTGCGTGACGCTAATTGACTCATTTCCCAACACGATTAGCCTATTGCGCTGAACGCGAATGTGAACCGGATCGCAGCGAAGCCAGTAGGCGCGTTCCGGGACGCCTCCATCCGCCAAAAGACTGGCGGGAGCCCATGGCCAGTCGGTTTGGCGTTTAATTCCCCATGCAAGGCATAATGCCCCCTCGACCCCGGCGACAACGGATGTCGAGACTCGTCCCCTGGCAATGAGTGTTTCCAGGGAGGGTAGACGTAGATCCTGCAAGGCCGCCTGCAAGAATTCAGGTGAAGGAAAGAGGTGCGGAATAATCAAATGCATCCGGCAAGTTTATTCCACTTCTCAAACAAGCGAGGCGTCACTTGGTGGGCTGGCTCTCAGCTCGATCGGGTTGGAAGCTCGGATCAGGTCCGTGCCAAATTCAAAGAAGCGGATCACCCGAGGGATGCCTCACAACCTCTCGGCAGATATAACTGCTTTTGCTTGGTGAGTCTAGTCCAGTGTGGCACACTTTGGCCGTGCGATCCTACGAAACTCAGATCGGCCTCCGGTACACTCACGCGAAGGCCCGCAATAATTACATCTCCTTCATTTCCATTGTGTCAATGGCCGGAATGGCCTTGGGTGTTGCGGCCTTGATCGTCGTGCTGTCTGTAATGAACGGCTTCCAGAAGGAATTACGAGATGGCATATTGGGTGTGGTTTCGCACCTTGAGGTTTCAGGCGCGGATGGAAGTCTCGAACACTGGCGTGACGTTCTCAATCAGCTCAAGACCCAACGCAACGTGCTTAGCGGTGCGCCGTATGTAATGACCCAGGGAATGATGACCCGTGGCGATGCGGTGCGCGGAACCATCATCCGTGGCATCTTGCCTGAATATGAAGATCAGGTCGCTGATCTCGGGCGCAATATGCGCGCCGGTCTGTTGACCGACCTCAAGCCCGGTGAGTTTGGTGTGATTCTTGGCGCGGCTTTGGCACAAAGCCTTGGAGTTGTGATCGGAGATAAGGTCGTCCTGATTACGCCGCAGGGCAATATCACGCCTATCGGCGTGATACCTCGCCTAAAGCAGCTAACCGTGGTAGGCATTTTCCAAAGCGGTGTCTTTGAATACGATTCTGCGCTTGCGCTGATGCAACTTAACGACGCGCAGAAGCTCATGCGCATGGGCGATGACGTGACGGGTATCCGGCTGAGATTGTCTGACCTGTTCCTGGCACCGATGGTTGCACGGGACCTGGAGTCAAGGTTGGGGCCGCAATATAGCGTCACGGACTGGAGCCAAAGTCATGCCAATTTCTTTCGTGCCGTGGCGATTGAGAAGAAAATGATGTTTCTGATCCTGCTCCTCATCGTGACCGTGGCCGCGTTTAACATCGTGTCCACCTTGGTCATGGCGGTGACGGATAAGCATTCGGACATCGCTATCTTGCGCACGCTCGGTGCGCGGCCCGGCAGCATCATGAAGATTTTCGTGATTCAGGGCTCCTCCATTGGCGTACTCGGAACATTGACTGGGATCCTGTTGGGTGTTCTGCTTGCCCTTAATCTGGAAACGATTGTGCCGATTCTGGAGAAGCTATTCGGCTTTGATCTTTTCCCCGCCGACGTGTATCAACTCAGCCAACTTCCTTCGGAACTCAACTGGCATGACGTTGGAGTGATCGGCATCGTTTCCTTGTCCATATCAATTGTCGCAACGCTATACCCAAGCTGGCGTGCTTCAAGGCTCAATCCTGCCGAATCCCTGCGCTATGAGTGATCGCGTTATCTATTGCAATGGACTGCAGAAGACCTTTTACCAAGGCAAGGCGGCCGTCCCGGTTCTTGCCAGTGTGAACCTGGAAGTCAAGCGAGCACAAACGCTTGCCATAGTGGGCGCGTCGGGTTCGGGCAAATCCACACTGTTACACCTGCTCGGTGGACTCGATGCGCCGACCGCCGGAAACGTTGAGCTGCTGGGACAAAATCCATTTGGCATCAGCGAAGCAGCGCGCTGTGAATTGCGCAATCGATCGCTGGGGTTCGTGTATCAATTTCATCATCTGTTACCCGAATTTTCTGCCCAGGAAAACGTCGCGATGCCGCTAATGATCCGCCGTATCGCCCAAGCCGACGCGATGGATGAAGCGCGGGAGATGTTGGAGAAGGTTGGGTTGGGGCACCGGCTTGATCACCGGCCAAGCGAGCTCTCAGGCGGTGAGCGTCAGCGCGCGGCCATTGCCCGTGCCTTGGTCACTCGGCCGGCCTGTGTGCTGGCCGACGAGCCAACGGGTAATCTGGATCGCCACACTGCCCATTCCGTCTTTGAGTTGATGATTAGCCTCAACGAAGCGTTCGGAACAAGCCTGCTGATTGTGACTCATGACCCTGACCTGGCGGCGCGGATGGGAAGCCAGTTGAAGCTAGTCGATGGGCAACTCACATAGACCCGGTTGGGCACGGACCGTTCATGGGCGGATAAAAATCTTGGATAAAGGTTGGCAGGCATTTGGTGCTAGTCTCTTGCCGTGAGCTTGGATTTGGTCAATCGACCCATTGGCCGTTGCATTCCGAGTGAGGAACAAGGAGTTTGGTCATGACAGCAAATCAGTATTCACCCATCAAATCCACTCAGCTGCAAAAGGGCATTCCCCTTCATCGCGTGGAGAAGCTCTATTCGGACAACGTTGGTTTGGACGATCCGGCTATTAGGGTGATGACCGATTTGAGGAAAATTTCGGCGATTACCATTCGCCCTGAAATCAGCATCGAAATTGCGACCCAGCGGATGAAGCAGCGCGGCGTGCGCATGCTGCTTGTGACAGACGACAGCGAAGACATTGTTGGGCTAATTACCTCAACCGACCTGCAGGGTGAGAAACCCTTGCTTTTAGTCCAGCAGATGGTAGTGCGTTACCGCGACATTCTGGTGCGGGACATCATGACCCCTCACGATCAGCTTGAGGTACTGTGTATGGATGATGTGGAAAAGGCCACGGTGGGAGATGTGGTTGCCACGCTCCAACGCGCGGGGCGGCAGCATGCTCTGGTCGCTGATCGTGTTATGGGGACTCAGGAGCAGTCGCTGCGGGGAATTTTTTCCGCAGCACAGGTTGCCCGCCAGCTTGACATGGAAATCATTGGTTCCCAAGTCGACGACACGTTTGCCCAAATTGAGCGGCTGATTCGTGCCTAGGTGATGGTATCTGCCGTGCATCAATGGCCCGGCACCAAGGAAGTGTCAGCGGCGTGACCTTTGTGGGGCCGACATCCTTTTGTGCCGTGCGAGTGCCGCCGCGATAAGGGATATAAACCGCTGGCCTCACGCATTCGGTTGATTTTCTTGCGCGTTGCAGCGTTGTGTTCTGGGACTCCGTTTTTTCCAATTTCTTTGCGAACCGGTTCCGTGCGGGCGCATTATATTGCTTCCTTACGCACTAATTACCGGGGGGCCTGGTGGGCGTCTTCAAAAGGAGTGGCGCGATGTCACTGTCGCACGTCGGTTGGACATGGTTTTTCCTACCGTGATCGACGGCTTGTGCGACCGAGTGGAACCGAATGGGCGATCCGGATTTGCTGGCGAAGCGGCTTCAACAAGGGGCCATGCGCACGCCCGCGGTTACCGAAGAGGCGCCATCTCACGAAAAATACAAATTCCCCGAGGGGGTTGATCGGATCAGTGTTACGACAGTTGGTCGCAGCCGGGCCGGCCCACTGGATTCCTCCGGAATGACCCGGCTCAAGGACACGGAGCGGCCTATATGTTGAGTTCGTGGCACGCTGAACCAGAGCTGACCGCCACATTGGCTGTTCCTGTTCTTAAACCTTCGGGCTGGCGCCGTTTCAGCTAGCGTTCGTGCAGAACTCGGGATGAGAAGATGGGATAATCCGGCGTCATGAGTGACAGCAAACCCACTTGCAACCGCATTGTCGATTTGGACGAAGCGCATGCCAGACTGACGGAAGCATATGGGCAGCGGCTGCCACCCGACATTGAACGGGGATTGGCCCATGCGCATGGCGCGTTGAAGGGGCTTGTCACCGCTCAGGGGGGCAATCTGTTTGCCCACGCCTTGGGTACCGCGCTTATCGTTGCGGAGCTCAAACTTGGGCCCGATCCCGTCATGGCGGCGCTGCTATTCCCCATTGCTGAATTGAGCCCGGATACGCTCGTGGACTTTGGATCGGCAAGGGAACTGGCGCTCGCCGTCGCGGCCATGGCGCGTATCGAGGTGTTGGCTCGAAGCAATCAGGATCCCGATGTTGAAGCACAGGCTCACACGGAGTCGCTGCGCCAGATGGTACTGGCTATGGTGCAGGACGTGCGCGCCGTGTTGGTCAAGCTCGCCGAGCGGACCCATGCGCTGCGCTGCGCGGCCAAGGCTGAGCATGCGGTGCAACATCAGCTGGGGCGTCAGACCCGTGATTTGTTCTCGCCGCTTGCCAACCGCCTAGGGGTCTGGCAAATCAAATGGGAAATGGAAGATTGGGCGTGCCGTTATCTGGATGGCGAAACGTACAAACGCATTGCTGGGTTGCTGGATGAGAAGCGTGGTGACCGGGAACATTACATCGCAAAGGTGATTGCCACGCTCAAGTCCGAATTGGACAAACACGGCGTCAATGCAGAGGTCATGGGCCGACCCAAGCATATTGCCAGCATCATCAACAAAATGCGACGCAAGGACCTGGGCTTTGAACAGCTCTATGACATACGCGCCGTTCGCGTGCTGGTGCAAAAAGAGGTGGAATGTTACACGGTGCTGGGTGTTGTTCATAACCTCTGGCAGCCTATCCCCAGCGAATTCGACGATTATATTTCGCATCCCAAGAGCAACGACTACCGATCCCTTCATACCGCCGTGATTGGCCCCGAGAATCGCGCCCTGGAGGTGCAGATACGAACGGTGGAAATGCACAAGCATGCCGAACTGGGCGTTGCCGCACACTGGCGCTACAAGGAGGGCGGAAAAACGGATGCGCGCATGGAAGAAAAGATAGCGTGGCTGCGACAGTTACTGGAATGGAAGGACGATGTGGCTGATTCGGGCGAGTTCGCCGAGCAGTTCCGCACCGAGCTATTTCAAGATCAGGTTTACGTGCTGACGCCCCTTGGCCGTGTCATCAGCCTGGATCGTGGGGCGACACCGATCGACTTTGCCTACGCGCTACACACTGACCTTGGCCACCGTTGTCGTGGTGCACGGGTGGATGGCGTCCTGGTACCGCTTAATACCCCGCTGGAGAACGGCCAACGGGTCGAAATTCTGGCGGTTAAGCACGGAAGTCCCAGTCGAGACTGGCTGAATTCCAGTCTCGGGTTTCTGAAAACCCACCGCGCACGATCCAAAGTGCGCACCTGGTTCAAACAGCGGGATCAGGGCGAACTGACCCATCTGGGCCGTGCTCAACTTGACAAAGAGTTCAAGCGGATGGGCAGCTCAGCGGTTCCACACGAAAAGCTTGCCCAAGCACTTAAATTTAACAGTGTGGATGAATTTCTCGCTGCGATGGGGCGCGGTGACGTTGGCTCGCAAATTCTTGCCCAAGCTGTCCGGGAATTGGGGGCACCAACAGTGGCCCCCGCCATCGCCCCAAAGGTGCGGCAGCGCGCGGCAAGTCCCTCAGGCGTTATCGTTGAAGGCCTGGGCAGTGTACCCCTCACTCTGGCGCGTTGCTGCAAGCCTACGCCACCTGACCGCATCGTCGCGTATACGACCGTTGGCAGAGGTGTGACGGTGCACCGTCAGCAGTGTCCCAACCTTGCCAACTACAATCCCGATCGGATCATGAGAGCGGCTTGGGTCGATCGGCAATCAGAGGGTGGCTTTGTTATTGATCTCCGCCTGCGCGCGTTCGATCGCCAGGGTCTGCTGCGTGACGTGTCTGATGTTTTCACCAAGGAGCGGGTTGACGTGCTACGCGTAAACACGGAATCGATCGGTGAATACGCAAACATGAATTTGGCAGTGCGGGTCAGGGAGGCTGCCCAGATCGGCCGCCTCGTCAACAAGCTCGGTCAGGTGCACGGCGTGATCACGGTGGAGCGGGGGTAGGCTTTACAGGCATATCCAGAGCCATGGTCACTGCCGCATTCCGATTCTATGAGGAGTTGAACGACTTCCTCCCGCGCCACCGACGCAAGCGCGAATTTACCAGCGCCTGTGCTCGCGCGGCAACCACCAAGCACATGATTGAAGCACTCGGTGTGCCGCACACGGAGGTTGAGCTGATCCTGGTGAATGGAATTTCAGCTGACTTCACCAGGATTATTCAGGATGGCGACCGGGTGTCGGTATATCCACGATTCGAGGCCTTGGATATCACGCCGCTATTGCGAGTGCGTGACTTCCCATTGCGAGAAACACATTTCTTGGCTGACGCCCATTTGGGTGGGTTGGCCCACATGCTGCGCATGATGGGTTTCGACACCTTATATGACAACAATCTCCGCGACGACGACATCGTGGTCATTGCTGAGCGGGACAGGCGTATTGTGTTGACCCGTGATCGCGAGCTGTTAAAGCGACGCACAATGACCCACGGATGCTATGTACATGCGTTGAGGACCGAAATCCAATTGGCCGAAATTGTTGAAAGGCTGGATCTTGCGCGAAGTGCCAAGCCATTCACCCTGTGTCTGCATTGCAATGCGCCACTGCATCCTGTGAACAAAGCCGACATTCTTGACCGCCTGCCGCCGCGGGTGCGGGGGAGCTATGAGACCTTCAGCACCTGTGAGGTGTGTGGGCGGCTGTTCTGGGAGGGGTCTCACTGGCGCAACATGCGTCGGGTCCTGGATGGATTACTGCGCCCCACGGAAAAGCTTTCAAACGAATCGTCGGGATAGTCCGACCCCGTGTCGAGGCGGGCACGCACCGTACCGCTTGCGGCAGGGGCGCCAAACCCGCTACAATGCGGGCTTTACAGGCGCGTAGCTCAGCTGGTTAGAGCACCACCTTGACATGGTGGGGGTCGTTGGTTCGAGTCCAATCGCGCCTACCAACAGGCAGTACAAAGAAGTCCAAAGAAGTCCACGAAACCCGCACAGTTGATAGCTTTGCGGGTTTTTTGTTTCCTGTAGGGTGTATTGCCGTTCATTGACATCCGGGGGCAACTGGGGGCAATATTGGGGAACACTGGC
>JBKQNQ010000380.1:0-7018 GCA_052145875.1 Thiobacillaceae bacterium
ATAGAGGGAGGAAGCACCGAAAATCACGCCCAACAGCGTGCCAAGCAGCACCGCGCGGAAGGTGAACTCCGGCAACAGGACCGTGCTCGGAATAAATGGGCCGCCGCTGGTGCGCGACCCAGCGCCCAAAGCATCGTGCTCGTTCAATTCGTCCATTGGGCGACCGTGACGTTGGCCCGTATCGTGGCGACGCCGGACACGGAAACCTTCATCAAGCCGCGTTGATATGATTGGTCATGAACTTCCTCACGCTCTTTTTAATTATTAGAGCATGAAAAAGCGCGGGTTACGATGGGGCGCTCGAATGCCGGGATTGAGGCCGACTCGTTTGACCGCGGACGTTGATACCTTGCGGGGTGACAGGGCCGTGTGGCCCGGCTGCCGAAATGGGCATGCCACACGGCCTGCAGCTGGAGGTTGCAATCCCGTGGCCCATGCGTCGTGACTAAAGCCGTGGCAACGCGCCCACGCGCAAGGTGGCCGGGATTCTTCCACACGACCGAGACTATCCGCCCAAGCGAATTGGATGACGCCAGCAACGTCGCGAAGCCTCAGATGGGCCTGAAGAAGTTTTCAGGCGTCAGTGTCATTGCGGGCCTGCGGCCACGCCATAGTGTGAATCGCGTCCCGCATCGCATCAACCCGGACATCAAATAGGGTTAGACTGAGCCCTCGGTCTCAATCGTTAAGGTTTCACCGAGCACCGTAGCCCACTCGGACGTGGTTGGTTTTCCGCCGCGTTCCCAACTCAAACAAATGCAGGGGATATAACTTGAAATCAAGCATGCTATTGGCGGCCTCGGCCGTGCTGGCACTGGCCTTGACAGGCTGTGGTGGCGGGGGCGGCAGCAGTGCGGGCGGTAATGCCCGCGCCGTTGCTCTACATGGAACGGCTGCGGTTGGCCTCCCGATTAGCTCCAATCTGAATGGAATTGTCACAATTAAGGACTCCTCGACACCCGCCAAGACGGCAACAACTCCGACGGACGGAAATGGCAACTACTCGTTTAGCACGACTCAACTTTCGGGGATGACGGGTCCATACATGCTCGAGATCACCTATGAGATCGGTGGCGTAACCTACTCCCTGACCTCAGCCGCAACAAGCCAAGACCTGGCCAACGGGCCTGCAACGATCGACATCACGCCGCTAACGAACCTCGTCATTTCCAACCTGGCACATGAAATCGCAACGGAGCTGTTCATCAACGGAAACTACAGCAGCATCCTGACTCCGGCAGCCCTGGCCTCGGGGGCGAACGCGCTCGCGGCGCAGTTGCAACCACTGCTAATGGCAGAAGGCCTCACCGTAAGCGTGGACTTGCTCCACCAATCCTTTTCCGCGAATGGCACTGGCCTGGACGCCGTTTTGGATGCGCTGCAAGTGGTCATTGATCCCGCAACCAATACCGCCCGGATATCCAACACGCTAAACGCCACGACCATCACCAATAACCTGGCCTACAGTCCCCTCGCGAACGGCACGGTTATTTCCCTTGTCGGCAGTGCTCCCCTGCCGGACCTACAGGCCATCGTCAACACCTTCACCGCCGTTGCCGCCGAACTGGCCAAGGCGCCGTTACCGACGGACCCGGCACTGCTGGCGTTCTTTGACCCGTCGCACTTCCTGACGGATGGACTTTCGCTGAGCGCATACGTGCAGCAGATCACCACTCAGCCCACCATTCAGGGCGGCGCGCTTGCGTTTACGGACATCTCCTTGGACGCCGTGCCCAGTTGGGTCACCACCGTGCCAAGTGGCGCGACCGCTTACGGGGTGAACTTTACGGTATTGGCTAACACAGGCCCGAGTGGGCGCGAAGAGTTCATTGTCTACAAACCGATCGGGAGCGGCACCTGGATGCTATTGGGTAACCAAAAGATCGCCAAAGCGCACATCGTCGCGCTGGAAACCTTGGGGACCAACAGCCTCAACCAGCCTGCCATGTGCAGCGGTTTGCAGCTCTCTGTGAACAACGAGGGGGGGGTGGCTAATCTTAGCTACGCCATCATCACGGGCCCCGGATTACCGGCAGGGGGCGTACTCTTGTTCAACTCGGGCACATCCGTAAACAACAATGACTTTCTCATCGCAACCGGCGGCCTTAGCACCTACATCGGAGCGAACACGCCTGCCGTAGCAGGTGGTTCGTCGAACTGCAACTACACGCAACTCTACCCGCTGAGTGACCCGGTGATTACGACGGTGGGGCCGAGTGCTCAATACACCATCAAACTCTACTCCGACAACGGTACCCCGATGACGGTGACTGACGATGTGCTGCTCGCGACCTATCAGTCCACGGTCTTTGCGGCCCCTTTGCTCAATTCCGCGCTCAGCGCCGGGCTGTTTTCGAAGGTTGATCCGATTGCCTGGGCCGGGACGGGAGCGGCCATCCTCGGCGACGCCAATGGATCGACGGTTGCCAGCGCCACATTCAACTGGATTGCCCCCACCGCGCCTGGACTTTATGCCTCCGATGTCAACGTTCGCGTGTCCACCAATACGAAAGCCGATGATGTCTCGGTGAATGTTCCCTGGAACGCGACCCGCACGACAGTCGCGATCCCGTTGCTCGCCAATACGACCAGCGTTGGGGTAACGATCAATTACCTGGACGCCGCTGATCGGGAATATTGGTCCAGCGTGAATTATCCGGCTATCTAGCACACCGTGGCGACCCCGCCGCGACGTGACTGAAGGGATACGAAAGCCGGCGCTTGCCGGCTTTTGTCATTGACGCTCCGACGCCCAAGTGACCCGCGGCACGTTCCGAGATCCCCCGGGGCGTGCGCCCGATTCAGGTGTTCATGCGGCCCCCCGTCCTTCCCGTGCTTCACGCCTGACGGTAGCGCCGCTGGGTAGCGCAAGGAAGCCATCACGTTCCTGCATCGCGAACCAGATGAATACATCGCGCCCTCTATAGCCCGCGCAGAACGATCAAGGGGCTGCGCTGTACGACGCGACGGGTGCCCCAGTAGCCTGCGATGCCGATTAGAAACGCCCCGAGTGCCGGGAGGGTCGCCCACAGTTGCCACTTGAGCTGGTATTCGAGGTGAAACACGCGGGTGTACAACAGCCAGGCAATAAGCTCCGCCCCGGCTGCGGCAAATAATCCGGCCAACACCCCGAGCACCGCGTATTCGGCCAGGTGTCCGGCGCGCAGCTGGTAGCGACTCGCTCCCAACGTGCGCAGCAATGCCCCTTCATAAAGCCGTTCATCGAGGCTCGCTTGCAATGCCGCGTAGAGCACCGCGAAGCCGGCCAACAACACCAGGACCAGCAGGTACTCCACCGCCAGCGTCCCTTGGGCGAGGATGAGTCGCACCTGATCCATGATGCGGTCGATATCGATCACGGTGACAGCCGGAAACGTGCGCACCATTGCTGCGAGCAGCGTGCGCTCCGTGGGTGGCAGATAGAAGCTCGTTATATAGGTGGCCGGATACTGTTCGATCACGCCGGGCGGGAAGATCATGAAGAAGTTGGGAATGAACGAATCCCACTGCACCGTCCGCACGCTCGCCACCGTCGCCTGCAACGCCTGGTCACCAAAAGAGAAGGTCAAGACGTCGCCCAGCTTGAGTCCGAGGCGCTCTGCCACGCCCTGTTCCACCGACACCTGGGGCATGCCGCGATCGGTGGGCCGCCACCAGTGGCCGGTAACAATGGCATTGCCCGCTGGCAGCGTGCCACTCCATGTCAGGTTTAGGTCACGGCGTATCCGCGCGTCGCCGTTACGCCGGGCACGATCGGCCACGTCCACCCCGTTGACCGCGGTGAGCCGTCCGCGCACCATGGGGTAGAGCTTGGCGCTGACGATGTGGTGCGCGCGAAGGAAGGAGCCGAAGGGCACCACCTGATCCGGAAGGATGTTAACCGCAAAATGATTGGCGGCCTGCACCGGCAGTTGGTTCCGCCACGTCGTGATCAGGTCGTTGCGCAGCAGGGCCGTTAGGGCCATGGCCATCAGTACCAGGCCGAAGGCGAGGATCTGCCCGACACCCAGCCACGGACGGCGCCACAGGTTGTTTATCCCGTAGCGCCAAGCCACGCCGACCCCCCGGTGCAGCGCACGACTGGCACGCAGCAACCCCCAGGCAAGGCTGCCGAATGCGAGCAATGTCACGAGCCCACCACCCAGCACGATGAGCGTGAGCGTAGCATCGCCGGTGAAGCGCCACAGCAACATGCTCATCGCGGCAAAGGCGGCGCCGTAGACCAGCCAGGCACGCAGCGGGAGGGGCGTCAATTCGCGGCGCAGGACCCGTAGCGCCGGCACGTCCTTGAGGCGCAACACGGGCGGGAGAGCAAACCCTGCCAGCACCACCAGGCCCGTAAACAAACCAAACAGTGCCGGCAGCGGGCCGGGCGGCGGCAGCGGTGTCGGCAACAGGTCACGCAGCAGCAGAAATAGCCCGAACTGTACGCCGTAGCCGAGCACTACCCCGAGACCGCCACCCAATAGCCCGAGTATCCCCAATTGCGCCACATACAATGCCACGATGTCCCGTTGCCCGGCCCCGAGGCAGCGCAGCATTGCGCTGACGTCGAAGTGCCGCTCGCTGTAACGGCGCGCCCCCATGGCAATGGCCACCCCGGCGAGCAGCACGGCTGCCAGGCTGGCCAGGCCCAGATAGCGTTCGGCCCGATCCAGGGCCGAGCCGATCGCAGGCTGCCCCTCACGCAGCTCGATCAGTTGGTCGCTTGGGCCAAGGAACGGCCTCAGCCACGTTCTGTAGCGGCCGATGGCCGCAGGGCTACCCGCGAATTGATAGTTGAGCGTGACGCGGCTCCCCGGCGCCAACACACCCGCGCGCTGCGCGTCGCTCTGGTTGACGAGCACCTCTGGCGCCAGAGCGGCGAAGTTGCCGGCGCCGCCGGGCTCGAAGGTAAGAATGCGCGTGAGACGCAGGGTGCGATTACCCAGGGTGATTGCATCGTCCATCTGTGCCTGCAGCAGCGGCAGCAGCCGTGCCTCGACCCATGCCTCGCCCGGCTTGGGGATACCGTGGATGGCGCCATCCACGCTGTAGGGTTCGGCCGCAGTTCGTAGCGCGCCGCGCAGCGGGTAGCCAGGTTGCACCGCCTTGATATCGCATAGTTGCAGATTGTCGCCATGCAACACCACGCTGGGGAACTCCAGGACCTCATCTTGGCGTAAGCCGTCGGCCCGAGCCTGTTCCAACCAGGCGGGATCCACACTGCGGGGGCTACGCAGCACCAGATCGGCGCCGAGCAGCGCTGCCGACTGGTTCACCATTCCACGTTGCAGCCGGTCGCCCAGGAAGCTGATTGCCGATGTAGTGGTGACCGCAATAAGCAGTGCGGAGCCCAAGATGCGCAACTCGCCGGCGCGCCAGTCGCGCAATAAAAAACGCAGGGACAGCGTGAGACGCTTAGCGTTCATCAGCAACCAACCGTCCTGCATCAAGGTGAAGCCGGCGGCCGCACCGTGCTGCCATGCGCTCGTCATGCGTGACCAAGACCAAGGTGGTGCCCTGTTCGGCGTTGAGGGTGAAAAGCAGATTCGCCACCCGCTCGCCCGTGTGGGCGTCGAGGTTGCCGGTGGGTTCGTCGGCAAACAACAGCGCCGGCGTCGTTGAAAAAGCCCGGGCGATCGCGACCCGCTGCTCCTCGCCACCGGAAAGCTGCCGCGGATAGTGGTCAAGGCGCCCCTCCAGCCCCACGCGTCGTAGCATCTCGCGAGCCGGGGTGGCGGCGGCCGCCACCCCGGCGAGCTCCAAGGGCAGCATCACATTCTCCAGGGCGGTCAGCCCGGGCAGCAGATGGAAGGTCTGGAACACGAAGCCCACGCTGCGCCCGCGCAGTCGCGCGCGTCCATCCTCGTCAAGGGCCGTGAGATTCTCCCCAACCAGCGTGATGCGACCGGTCGTAGGCAGGTCAAGGCCCGCAAGCAATCCGATGAGGGTTGACTTGCCGGATCCGGAGACACCGAGGATCGCCACAGTCTCACCCGCATTGATTGAGAAACTGATCTCTTCCAGTATCGTGAGCACCCCCCCGGCCACCGCCACTTGCTTCCCCACTCCGTCGGCGGTGACAATGGGCATCCCTGCCGGAATCCTCGTCATGTGTCGCGTCCTTTTATCAATACTCGTGTTCGTCAGTTGTTCGGTGCAGGCCGCGACCATCCTCGTGCTAGGCGACAGCCTGAGCGCCGGTTACGGCCTGGACGCGGGGCAAGGCTGGGTCGACCTCCTGGAACGGCGCCTTGCACAGCGCCATCTGGGCTATACCGTGGTCAACGCGAGCATCAGCGGGGAGACCAGCGCCGGGGGCCTTGCCCGCCTTAACGCCAGTCTAGATCATGCGCACCCCGCCTTGTTGCTGCTCGAGCTCGGGGCCAACGACGGGCTGCGCGGCTTGTCGCTCAAAGCGATGCGCCACAACCTCGATGCGATCATCACCCGGTCCCAGGCGCGAGGCGCCAAGGTGATCCTGATCGGCATGCGCCTGCCGCCCAACTATGGCGAACCGTACACCCAAGCGTTTTACGGCATCTACACCGATCTTGCCCTGCAACGGCATCTGCCGCTGGTCCCGTTCCTGTTAAGGGATGTGGCCCTCAATCCCCAGTTGATGCAGCGCGATCAACTGCATCCGACGGCCGCCGCCCAAGCGCAGCTTCTCGACACCGTGTGGCACACGCTTGCCCCCCTCCTGCGGCGAACCCGCGACCACGCCCTAAGCCTTGCGCCATCCCACTTAGCCTGGTCGCTGATCGACGAGGCCGCGTTTCTTGGGGCATCCGCAATGCTGCAGCGCTCGAATGGGCGGGACCCGCGGCAAGAACCGAACGAGAAATGCGGCCACCCTGAGAATGCGACGTAGTGAATGTTCTGGATGACGGGGATCGTCACCGGTCCCCGGAGTTCAGTCAAATTCGAAGTGCCGAGGCGTCGCGACCGTGGCTCAGCCCGACCCCATTGGTCTGCGGATCACCGTTCGGTATCGGACCCGCTCCTGACCCCGATCGTCAAAGGAATGCTCGAC
>JBKQNQ010000381.1:0-3293 GCA_052145875.1 Thiobacillaceae bacterium
CCCACGGTGTATTGGTTGAAATGTCATCCCCGATGCCTTGCGCGGGAAGCGAACCGGGCAACTTAATCTTGTCCGCCAGCGCCCGGTCAAACCATTGCTCCTGGATGCCGGCATCGGCACGGTCTAATTCAAAGCGCCAATCACCCGCGAGTGAAAAATATTCACTGGCCGAAACAGTGCAGGCAGCAACGGCAAACGCCAGTAGAACGGACAATTTAATAGCCATTTTTAAATGCTTTACGGTGTGACAGAGGGCCGGGATGAAAAGAATTATAATCAGCAGTTGTTTCATAATTTTAATCAGATTTTACGAAATGTCTTTCACAGTGTTGAACCGGGGACAAAGTGGACGGCAAAATCGCCCGTAAGCCGATCTCCATTCTTCAACACCGCTGGAGCCAACGGGCATTGGGACAAGATATGTATCTTGACGCCCTGTTGCGCCAGGCAGGCCCGAAAGTGAACATCGGCATTGGCGTCAACCCGCACACCCGATCCATCCGGAGCCGCAAGCGATGCCTCGTAGATGCAAAATTTGATTGACCGGAAGTCGGCGGTGCCAAGTTCGGTTTGCTCCTGCGACCACGGCCAGGCGGGCTTCATGCTTGCCGGTTGATCCGGCCATCTTTTATCACGACGGGCCTTGGCAACGCCCTCGGTCCGGCAAATGCAATTCTCAGGGAAAATTCCCCATTCGGACCAACGCCGCCATTTGATCTCCTCATAACTGGCAGGAAGGATAGCTTTTATCCCGATCTCTCGTGAATCGAGATTATCGCCGATATAGGTATAGTCGTAACTGATTTTGCCCGCGCCGTCTTTGTCCATGAGCCAACGGACAATACCGGCGAAATTTTCGTAGTGGTCCTTTACGGTCAACTCCAGTCCGTTGCCAATGTCGGCCACCGTCACGCTCTCGACGACGCGCGTCCTGGCGTCGGGAAACTCGGCGTATGGCAGAATGTGCTTTTCCTTCTGATAAGCCGCCAAATCGCCAAAGTCGTGCCGGGTAACGTGCAAAGACGGAAAGGCTAAAATCGGTGACTGGTGTTTAGAACTTGCAGCATCAAAATCGCCCGTCGCCCGGTCTAAAACCAGAGAGAACTTGGCGACTTCAATAGTGATGAGTCTGCCATCATCGCTCCACTGGGGCGCGCCCGCCTGGGGCTGGGGCACAAGCACCGGCTTCCACTGGCCGAGCGTCAGGGTGGCATTGACAATTTCGTTGCCGTTTTTCATCGCACGCACTAGGAGCGTTGCGTCTTCGGGCGTCCCCGGCGGGATCGGAATTTCGATCTCTCCATTCGTACCCGGTGGAATATTGATGCGCGTCCTGCCCTTCGCGCCGTTCACTTCCCAGAAGAACTCAAGCTGGCTCAAGTTCGTGAAGGAGTATCGGTTCTCCAGCGGCACGCGCACCGTGGACTGACCGGTCGTATATTCCAGTTGCCGGAGCGGGAACCAGACCGGTGCGAACACGAACTTGGCCAACTCCAATTCGGGCTTGGGCCGTCGCCAGCCGTCAATCAATCCCCAATAGGCATTCCCGTTTTCGCTGCTGACGATTTTTCCGCCCGGCAGGAATGCAATGTCATCCACTCCCGCCCAGATCTCCGAACCGATGCAACGACCGGAGGCGTAAATATAACTCCAGGCGCCCGGATAAATGCCCGGCAGCAGACCTCTGCTGGCCTTCACGTTTTCAAGGCAGGCCTTGCCCCACGCCGAGTTCGGATCGGCGCTGCCGGCGGCCCACAACTCGCGCAAGCCGGGATTGATGGCCACCTCAGTGCGCTCGTGATAGACCTCGAAAAAGCATTCCCCGATCATCAATGGTCGCGGGTCAACCTTCAGCATCTGGTCATAGGGCATGCCTGGGTAATGGTGGTTCAAAATGTCACATGTTATTTTGGATTCTTCGGCCGAGGCTTGGTTTAAGAAGGTTTGAAACGTGGTGGGCCGGGTCGGGTCCAGTTGCTTGCACAGCTTGTTCGATTCCTCGAAGAGCCGGCTCCAATGTGACTCATTGGCCAGCGACCAGATGATGACGCTGGGATGCGTGTGGTGGTAATCAATCATTGCCGAAGTGGCTGTGAGCACAGCCTTGAGGTCGATCAAGTCTTTCGGGGGTGCCACCCAACAGAACGGCGCCTCCACCTCGACATACAGACCATGGCGGTCCGCCGCGTCGAGGAATTCCGGTGTGCAAGGATAGTGCGTCGTGCGGACATCACAGAGATTGGCACCCTTGAAAAGTTTCACGTCTTCTTCCGCGTGGCGCATGGTGTCGGCGCGGCCCGTCAGCGGATCAATCTCATGGTGGCACACGCCGGCCAGCTTCACCCGCACTCCGTTTATGTAAAGCTGGCGGTTCCCGGTCTCCACCGTGCGGAATCCGATGTTGCGTTCGATTCGTTCCAAAGCCTTGCCGTCTTTCTCCAGCATCAGCACGAGCTTATGGAGATTGGGCTGCTCGGCGTTCCACTTCAAAGGATTTGGCACCCGTGACTCAATGTTCGCCGTGTTCAGTCCCGGCTGGAGCGAATCAAGCATGACCTTTGAATTCGAGTGCTCAACTCGTTTTCCGTGCGCGTCGAAAAGTTGCACGACCACCGTCAGGCCGTTCACGGCGTCCTGCTCCGGATTATCAAGGCCAAGGACGATTTGCAGTTCGCCATCCTGATAGGTCTTATCGAGTCCGGCATCCAGGTGCAGGCTGGAAACATGGGACCTGGGCAAGGCGAAAATCCTTACTGCGCGGTCTATGCCCCCCAGACTGTATCCAGTATAATCACTGGAACTGGACAGCCGCTCCGACGCAGTGGCAACTTTCATCTCCAGATCGAGCCGGTTCGCTTGCCCGACTTTTGCGACATCGGTTATTTCACATTCGACTGGTGTAAACAGGTTTTCGCTGTAACCCAGCGGCTGGCCATTCAACCAGTAGTGCATCCCGCCGTGGATGGCGTCAAAACGCAGGAATATCCGATACCCGGCCCATTTCGCGGGGATCGTGAATTCCTTGACCAGGGCGGCTGTTTCGTCCAGTGGTATTTCATACCCCTGCTGTGCCCATTGTCCCGGCACGCGGAAGGTGCTCCAGTTTGCCGCATTCAAAGGTTGCTCTCTAACGTCATGACCGGGGTTCGGATCAATTCGCCACGCACCGTTGAGTGAGACGGTATTTTTCTTTAGCCCAATGACTTTGGCAGCCATGGGCCGGTAACGTATTGGCTCAAAAAAAACATTTGCCGGACTGCCGTCGGGAAATGGCGATGGGTTAGCGTGAGAGC
>JBKQNQ010000382.1:0-11791 GCA_052145875.1 Thiobacillaceae bacterium
CGAAAAATTCGTTTTGGCTGCGTTGGGGATTACCAAACTGAAAGATTAGGCGTCTGCTCTGCGCGGCAAAGAGCCCGCGCAGCCGGCTTTTCTATTGTCCCGAGGCATCACGAGACGCCTTGCCCAGGATTGCGAGACCGTAAAAGCCCGCCGTTGGCGCGATGGACCTCCGTGCCTGGCGTGGCTCGCTTTATATACGTGGCATCGGCGCGGCCTATTCGCCTAATGCCGCCAGTTGTTCGGCCTGATGCTCTGCCGCCAGCGAACCCAGCAGTTCGGTCAGTTCTCCGTCCATGATGAAATCGATCTTATAGAGCGTTAGATTAATGCGGTGATCGGTCACCCTCCCTTGGGGAAAATTGTAGGTTCGAATCCGTTCGGACCGATCTCCGCTACCAATCAGCGATTTTCGTGTGCTCGCAATCTTGCTCTGCTGTTCACGCGTCTGCGCATCCTTGATGCGGGCGGCCAACACCGCCATCGCCTGCGCCTTATTGCGATGCTGCGAGCGATCGTCCTGGCACTCCACCACAATGCCGGACGGCAAATGGGTTATGCGCACTGCCGAGTCGGTCTTGTTGATGTGTTGTCCACCGGCGCCGCTGGCGCGAAACGTGTCGATGCGAATGTCAGCCGGATTGATCTCGACGTCACCGATTTCGTCGGCCTCAGGCAACACCGCTACGGTGCACGCCGATGTATGGATCCGACCCTGGGTTTCGGTAGCTGGGACCCGCTGAACGCGGTGACCGCCGGATTCGAATTTAAGTTTCGAGTAGGCGCCCGCGCCGACGATCCGCGCAATGACCTCCTTGTACCCGCCAAGTTCTGATTCATTGGCGGAAATCACCTCCACTTTCCAGCCCTGCCGCTCGGCGTAGCGGGAATACATGCGAAACAGATCGCCCGCAAACAACGCCGACTCATCCCCACCGGTGCCGGCGCGGATTTCCAGAAAGATGTTGCGCTCGTCATTCGGATCTTTGGGAATGAGTTCGGTCTGAAGCCGAGTCTCAAAAATTTCCAGTTTTTCTTTTGCGGCCCCAATTTCCGCTTCAGCGAGTTCCCGCATATCCGGATCAGACAATAGGGAGTGCGCCGTTGTTGCGTCGTCCTCCACCTGGCGATAACCCCGATAAAGCTCTACAACCGGCGCGATCTCCGCACGCTCGCGGCTGAGCCTCCTGTAGTAATCCATATTGGATACCGCGTCTTTATGCGAAAGCTCACGATCAAGTTCTTCAAGCCGCGCGGACAACTGGCCGAGTTTGGCGGCAAGCGACGCTTTCATTCAGGCTTGATGTCGTAGAGTTTCTGCAGCAGCGATGCGAGCTGCTGGCGTTCTTCATCCGTGGCGTGCTGAATCGCAGTGGTCGGCGAGTGAAGCAGCTTGTTAATCAGCGCCTGCGACATGGCTTCCATGACTTCGCGGGGATCGTCGCCACGAGCCAGGGATTTGTGCGCCTTTTCCAGTTCGTGCCGACGATGTCGCTCGGCGTGATCACGCAAGCCACGTATTGTGGGGACCATCCCGCGGTTTTCCAACCAGCGGAGGAACTGGGTGACATTGGTCTCTATAATCGCTTCCGCCTGGGCCACCTGCGCCTGTCTCGCGTCTTGGCCTTCCCTGACGACTTCTCCCAAATGATCCACGCTATATAAAAATACGTCATCCAGGTCGCCCACTTCCGTTTCCACATCGCGTGGTACCGCGAGGTCGACCATGAAAAAAGGGCGGTGCTTGCGCGCCTTTAAGGCACGCTCAACCATGCCCTTGCCCAAAATCGGCAGCGGACTTGCGGTGGAAGTAACAATGATGTCGTAGTGCGGGAGGTGCTCGGGCAGATCCGCCAGCGAAATAACTCCCGCGTTGAAACGTTCCGCCAACGGGCGAGCACGCTCAGATGTCCGGTTGGCAACCAGAATCCGTTTAGGGTGCTGCGCGGCAAAATGGGTCATACACAGTTCGATCATTTCACCCGCCCCAATAAACAGCACATTTTGCTGCTGAATGCTGGGAAAAATTCGCTCGGCCAATCGCACCGCCGCTGCGGCCATCGAAACAGAACTCGCGCCGATTTCCGTCGCGGTCCGGACTTCCTTGGCAACCGAAAACGTGCGCTGAAACAACTTGTTCAGCAGCACGCCCAATGTGCCGGCGTCTTGAGCAGTCCTGGCCGCTTGCTTCATCTGACCCAGAATCTGCGCCTCACCCAAGACCATGGAGTCCAGACCGGACGCGACACGAAACGCATGTTTGACCGCTTCGCCCTGAGGCAAGCGATAGAGAAACGGCTCGACGTTCTCCCGCCCGATCTGATGGAAGTCGGTCAACCATTTAACCGGCGCATCAGGATCGGGAGTGTGGCAGTAGATCTCAGTCCGGTTGCAGGTGGACAGTATGGCTGCCTCCCTGATTTGGGGGCAGCGCGTCAGATCATGCAAGGCTTCATCCATGCGCTCAGCAGCAAACGCCACCCGTTCTCGGATGGAGACCGGCGCCGTGTGATGGTTAACCCCAAAAGCAAAAAGCTGCATGGATGAATCTTGTCGAGGAACAGGGCTGATTTTAACCCACTCCGCGATAGGTGCCGCTAAATTAAGCCCCTGCGCCCCGATGACGAATCCGAGCTAGGGCTCCTTATGTTCCCGTCGGCGCAGCCGAGCTCGGAGGCGGGGAGGGTTGGAGCGGCGGCAGCCCCGGATTCAGATCCAGCGGAAAGCCACCCGAAGCGGGATCTGCCGGCGGAATAGGTTCAGCCTCGCGCGCGGTTCCTTCGCTAGCCTCCCCTTTCGTGCTGGGTGGTGCGGACGGTGGCGCCAAGACACCCGGTGGCACGCCTGCAGCCGATCGAACTGAGGTAGGCTGCGAGACCGGAAGGGGCGATCCCGGTGCCGGGGTTGCGACCGGAAACAACAGCGGCTGCAGCTGCGGGAGCAGCTTGCGCAGAATCTGGGCGACCATGGCGCTGGTAAATTCATAATTGGCCGCCTTTTCTCCAGGCACTAGGGCCGTCATGGTGCCAAAATATTGGTCTCCCAGATAAAACACAAAGGTTGCTGTGCGGTCAACGACGCGGGATCCGATTACCTGCCCCGATGCGTTGACATGTTCAAAGCGGTGGTCCCCGGTCCCAGTCTTTCCGCCAATCACGATCGGCTGACCCGCGCTGTCCTTCAATACATTCGCGAGGCGCACAGCGGTCCCGCCTTCCACTACGCCACGCAGCGCCTTGCGAACCACCCGTGCAACTTCGGCAGGAATCAAGCGTTCACCCTGTGGCGGACGAAGTGAAAAATCCGTTTCATAGGGCGTGTCTGCGGCAAAGGACAAGTGGGTGAGATTAACCATGGGCAGCCTCACTCCGTCATTTACGATCAGGCCCATTAACTCAGCAAGCGCAGCCGGGCGATCACCCGAACTTCCGATTACGGTGGCATAGGACGGAGTCAAGCTATCAAAGGGATAGCCAAGACGCCTCCAGTCTTTCAGCAAAGCCTCGAAGGCCTCCACCTCCATGAGACTTTGAATCCGGATGTCTTGAGCATTTTTTCGACTGGTCTTGAACAACCAGTTATACACCGCAACGCGCTCGTTCGAGCTGGCGGCCACCACGTTCTCGAAAGACGCGTTCGGATGTTCGCGCAAATATTTAACCAGCCACAGCTCAAGCGGATGTATCTGCGTCACGTACCCCCGATCGGCGAGGCTAAGAACCGCCGGATCGAGCGACGCGAACATCGCCTTTAGCCTCGATTCGCTCAGCGCGGGCGTGCGCCCAATCCTCGCCTGGAACGCATGCTGAAAGCCGACGATGGTGCCCTGGGGTTCAAAGTATCGGTACACTGCGGCAAGGCGCTTGGCGCTCTGTCCGGCGCGTAGGTACAACTCCTCCGTCATTTCTGCGGCCGTTTGCTGTTGATGCTCCATATAGAAGCGATGCAGGAACACTTTGCCTTCCTGATCGACAAATTTCATCAGATAGGTGACGCGCCCCGGATTGTTGGCATCATCCAGCACCTTGGCAACCGCACCCGGACTATGCGCGATGTAGTGGCGCGCCACATCCCTCATGAGCCGGATAAAGGCTAGGTTGACGGACCGTTGCGTAGCTTCCCAGAGGTCCACCACGCGGTCGTTGTCCTCCTTATCAAAGTTGACAAAAGAATGAATGCCGCCGCCCGTATAGAATAATTCTGGCGCAGCAGAGTATCGCCGCGACATGGCCGCTTCCAACATCACCTCAAGGCTCTTGTCTTGTCCCGTCAGCAGGTAGTTTGCAACCCACTGGGCGAGCACATCCCGCCGAGGCTGGGCCTGATTGCGCAGTTGCGCAGGTGACATACCGATGAATTCATCACGTAGCTGGGTGATGATCTCGAGATAGCTGACCAGGGTGCGGAATTTTGCCGTTGATCCGAGATCCAGCTTGGTTTGCTGATTGATGTCGAAAGGCTGGTTGAGGTTGTCAACCTGCACCCTGAGCAGGTTACCCTGAGGACTCTTTTCATACAGGTTGAAACTGTAAATAATCTTAGTGAAATCGTTGTCCGGCCTCAACAGGCGTTTGCCCAGTAGCCCCGCTTCTGCAACCTGAGCAGGATCAGCAAGTCCGATTAGGTAATCACTGACAATTTTTTGCGCAGCGCCATTTAGGGTGGACTGTGCGGTTAGGTCCAATCGGTCGAGGTCATACAGCCGTCCAATTCCCAGCATTTGGGCAAGGCGCAAACGCAATGCGCTCTGCGCTTTTTGTATGGCAAACGCAGGCGGCGTGGGATCCTTCCGATCCATCCAGGAACGCAGTTTGACTCGCTTGGCCTTGTCACGGAGTGCGCTGGAGATGACGCCCGCCTCGGCCAACAAGTCCAGGTGGACATTCGTGTAGCTATCCAGGAGAGCACGGTTCTTGATCAGGTAGTAGGAGGGCTTGCGCTCAGCAACCAGGAGCGAAATCGCGTGCTTGAGTGCCACCGCTGTATCGTGGCCTGGCGCCGTATCCACTTTGCGCAAAGCCCGGTTGACGCTGTCGAAATCGAGTCCATACCACGCCCACAGGCCATCGCCCACGCCGTACACCTCGCCATATTTCGGTGCTGCAGCGAGTGGCACGGTATCGAGGTAGTCGCGCACGATCCGCTTACGAGTCGGCAGTGTGTGTTCTCCGTCCATATAGGCGCGAAAACTTGCTGACACCATCTGCTTTAACTTGTCCGACATCCCAAGCGTCACGCCATCCGGGGAGTGTCGGTATTTCTCGATTTGGGTGGGCAGGGTACTTCCGCCCGGAACGTTATGGGAGCGGTTTATCAAGCTGTAGCCCTTCTCAAGGACCGCTTCACCCAATCGCTGCCACTCCACCGCAGGGTTCTTGCTCGGGAACTGCTCGCTTAGCAGCTCGCGGTTTTCGATGTGCAGAAGGCTATTTGCCAATACCGGAGGTATATCTTCAAAATGTGCGTAGACGCGCTGGGGATAGTCGGATTCTGACAGTGGCTTCCCCGCTTCGTCCAGTAAGAGCAGACCGCCCTGATTCTTCTCCCGATACGGCGGATTCATTCCCAAGTCCTGGACCCGAGCCATCTGAATACTGATCTTCGCTTGTTTCTCGATTTGCCAGTTTGATTCTTCCAAGCGCTTGGTGAAGGCGGGAATTAAACTGTAACCCATGCGCTGGTCGTAGGGTCCTTCCGTAGGGAAACGGATCCGATCCGATGACCCTTCCTTCACGAGGAAAGTCATTTTTTTCGCTGTCTTGGCAAAATATCTTGCCTGAATGTCGGATGACATCAATTCCCAGATGAACAGGCCAACAACTGCCACAATGCCAAGCAGCAACAGACCCAGGGTTATGAGCGCTCGGCGCGGATAACGATGCACGCAGTCCCCCTCTAAACCCAGTCTTTGGGAAGCAGGAAATCCGTGTACAGCCGCGCTTCCGGCGTACCGGGTTCGGGTTTCCAGTCATAGCGCCACTTCACAAGGGGGGGCAGGGACATTAGGATCGATTCGGTACGCCCACCTGATTGAAGTCCAAACAACGTCCCACGGTCGAAAACAAGATTGAACTCAACGTACCGGCCACGACGGTACGCCTGAAAGTCACGTTCCCGCTCACCGTAGGCAAGATTTTTGCGCCGCTGCAGAATCAATTCATAGGCCGGCAGAAAATGGTCCCCCACCGCTTGGGTGACGGTGAACGCGGGAACGAACCCACCTTCGCTAAAATCATCGAAAAACACCCCGCCGATACCGCGGGGTTCATTGCGGTGCTTAAGAAAGAAATAATCATCGCACCACTTCTTGAAGCGCGGGTAAAGACTTCCATCCAATGGAGCCAGTGCCTGCTTGCAGGTTGCGTGGAAATGAACCGCATCCTCGTCGAAACCGTAATAAGGCGTCAGATCCATCCCGCCTCCAAACCACCATACCGGCTCCTCCCCCGGCTTTTCGGCGACAAACCAGCGCACATTGAGATGGACCGTGGGAACATAGGGATTCCGCGGATGAAACACCAGGGATACCCCCATGGCCTCCCATGCGCGGCCCGCCAGTTGAGGCCGGTGAGCGGTTGCCGAGGCGGGCAATTGTTTGCCCATCACATGGGAAAAATTTACTCCACCCCGCTCCAGCACATTTCCCTCTTCCACTAGCCGGGAAATGCCCCCGCCGCCCTCTGGCCGCACCCACTGGTCTTTCCTGAAGGGCGTGCCATCAATGGATTCAAACCGGCGAACGATGCGCTCCTGCAATCCCAGCAGGTAGTCTTTGACTGCGTGTTTATCCAATGCCATCAGTCTCTTAATATATTTCCGCTAAGCAAATCGATCAAGGTGGATGGACGCTTGGATCTCCCGATTCGCCCATCAACAACTGCCACCCTTGTGCCGAACATGCCGCGACATTCCCGGGCAGTTTTCGCAGCGCGCCCACCACTCCTATTTGCGCTGGTGGAAACCAGCGCGGTGCCCAGTTCGCGGCATAGTCGTGCTGACGGCGGATGAGCCGTAACGCGCACCGCAAGGCCAGGTCTGCCCCCCCTTAGCCACGGCGCACGGTGCCTCGCCGGCAAAACCCAAGTGACCGGGCCAGGCCAAGTTGCAAAAACGCGCCTCCGTTGGCTATCCGTCAGCGGCTGAACCAATCGATGAAAGCGCGAGAAACGGTCTGCGACCAATATCAATCCCTTCGCGACCGGCCGGCCCTTGAGTTGAATGAGCCTGCGAACTGCGCGCCGATTGAAAGGATCGCAGCCCAACCCGTAACAGGACTCAGTCGGGTACGCGATAATGCCGCCCCTCCTAAAATGCGCACGCAACGTCTCCCGAATCACTTCTTTCGCTCGATCGCGCGCCAGCCAATATCCTTGCGATACTGCATGCCTGAAAAGTGAATGCCCGCAAGCACTTCATAGGCCCGCTTGTGCGCAATCTTGACGCTGTCGCCCAATGCGGTAACAGCCAGGACGCGTCCGCCACTGGTAAAAACCTTACCCTCCTGAAGCGTCGTTCCCGCGTGAAACACCTTGTAATCCTCCCCTTCGGCGGGGAGCCCCGTAATCATGTCCCCTTTACGAGGCGCCTCCGGATAGCCGGCAGCGGCCACCACCACGGCCACCGCGGCTCGACGATCCCATTCTGCCTCGACCGAATCAAGTCTGCCATCAATCGCGCGCTCCACGAGGACAACCAGATCGGATTTCAGCCGGAACAATATGGGCTGGGTTTCCGGATCACCCATCCGGCAGTTGAACTCCAACACCTTCGGAATGCCCGACTCGGTAATCATCACGCCAGCGTAGAGGAACCCCGTGTAGGGAATTCCTTCACGCGCCATGCCAGTGACGGCTGGAATGATCACTTCGCGCATAATGCGGGCATTCATTTCTGGGGTAACTACCGGCGCCGGGGAGTAAGCGCCCATGCCGCCCGTATTGGGGCCGACATCACGATCCAGGAGCCGTTTATGATCCTGGCTTGAGGCCAGTGCTAAGACATGCTCGCCATCGACCATGACAATAAAGCTGGCTTCCTCACCATTCAGGCGTTCCTCAATTAGGACCCGCGCTCCCCTTGTACCAAGCGTGTTTCCGGCCAACATGGTATCAATTGCGTTATGGGCTTCTTCGAGGGTCTGTGCAACAACCACGCCTTTCCCCGCGGCCAGACCATCGGCCTTGATGACGATGGGCACGCCTTTCTCGGTCAAATATGCGTGGGCGCTCGGGCCATCCGCAAATGTCCGGAATTCCCCCGTTGGAATCTTGTGCCGCACCATGAACTGTTTGGCAAAATCCTTGGAACTCTCCAGCTGGGCTGCCGCCCGGGTTGGCCCAAACACTCTAAGACCGGCCGCTTGGAACGCGTCCACTACGCCTTCGGAAAGCGGGGCCTCAGGCCCAATCACGGTCAAGCCGATTTCCTCGCGCCTCGCAAATTCAATCAACGAGGGGATTGCGGTAAGTGGAACGTTTTTTACGCCGGGCTCCTTGGCGGTGCCCCCGTTTCCAGGCGCAACATACACCCGTTGCACCTTGGGTGACTGCGCCAATTTCCAAGCTAGCGCGTGCTCACGTCCACCGGAACCGATTACAAGTACCTTCATTTGGATACGGAATTTAGGGAGTTAGGATGCGGGGGTGGAAGCGACGAGGGGCATTTTACTCCTCTTGCTCCCACAACCATGTCAGTGCCTGAAATGTCGATGTCCCGTGAACACCATGGCAATGCCATGCTCGTCGGCGGCAGCAATCACCTCCGCGTCCTTGACGCTGCCGCCGGGCTGAATCACTGCCTTGGCCCCGGCCTGGGCCAATACATCGAGACCATCGCGGAACGGGAAAAAGGCATCAGAAGCCACGGCACACCCCTTGAGATTGAGACCGGCGATCCCTGCTTTGATAACGGCGATCTTGGTTGAATCCACCCGGCTCATCTGGCCGGCCCCCACGCCCAACGTTTGACCTGCAGCCGCAAACACAATCGCATTGGATTTCACGAACTTGGCCACTTTCCAAGCAAACAACATGTCTTCAATTTGTTGCTCGCTCGGTTGCATTTTGCTCACCACCTTGATGTCGGCCATTGAAATATTAAAGGTGTCCGCCGTTTGGACGAGTAGGCCACCGCCCACCCGCTTGAGTTCTAGGGCGTTGCAGCCATGGGCCAAAGGCAGGGCCAGCACCCGAACGTTCTGTTTTCTTGCCAGCACGGCACGTGCCTCGGCTGAATATGCCGGCGCAATCAACACCTCCAAAAATTGGCCGGAAACGGCTTCTGCCGTTGCTGCATCGACTTCGCCGTTAAAGGCAATGATGCCACCGAAGGCCGAGGTGGGGTCAGTTGCGAAGGCTTTTCGATAGGCTCCCAGTAAATTAGCTGCGACCGCCACTCCACACGGATTGGCATGCTTGACGATGATGCAGGCCGGCTCTGCAAAAGTCTAGACGCATTCCCATGCCGCATCCGCATCACCAACGTTGTTGTAGGACAACTCCTTGCCCTGCAACTGAACGTAATGGGCCAAGGTGCCGGGCGCGGGGGTGGGGTCTCGGTAAAAGGCCGCGGCCTGATGCGGGTTCTCGCCGTAACGCATGGACTGGACCCTGACGAAATTCAGATTGAGCTGCTCGGGAAATAGTCCCGGCTGCTCGGCCGCATCGAGGCTAGTCAAGTAATTCGAAATCGCCGCATCATAGGCCGCTGTGTAGGAGAACGCCTTCTTCGCCAACTTGAACCGGGTCGACAACGAAAGCGAGCCTTCCGATTTCAGCTCCTCGATAATCGGACCGTAATCGGCGGGGTCGGTCACAATCGCAACCGCGTCATGATTCTTGGCAGCCGAGCGAACCATGGCAGGACCGCCAATATCAATATTTTCAATCGCATCGTCCAGCGTACACCCCGGTTTGGCGATCGTCTCGCGAAACGGGTAGAGATTGACGCAAACTACATCAATGTTCGGAATCGAATGCTTCTGCATCGTTGCGACATGTTCTGGTAAATCGCGTCGACCCAGGATACCTCCATGAATTTTGGGGTGCAGGGTTTTGACCCGTCCGTCCAGCATTTCCGGAAATCCGGTGTACTCGGCCACCTCGGTGACGGGAACACCCTTGTCTGCTAGTAGTTTGGCGGTACCACCGGTCGAAAGAATTTGTACTCCCATGGCAGCAAGTTGTTGGGCAAAATAGAGCACGCCGGACTTGTCCGACACGCTGATGAGGGCGCGTTGAATTTTCATGGGATTAGATCGGTAAGGTTACTGGGACAGGCCGTGTTGCTTGAGCTTTTTGCGCAGGGTGTTTCGGTTGATCCCTAACAGTTCGGCGGCCCGCGTTTGATTGCCTTCAGCGCGGTCCAGCATATAGACCAGTAGCGGCTTTTCAACCGCTAGAACCACCATGTCATAGACACAGTTGGGCTCCTCGCCGTCCATATCTTTGAAATAGCGATTCAGCGACCGCTTGATGCAAGCGGCGATTTCGTTTTCCTCAATCAACTTCCTGCTCCCTTAAGCCGCCAGTTCTGTCGTCTCCGCTGACTGGTCTTGATATTGTAGATAATTACCGGCCCGTGCCGCCTGACTAAAAAATTCATTCACCAAATCAACTTGTTGCCCCGCGGTCTCGAATTGGTTCATCGCGTGACGGAATGCATTGGCATTGACCAGCCCTTTCGCGTACCACGATATGTGTTTCCGGGCTACCCGAACACCGGTGTGTTCACCGTAAAATCTGTACAAATCCTCCAAATGGCTGATCAGCACGCGGCGGATTTCACTCACCTGTGGCGGCGGAAGATGGCGGCCAGTCTTCAAAAAATGGTCGATTTCACGGAAGATCCACGGCCGGCCTTGGGCCGCCCGACCGATCATTAAACCATCTACCTGTGTATAGTCCAGGACAAACCGGGCCTTTTCCGGCGTGGTGATATCGCCGTTGGCAATAACAGGAATGTGGGCCTTGGCCTTGACCGCAGCAATCGTATCGTACTCCGCCTCCCCCCTGTAACCGCAGGCGCGAGTGCGACCATGCATGGCCAGCGCCTGAATCCCTACGTTCTGAGCGATATTCAAGATTTGCAGCGCATTGCGATTTCGGGTGTCCCACCCGGTTCGGATCTTCAGCGTTACGGGGACATCCTGAACTGCTTTTACCACGGCTCTCAAGATTTGTTCGACGAGCCTTTCGTCTTGTAGCAAGGCTGAACCGGCCATGACATTGCATATCTTTTTTGCCGGGCAGCCCATATTGATGTCAATAATCTGAGCCCCACGATCCACGTTGTAACGCGCTGCCTCGGCCATCAGCACCGGATCAGCACCCGCGATCTGCACGGATTTTGGCTCCACCTCACCTTCATGGTTCGCCCGTCGCTGGGTTTTACTGCTGCCATACAGCAAGGAGTTGGATGTGACCATCTCACTTACCGCCATGCCCGCACCCAGCTGTTTGCACAGCTGTCGGAAAGGGCGATCGGTTACCCCCGCCATGGGAGCGAGAACGAGATTATTTTTGAGGGTATAGGGGCCAATGCGCATGAGCGATACGATTCTACCCTTCCACCCCCTCAGCGTGAACTGTCTGGAATATTTACAGTTTGATCGCGACAATGGGGACCCAGTCTGCTTTAATGCCTGGTGTCGCATCCCAAGCCCAAAAAAGGAGGAAACATGAGCGTCATTTCAGAATTCAAACAGTTCGCAATGAAAGGCAGTGTGATCGATCTCGCGGTTGGGGTCATTATTGGTGGCGCGTTTGGCAAGATCGTGGATTCAGCCGTCAATGAC
>JBKQNQ010000383.1:0-3038 GCA_052145875.1 Thiobacillaceae bacterium
TTATTGGCGCGCATTGCATCTTGCAACTGCTTGCTGCGGGGTATCGCGTGCGGACGACGGTGCGCGACCTGGCGCGGGAACCCATGGTGCGCGACCTGCTGAAGACCGGAGGAACCGAACCGGAAGATGCACTGACCTTTGCTTCTGCTGACCTGTTGTCGGACGCACGGTGGGCGGACGCGGCCGCGGGATGCAGTTATGTATTGCACGTGGCATCGCCCTTGCCCGCATATGTTCCCAAGCATGAGGACGAACTGATTGTTCCGGCGCGGGAGGGCGCGCTGCGGGTGCTGCGAGCGGCGCGCGATTCGGGCGTGAAGCGCGTGGTGATGACGTCTTCGTTTGCGGCAATCGGATACGGCAAGGCTCCGCTGGACCGGCCGTTTAACGAAGAGGACTGGACCGATCCAACTGCGAAAGGATTGACTGCGTATACGAAGTCAAAGACGCTGGCGGAGCGGGCGGCGTGGGAGTTCATGGCGCGTGAGGGGGCCGCGCTGGAGCTTGCCACGGTAAATCCGGTAGTGGTTTTCGGTCCGGTGCTGGGGTCTGACTATTCGACGTCGATCCAGGTGGTGCAGCGACTGCTGGACGGCTCCATGCCGGGTTGCCCGCGATTGATGTTCGGCGTGGTGGACGTGCGGGATGTGGCGGATCTGCATTTGCGGGCAATGACCGACAAGGCGGCCAAGGGGGAGCGGTTTCTGGCGACCGGAGATGGCTTTATGAGCGTGCGGGAGATTGCCCTTACGCTGAAGGCGCGCATGGGAAACGCGGCGAAAGGCGTTTCAACGAGAGAGCTGCCCAACTGGCTCTTGCGAGGTGCGGGGATTTTCAGTCCGGTGGTGCGGCAGATTGTGCCCGAGCTGGGCAAGGTGAAGAACGCGAGCAACGAGAAGGCACGGCGGATGCTGGGATGGACGCCGCGATCGAATGAAGAGGCAGTCATTGCCACCGGGGAGAGCCTGTTGCGCCTGAGGCTGCTGCCGGGCTCAAAGTGGAGGGGGTAAGGCCTTTCACGCCTCCTGGCGCTCTTTGAGAGCGCGTTACACCCGGAACCTGCCGCTTGAAAGTGACAGATGACCGGAAGAAAATCCCACCGAGACCATTACAATATTTGCATGACGCAGTTGGCGAGAGTTGACCTGGTAGGCGTGGGATTGAACGCCACCGACACGGTGATTCCGTTGCTCGAATATCCGGCGCGCGGCTCGAAAATGGAGTATTCGAACTCCAGCGTGCTGCCCGGAGGCCAGACAGCGTCTACAGTGGTGGCTTGCCAGACCTGGGGACTGACCACCCGGTATGTGGGGAAGCTCGGCGATGACCACGCCGCCTGCCTGCATCGCGAGGCCTTTGACAAGGCGGGCGTTGAGGCGCGGCTGATTACGGTGTCAGGGGGCGTGAGCCCACAGTCGCTGATCCTTGTGGACGGGGGCGGCGAACGGACGATCATGTGCCGACGCGACGAGAGCATGGCTCTGAGGCCGCAGGAGCTGAAGCGCGAATGGATTGTGAATGCGCGCGTGCTGCATGTGGATGGACATGAGACCGAGGCGGCTACGCAGGCGGCAAGCTGGGCCCATGAAGCAGGGATTCCTGTAACAGCTGATCTGGATGAGATCTATCCGGGCGTGGACGACCTGATTGCCAACATCGACTACATGATCGGGAGCAAGGATTTTGCATGCCGGCTGATGAAGGATGCGAATCTTGAGAACGCGCTGAAGCGCATGCACACGCGCTACAACTGCAAGCTGAGCGCGGCCACCCTGGGCGCGAACGGCGCTTTGGCGTGGGACGGAAAGAAGTTCTATCGCTCGGCTGCGTTTCGCGTGCCGGTGGTGGATTCCACGGGAGCGGGCGACATGTTCAGGGCCGGCTTTATCTACGGCTTGCTGAAGGAGTGGCCGCTGGAACGGCAGCTGGACTTCAGCTGTGCCGCAGCAGCACTGAACTGCATGGCCGCGGGGGCCCGGGGCGGAATCAAGACGGTGGAAGCAGTGGAAGAGCTGATGAAGACCGTGTCGCGCCATGGAAGCGTGATCGAGATGCCGCTGATGGACCGCGCTGCGCGCTAGAACGGGCAAGCGCGGGTTCCTTTTTCGATATACCGAGCGCTCAACCAACAAATTGTCTGAGCCAGTCTGCGACCAGGGCTGCGACTTTTTGCGGCTGCTCGTAGGCCGCAAAGTGGCCTGCGTCTTTAAGGCGGTGGAAGGTACAGCCCCCGGGCGCGGCGCGGTAGGCTTCCATTTCGGCTGGAGCCACAGCTGCGTCTTCGCCGCCGGCGATGGCGAGGACTGGCACGTTGATGGTGGCAACCGTGGGCAGCGAATCAGGGCGTATGGCCAGGCCAGCCTGCACGGCGACTTCGGCTTCAGGCGTCACGGTCATACGGGCGCGGAGTTCGGAGACAATCTCCGGGCGAAGACCGCGAGTAGTTGGGCCGACCAGGGATTGAGCGAAGCCGTCCATGAGCGCCGGATTGGCCCCCGAACGAGCCTGGGCAATGTTGGCGGCGCGCTTTTGGAGGTTGGCTTCAGCATCGGGTTGAGGCTTGGCGCACATGAAGGTGAGTCCGCGAACCCGATCGGGCGCCTTGCGCCAGAGTTCCAACAGCACGTACCCTCCGATGGAGCAGCCGATGAAGACCGCCTGAGGGAGTGCGAGATGGTCGACCAGGGCGAGGGTGTCGTCGGCCAACTGGGCCATGGAAAGCACGGGCGCATCGGGGACGCGGGTGAAGCTGCCTTTGGGCATTAATACGCCCAGTTCCGAGCGGCCGTGGCCGCGAAGGTCGGGGGCGATGACGCGGACACCGGGGAGATTGCCCGACATTGGCCGCCAGTAATCGTAATCGAGCGGGGTTGGATGGAGACAAACGACCGGCAGTCCGGAACCGGTGTCACTGAAGGCGAGGCGCGCATCAGCGGAGAGCCAGGACGAGATCATATATGGGGAGGATACGCTCCTGTATTGGGAGGATAACCTCCAGGATTGGGAGGAAAACCTCCAGGCGGCGTCATTGGCGCCGG
>JBKQNQ010000384.1:0-3336 GCA_052145875.1 Thiobacillaceae bacterium
TTCTGCCCGTCCGTGAGAGCGAGGTGGTGTGCCCAAGCGACATGATCGCCATAGGCGACGCCATGCTGTTCCCCATGGTCCCCGGGCAAGCCTTCCCTCCGGCCGTTAGCGGATTTGACGACCTGAACCCGATGGCGGACGGCGAGGCGTTCCTTACGGAACTCGGCCTTTTCCCCAGGGCGGGAATGATAGACTACCAGACGCAACGGCATGGCGGCCGTTGGAACGTTTTGTACTGCGACGGCCACGTTCTGGGCGAAAGCACCAAGCAGTTCCTCCTAAATCCGGCGTGAAAGTGCATGGTTGTACTCGAACTTAACCAATAAAGACGGGGTCTTGCCACATGTTTTTGGCATTGCCTTTTACTGCACTTTCGGTGAAGTAAAAGGCGGCTTGCGAAGATCACCGCGAAACCTCACAATCGCCTTTAATCACAAGGGCCTGACGCACTATGGCGGCGTGTTCTTCTTCCACGAATTTCTTCGAGTGCTGCAATTGCGCCACTGGCTCCACCGCCGTTTGCGGTATCCGCGGCGCAATCATGACTACAGCCTTCCCCAGATGGTGCTGGCGTTGGTCTATCCGATTATGCTCGGCTTGGACCGGCTTGAAACCGCAGCGTTGCTGCGCATTAACGGCACCTTCCAGTATTTGACCGGGCTGCCCAGTTATCCTGATCCGCAGAGTTTGCGGCGATTTTTGTTGCAGGCTCCGCCGGACTTTCGTGAACAACTACACCGTTTCAATGATTGGTTGCTGGCCCAGTTCATCCACCGGCCAGAGCACCGGTCGCGATTGATCTTGGATCTGGATAGTACCGTCGTGACGGTCTTTGGCCGGCAGGAGGGTGCCGAGGTGGGCTACAACCCGCGTTACCGGGGCAAACGCTCCTATGACCCGCTGCTGTGTGTAGAGGCTAATTCCGCCTTCTTGTGGGACACTGAACTCCGAGCGGGCAATGCAGGCACCTGGGATGGCAGTCCTGAACTATTGGCCAGTTGTTTTTTAAGTTTGCCGACGGACCTACGCGAGTTGCGCGTTCGGGCCGATGCCGGGTTCGGCTTTGAACCGGTGTTGGCCATGCTCGAAGCACGCCACGCCCAATACGCAGTGGTGGCGCGCATGGCCGCCGGGCTCAAGCACAAACTGGGGACGTTGCGTTATCAACGGCTCAACGCGCGTTGGGAGATTGGCGAATGTGAGTATCGGGCGCAAGGTTGGCCCCAGGCTCGGCGGTGCATCGTAGCCCGTCGGCGGATTGAGGAAACGGAACCTGAACTCACGCTCTTCACCCTGGAACGTTATGCGTATCGCGCCTGGCTGACTAACCTGTCTTTAACCCCGGCAGGGGTGTGGAATTACTATGACGGGCGCGCCGGCATGGAACGGCGCATTCGGGAACTGCGCGAAGATTTCGCCTTGCGGAAGATCCCCACCCGCGCCTTTGCCGCCAATGCGCTTTACCTGGAAGTCGTGCGCCTGGCTTACAACTTAACCACCGCGTTTCAGCAGACTTGTGTGCCGGAGTTGTGGCGTCACTTGACCCTGAGTAGGTTGCGCCACAAGCTGTTCTGGTTACCGGGCGAACTCACCCGGCCCCAACACCGCCCCACTTTGAGACTGGCAGAAATACCCGAGAATAAGTTCATGATGGAGAAACTCCTAAACGCGGTGCATAAGCAAGGACCGCTCGCCGAGGCAGGGGCATGATGGCGAAACTGATCGACTGCTGCAAACAATCGGGTCTCGCATGCCCGATTTTGGGCCATTTTGATAAAAAATGGTTCATCCGCAAAGTATGTACCTAACATCCTTCGGATTGGATTGACGGAGCTATGAGGTTAGCCTTGGGGCGTGAATCAAAGTCTGCTGCGGAAAGCCTTTGGCGTGACCGGACACTACCGGTGCGTACGTGTCGATTACCACTGGGGCTCAGTGCAGTTCCACCTGGACCTCAAGGCCGAGGCGCTGGTTTGTCCGCAGTGTGGGTCGGCCCAAGCAGTGATCCGTAAAGGGCGGCGGTGCCGCGTTCTGCAGACCGTGCCGATTGGGCTCAAGCCGGTTTATCTGGTGACCGAGGTGGCTCGTTGCCAGTGCCGGCGCTGCGAGGTGATCTTCGAGATCGCCCCCCCTTTGCCCGGGCGGAGGTGCATTACACGCGCAAGCTCGAGGAGTTCGTCGCGCAGTGGAGCCGGGTGATGACCATCGGCGACGTGGCCGACTTGGCGGGGCTGAGTTGGGATGTGGCCAAGCGCATCGTCAAGCGACGGCTCCGGCGCGATTATGGGCGGATCGATTTGCACGGGGTGAGGCACCTGTCCATCGATGAGATTTACGTGGGCAAGCGGCGGGGCTACTACACGCTGGTTCTGGATCTGGACAGCGGACGGATCCTCTGGGTGAGTCCCGGGCGCGGGAAGGCCGGTTTACAGGGCTTTTGGCGGCGTTTGCGCCGGAGCCGGGCGCGCATTGGCGCGGTGGCCATGGACATGAGCGGAGCCTACTACGCGGCCGTGCTGGAGGAGTTGCCCGGCGTGCCGATTGTCTTCGATCGCTATCATGTGATTCAGTTAATGAACCAGCGACTGGACGAGTTGCGCCGGGAAATGGTGCGCGAAGCCACAGGGCCGCTGAAGCTGGCCATTAAGGGCACCCGCTACCTGCTGTTGACGCGCGTGGACAACCTGGAGGCCGAGCAACTTCCCAAGCTGGAGCGGGCGCTCAAGCTCAACGAGCCGCTCTCGCAGGGTTGGTACTTGAAAGAGGAACTGGGCTTGCTCTGGGAACAGGACTCCTACGCGGCGATGAGTCGGTTTTTGACTCAGTGGTGCGAGCAGGCCCAACAGACAGGTGTGCGACAGTTGCGGCAAATGGCCAAGACGCTGCAGGTACACCGGCGCGGCCTCTTGAGCTACTGGTGCCATCCCATCAACAATGGCCGTATGGAGGGCACGAATAACAAGATCAAGACCCTCAATCGCCAGGCTTACGGATACCGCGATGAGGAGTTTTTCATTCTCAAGCTGCTAGGATTGCATGAATCCAGGTACAAACTTTGCGGATGAACCAGAAAAGGCCACCCCCATGATGATCTCAGTTAACGTGCGCACTTCCTGGCGGTTGCCCACCTCCCATACCTTGGCCGTCCCATCATAGCTGCCGGTCGCAATCCGGTGCCCATCCGGAGAAAAGGCCACCGACGTGACCCAGCCCCTGTGCCCTTTGAACGTCAGCAACTCGGTGCCACTCGCCGAATCCCACACTTTGGCCGTATCATCATCACTGCCGGTCGCGATCCGCTGGCCGTCCGGGGAAAAGGCCACCGAGGTGATCCGG
>JBKQNQ010000385.1:0-23585 GCA_052145875.1 Thiobacillaceae bacterium
ATTCCCGGCCTTGTTCGTCAAAGCTGCCCGCTCGCCCCCGATAAACTATTTTTTTTCGTCGAATTCTCCGGGAATTGCCTTCACCGACACAGTCGTTGGCGGCCCGGATGCCTCCCGCTCGGCGCGGCTGCTGCGGGCATGAGCCTCGCTGCGAGCCGGGAGCGAGGGGAACCAGACGGCGAAGCCCTCCGCCTGACGTCAACCGCGTGCACATCCTTCGAGACTTTCCCGAGCAGAACAGACCGCAGGACAAACCAGCGTTCCAGCGATCGGCGAGAAAAACTACTAAGGGGGGCCGCGTGAGAGTGTGCTCCGGACTAGCAGCGTCGCCTTAAGGTCGCCCCAATCCGTGAGCCGCGACCCAAATCCGACTGTTAACTGCGCAGCACGCACTTTTCATACAGGCCCAGGGCGTGTCCCTGCGGGTCATACTTCGCCTTTAGCGCTTCGTACTGCGCCATCCCGTAGGCCTGCGCGAACTCCTCGCGGGTGAAGAAACTGTCTGAATACAGCGACTTTATGCCACGCAAACGCAGCACCTCGGACTCGACGAGACGATTGTAGTGCCCCGGCTCGTGCGCAACGCGGGCATAGATGGTGTCCCAAAAGCCAAAGTTCACGTATCGGGTGTCAGGGTCGAGCGGATAAAGCGTGTAGCGGTCGACACGATCGGCGGGGCGCAGGGGACAAATCCAGATCGGGAGGATACCAATCTCGCGCTGCAAAAAGTCGAGGAATTCCTCGGCAGCAGAAAGGGGGATGTCGACGTCCTGAATAACCGCCTCCGGATAGCGGCTGCGCACGCGAGCAAGCCCGCGCGTCAGGCCCCAGCGCGCATTCCAGCGCATTGCGCGGGTGTAGGTCCGCGAGTTCAGGCGCTTGCGGCCCAGCAGCTGGCGCACTAACGGGTGCTGCGCGCCAAGATTCTTGGAACACCAGAACCAGTCGGTGTCCCATCGCCAGAGGTAGTCTTCAGCGCGTAAGTAGTCAATATCCTTGTCCAGCAACGATCGGTAGTAGATTTGCTCAAAACCATAGTCGCTTAGCCACGGCGCCTCGTCAACGAATTGGGCAACATTTAGGACCAGTTGCTCGGGTCCAAATATCACTCCGTCGATGAAATCGGCGCCACCAGTGCATTGCTCTGCCAGTGCGGCGAAGAAGCCCCGCGGCGCCGCATAGCGCCGGTGCTCTACCCGGACGCAGGCCTTGACCGGGAGGGTGCACTGGCGCAAACGCAACGCGTAGCCCAACGTCCCGTATGAATTCGGAAAGGCCAAGAACAGGTCGCGGTGCTCATTACGAGGCGTACAAAGCACGATGTCTCCGCCGGGCAACAATACTTCGAACTCAAGCAGCGTCTCGTGCACCAAACCGTAGCGAAACGACGTGGCCTCGATTCCCACACCGGCCGCAGCGCCGCCAATCGTGATTGTTTTTAGTTGCGGCACCACCGCGGGCATCGCACCACGCTGCAACGTCGCCGAGACAAGGTCCTCATAGGTCGTCAACCCTTCCGCATCGACCCATCCGTTGGCCGTTGAAACTTCCAGGACGCGGCAGAAAGCGCTCAAGTCCAGTCGCTGCTTGGCGCGTTCAGTGCGATCACGAAACAGGTTCGAGGTGCGCTTCTCCAACCCGAGCGGCCCGTTTCCTTGTCGTGCCCGCAATCCGGTGAGCAGCGCCTGCTTGCGCTCAGCGTGGCGCAAAGCATCAAGCTCCATAGATGTGTGCCCGGGTCATGGGATAGTTCCCATTCGTGACGTTGCCCTTGCTAAAGACGATCTGGAAGAGATGGGTATAGCCGGACGGCGAACGGAACATCTCGGCACAGCCAACGAGATAGCTACGCCAAATTCGCCGAAAGCGCTCATCAAATCGCTCGGGGTTCAGTGCATGGATAGCACCCCAGTTGGCCTCAAAGCGACGCACCCATTCGTCCAGGGTCAATGCGTAATGGCGACGCAGGTTCTCGACGTCCACGACCTCGAGCCCACAGCGCTCCATTTCCACGATCACATCGGCAAGGCTCGGAATCCACCCGCCCGGAAAGACGTGCTTGCGGATGAACAGCTCCGTATCATAGCGCCCGACATGACCGATAAAGTGCAGCATCCCGAGGCCACCCGGCCGCAGGAAATCGGCATGCGCCTTAACGACTTCGGCGAGCTGATCGCGACCCGCATGTTCCAGCACGCCGATCGAGACGACCTTGTCATACTGGGCATCGACCTCCCGAAAATCCGCCTCGCGCACGACGATCTGATCGCTGAGTCCGCGGCGCTGGATGTCATTGCGTAGCCATTCAACTTGCTCGGTCGTGGTATTCACTCCGGTACCCAAGGCCCCCACGGTCGCTGCAGCGCGAAGAAGGAAGCCCCCGAATCCACAGCCGATGTCGACGTAGCGCTCCCCACGTGCGAGGCGCAGCTTGCGGCATACGTGGTCGATCTTGTTGCATTGTGCCTGCTCCAGCGTGCGCGTATTTTCAGTCCAGTACCCGCAGGTGTACATTTTCAGTGGGTCGTCGAGCCACAAGCGATAGAAAGGCTCTCCCAGCCCGTAGTGCGCCCGAGCATTGACCTTGGCTTGGGCAATGGTGCGATTTGAATAGCGCAGCTCGTGCAAACCGCTCTCCACATCATGCAACGCCTTAAACTGCCGATCGAATCCACTCGCAAGCCCGGCGGCGAACGCCGCTCCTAAGTCGCCTTCCACATCGACTGCCTGGTCGAAATACGCCTCGAGCAAGGCCATGTGTCCGCGCATGAAAGCAGCAAGCAGCGCCACGTCTGAGCGGAACACAATGGTAAAAACCGGCTCGCCGGCCCCAGCACGGTAAACTGTGCCATCGGGGCCCGCGATCGCAAAGGGAACGCCTATAGTCTCGCCAAATCGATCGACGATGCTTTGGATGGATAGAAACATTGGCCCCTTTGTCCAGTGGTGACGGCGCGTGGCATTCGGTTCGGCGCGTCTCCCTTGGCACAGGCAATCCGTCGTCAAGTTCCCAGGCACTGCCCGCACGGCCCGCGCACAAACCTTGCAATGCCATGCTAGCCCAACTATTGGCACTGTTGGCTTTTTTCTGGCTTTTCGTTACCGGCGCGCCAATAATCCACCGGATTATCTAAGAAAATTAGCAAAGCGGCATTGTGGCGCCCCCGAATAAATCACAAGGTGCCTGTTGTCTTCTGTGTTGCGCGAAGCAAGCGGCGTCCATTCCTCGCCTGCAACCCCCTTAGCCGTGTGGCCCTACCTCACGGACGCAAGCCACCCATGTGATCACCCAGCAATGCGGTTGTCGCCACACCCGCCACCGGGGCGTTCAGGCTATCGCCTTTTTCACCGGTCCGATTTCAATTCCGGTTGATTTCAACATCTCGGAGAAAGCCTCGCTCGACAGCGCCCGGTACTCCTGATTCCGTGGACCCTGCAGGGGGTCGTCGCCCGACCACGGCAGGGACGGGTGACACATTAATACATCCCCAGTGCTCGCGCAGCTGAGCCAGATCTTCAGCTTCTCCAGGTAGCCCGCTTCGGAACCTTCAAACCCATAGACGCCGAGCAGACGATTGTTTTGCCGGTAACCGTTCTGACGAGCCATCGCGCCAAGCTGACGTGCTCCCAACCACCCAATGAGATTCGCTTTCAAGCTTGTTGCTCGCGGTAGTCCGGAATTCCACAATGAGGCGGGCGGCTGCGTTTCCCGCAACCAGGGCTTAACTGGCCCAAAGCGGTCATTCATGACCTCCAGCAACGCGTGTCGTACCACAGGCAATTGATGCACATGCTGATGCCCATCAACAAAGTCCGGGATCCGATTCATGTCAGTTTCAAAACGGTCGAACTGCCGCTCAAGCACCTGCCTGATCTGGGCGCGATCTAACAAGCGCGAGTAGGCCAGCAGTATCAGTCGGGCGACCGATTTGGGCGATGCGGCCTCGCGGAAATCGTGCGTAAGATTGAGATGCAGACCAACCTCAATCCGGTGAACGCTCGCCTTAAGTGCAGCGACACCCGAGTCCCATGCCGGCCCTTCGACCATGCAACTGATCGCACTGACACGGCTCGTCGCGGCCAAGTTGAGCGCCGCCCGATTGATTCCCTCGTGCATGCCGAAGTCGTCAACACAAATGCAAATCATGCGTCGCGGGGTCATCTGCTCTGGCTGCGACACGGCTTCCTCCCGTAAAATGCCGGAATATTTCTTGGTGAGTTCAGCATGGCTTTCCTAAATCGCCGCCCGGTTATTTTCATTCTGGTCGGCAGCGCAGCAGCGTTGACCCACCTCATGACCGTCATCCTCCTGGTGGAAAATGCTCATCTGGCGCCCCTCGTCGCCAACGTCGGTGGCTGGTTGTGCGCCTTTGGGGTCTCGTATGGCGGGCACTATTTGCTTACCTTCGCCGATCACGCGGCTCGTGCGTTGCAGTCCATTTTCAGATTCTTTGTGCTTTCCGCATCCGGGTTCGCGATCAATGAATCAGCCTATGCGATCTTGCTGCGCACGAGTTCGGCCCCTTACCCCGTGCTGCTCGCGATTATCCTGGCATGCGTGGCCGTTCTAACTTACCTACTGAGTCGTCATTGGGCATTTGCTGACACCAGCCCTTAGTCACGAGTTCTTTTCGCGACAGCCGCCATACCGAGGTGGCCTCATGGGTCGCAATCGAGGGAATCTGTTTAAGCAGCGGATATCCGTCCTGTGTACCCTTCATGGCAATGACCCACGACACCGGGTGGCTGCATACCACACGTTCAAACAGCGTAGCGTCAAGCAGCAATTGCCGGGCTTTCTCGGGATCAAATTTCCCTGCATCGGCAACGGCCTTACGCCAGTTATCATGCTTCGAAGCGTTTGATGGGCTCCAATCGTCGAAGATTCTCACGGGTTCCTTCAATCTCAGGTAGAACGGCACGTCAAAAAACTGGTTTCTCACGAAAAGCACCGGCTCATGATCCACGCGCTGTGCCGCAATCACGCTGCTCAATCCCTTATCCGTTTTCTTGTTGAAGATCGTCACGGCGACGATCGCAGACAGGCAGATCAGGCCCGCGGCAGCAGCCGTTCCCTTCAAAAAGCGCTGTCCTTGCGAATGGCTCCAGCGCCGCTCCAACGCGGTGGCAATCAAATAGGCCAGGGGCGGAAGCACGGGAAGGACATAACCCACAATCTTGGAGCTCGGAATAGAGAAGAATCCAACGATCGCGACAGGCCAAATCCACATCAGGGAAGCGATGGTTGGCCGCGGCTGGGCGTCCATTCTCGTTTGCTTCCACGCTGCCGGGAGCCACCCGGACCAAGGAAAGATGAGAAGAATGATAACGGGCACGTAAAACCAGAACGGCATGGGATTGTTGAACCCCCCTTCGGCAAATCGCTGGAAGTGGTTGTAGACGAAGAAATAATTCAGAAAGTCCGGAAACCGCGCCTGCATCGCAACGAACCACGGCGCGGCAACCAATAGAAAAAGCACCACACCTGGCAACCAGGCGAGCTCTCGCAACCGCGTCAATCTTCGATTCCAGGCGAGCCAAATGACAATAACGAGGCCCGGCAGAACTGCGCCAATCAACCCTTTTGCCAGAATCCCAATCCCCGCGCACAGGTATGCACCGGCGAGCGCCCCCCGATAAGGCTTGTTCTTTTCCGCGTTAAGCACCGCTTCCGCGCCCAATGCAATTGTGGCACTGATAAAGCCGGCCACCAGCATGTCGAGGTTTGCGAACTGCGCCCCGGCAAAGAAGAAGGGCTGCGTCACCAGGATCAACAGCGACCAGCGCGCGATGGATCTTCCTTGTTGCCGGAGGGCGAAGCCATAAAGACTTAGCAGCGCCACTTCGGCGCCCAGCAACGGAGCCAGTCGGGCCGCCCACTCATGGGTGCCGAACGCACCCAAACTTGCAGCCGTAATCCAGTAGAAGAGCGGGGGCTTGTGAAAAAATGGCAGCCCGTTTAGCGTGGGGTAGAGCCAGTTCCCTGAGGTCAACATCTCCCATGCCACGCCCACATAGCGTCCTTCGTCGGGGAGTGCCAGTGGTCTGATCCCGATTGTCAGGGCAAGCCAAGCAAGCGCCAGCAAGAGTAGCCCTGCATCCTTCTTGTTCAGGGCCGATCCTCGATCCGTTGCGATCATGACCGCCCCCGCCGCAAGTCACGCCCGGCACGGTGCCGGATAACGTACACAGGACGCCCCTTGACCTCCTCGAAGATGCGGCTCACATACTCGCCCAACACCCCCAACCCAATTAGCTGTATTCCAGAAAACAACATCAGACCAACGACGATCGTGGTCCACCCGGGAACGGACTGACCTTCCAGAAAGTATTCAATGACCAGATAACCGCCATAGCTGAACGCCAAGAGTGCGAGAATAAGACCCAATAGACTGACCACCCGTAGGGGCCAGGTCGTAAACGCCGTTAACCCGTCGAGCGACAGGCTCAATAGATGCAAGGGGCGGAACGTACTGCGTCCACTGCTCCGGGCTTCCGGAACATAGGAAATCTCTGCAGTCTTAAATCCCACCCAGGCATACAGGCCCTTCATGAACCGATTGCGCTCCGGGAGGGCAAGCATCGCGTCGATGACAGTTCGGTCCATTAGGCGAAAATCGCCGGCATCGGGGGGGACCTCGAAGCGCCCGCCCGCATTCACCAGACGGTAGAACAATCGGGCCCCCAGCCGTTTTAGCAGACCTTCATCGTGCCGATGCTCACGTACCGCATACACTACGTCGTAGCCCTGTTGCCATTGCTCGAGCATGACCGGGATCAAGTCGGGTGAGTGCTGCAGGTCGGCGTCCATCATCACGGCGGTTTCGCAACGTGCGGCTTCCAAGCCAGCAGTCAGCGCTGCTTCCTTGCCAAAGTTGCGCGACAGTTGAATGGCATGAAACCCCGGTTTGGCGGACCAGAAAGTGAACACTTCAGGGGTATTGTCGCGGCTGCCATCGTCAACGAGTATAACTTCCCAGTCCGACACGAGCCCATCGAGCACCGTGTGCAATCGCGGCAATAGCCGGTTCAGGTTTTCCGCTTCGTTAAAGCACGGGATGATGACCGATAGGCCCGGAAGCCAATCGCGTGGCTGGATTGCGAAGTCCCCGCGCTCGGCAGCTTTTCTGCCGCTTCTTCCAGAAAATGAATTCCATTCGGCTTCCTGCTCAGAAGAAACATCCTGGGCATGCAACTTGTGTTCACGCATCAAGTGACCTCGGTTTCCGACGCTGCTTCCAATGTGGGATGCTGCAGAATGCTCTAGAATGTCTTTCAATCTCCTTACACGCATTCCCACAAACCCCATGCGCATCCTGCTTACCGAAGACGACGTCGCACTGGCGGAACTGCTGACGCGTGCGTGCAAACAGGAGGGCTATAACGTGGACTGGGTGTGCGACGGCGTGGCGGCCGAACTTGCGCTTACAACCGAAACATACGACGCACTTTTGTTGGATCTGGGCATACCGCGGATGGATGGTCTAGAGGTACTCAAGCGCCTTCGCAAACGCGGCAGCCACCTGCCCGTGATGATTCTGACCGCGCGTGAGGCGATTGCCGACCGCGTAGCAGGATTGGACAGCGGTGCAGACGATTATCTCCCCAAACCCTTCGCCATTGCAGAATTGCAGGCGCGCTTGCGTGCCCTGCTTCGGCGTCATCAGGGAGGCAGCGCATCGTCCGTTCTCGTGCTCGACAAATTGCGCTATGACACCGCCACCAAACAGGTTTTCTTGGATCGTGATGAAGTTGAACTCTCCAGCCGCGAGCGCGAAGTCCTCGCCAGCCTATTGCACAAGGCCGGGAAGATCGTTTCCAAACAGGCGCTGACGACCGCGCTCTCGAGCTGGGACGTCACCGTTGGATCCAATGCGGTTGAGGTCTACATTCATCGCCTACGCAAGAAACTGGAGCCCCAAGGAATTACCATACGTACGGTTCGAGGACTGGGCTACATGCTTGTGTCATCTGATGGCCATCCAACCTGAGCCAATCCGCAGGGCTTCCACCCTCACCCGAACCCTTCTGGCATGGCTCACTGTCCCGCTGTTCGTCCTGCTGATCATCAGCGCTTATTCCACGTACCGTAATGCTACCCATCTGGCGGAAGCGGAACGCGATCTGGCTTTGGAGCAGCTTAACGATGAACTTGCAAAGGCAATCCACTCCAGCTTGCGGAAAGACGGCACGATTTCGGCTCACTCCCAAACCATTGACTTGATTTTGAGTGACCCCAAAGACCAACACTACTACGCAGTTTATAACGGCCGCGGATCACTGATTGCGGGTGATCGGCGTCTACGTCTTACCGATGAGCGGCCCAATGATCGTGTGCGAACTCGGTTCAGCTACGTTTCGGTCGATCACACGCCCGTGCGCCTTGCAGTTCTGAAGGCCGACGAGGACAGCTTGCCGGGGTTCCACATCCTGCTGGCAGAGACCCTGAACAGACGCACCAAATTGACATTGCGTTTCAGTCGAGCAGCGCTAATTCCCCAGGCGGCCATCCTGTTTCTTGCCTTTCCGCTGATCTGGCTGGGCGTCCGCAAGGGGCTAAGTCCGCTTGAAAGACTCCGCCACAGTATTACGGGCCGCTCAGCTCAAAACCTGGACCCGATATCGGCCAACGATACTCCCGGCGAACTACGGCCCATGGTAACGGCGTTAAATGGGCTACTCGCCAGAGTAAAAGCGGCCCAGGACGAGCAACGTCGCTTCACCGCGAATGCAGCCCATCAGATCAAGACACCACTGGCCGTGCTGACGGCAGAAATTGATCTAGCCATGTCAGATGCGTCGTGTCCGTGCGCCCAGCCGACTTACCAGCGACTGCATGACGCTCTGTCACGCCTCGCCCACCTCGTTCGACAACTGCTGGCGCTGGAGCATTCCGAGGCCGACGCGGGCAAAACGCACCGCTTATTTGATTTGACGTCGCTGGCAAGAGCCGTTACCAGCGACTACGTGTCCACCGCCGCCGCCCGACACATCGATCTCGGCTACGAAGGCAGTGAGCAGCCCGTCCCGATCCGTGGCAGCGAGCTCCTGGTTAGGGAAGCCATGAAGAACCTGCTCGAGAACGCGCTTAAGTTCACTCCAGAAGGCGGGACCATCACAACATCGGTTCAGGATTCACCGCCGGCCTTTGCCGTTTCCGACAGCGGCCCCGGTGTGCCCGAAGCGGAATGGCCATTGGTTTTTCAGCGATTCCACCGGGCCTCCGAGGTCGGCTCAACTGAAGGCAGCGGCTTGGGACTCGCAATCGTGCAGGAAGTCGCACGCGGCCATGGCGCGACGATCACAGTCGGAAGGAGCCTCCTCGGAGGCGCATTGTTTGAGTTCAAGTTCCTGGATCCTATCGTAGGCCAATCGTAAGCAAGACTTCGGATACTTTCCCTCGCCCACAACCCCAAAGGCGAGACCGGCTGTTGTAACCCCTTATGAAACCGCACGCTGATTCCCGATACCAACGCCGCACCGCGCTGTACGTCTTGGCATTTTGCCTGTCCTGGTGGCTAATTTTCGCCTTTACGCGTCACTATCTGGATGGTGCAGACATGGTGGAGAACTATGCATGGGGCATGGAGTGGCAATGGGGTACTAACAAACACCCCCCGCTGTTCGGCTGGATCACCGCGCTCTGGTTCACCCTCCTTCCCACGAGCGACGGCGCCTACTACCTGCTTGCGGAGATCAATCTTGCGGTTGCGCTGGGCCTTCTGGCGCTTGCCATGAAGCGATTCTTCACGCCGGAAAAAATATTGACTGCCATTGTATTGGCTTCGCTGGTCAGCCATTTTGGGCCGGATAGTGGCTTTAAATACAATGCCAACACGGCACAGCTTCCATTTTTAGCCGGGTTTGTCTGGAGCCAGTTGCACGCAATCGAGAAGGGAAGCAGCCGCTGGTTTGTTCTGGCCGGGGTATTTGCCGCGGCCGCGACCCTTACCAAGTATTACTCCCTGGTGCCGCTCGTTGCCATTGGACTGGCTTGCGTGATCACCCTTCGGCCGGCGGTATCGGTCCTGATCAAGGCCGTGACTATCACCGGAGCGACCGCCGCGCTGTTGGTCTTGCCCCATATTGTCTGGGCCATGCATCATGACTGGCCCACGCTCCACTATTTGCATGTCACGCATCGAACCCTCAACCAAATGACTGCAACGAGCGCGTACCTTAGCACCGCCTCTGGTGGCCTGGCTTTCAGTAGCGTAAGTTTGGTGGCCTGGGGTGCAAGCCTGCTTGGTTTGCCCGCCGTACGGGGCCCAAGCCGGGCTCGGCCACCCCGGCTGGGTTTGGGGATCCTTAATCTGAGCGTAGCGCTCACCCTCCTGACCTCCTTTGTGGAACGCGTCAATCCGGTGTCGTCCTGGTTGATCCCGGCACTGCTGTTTGTCGGCTGGGCCCTGATGGACCTCACCCCGACAAAATTTGATACCGAAATCCTTGCACGGCGCGTCTATCGCATCGGAGCGTTCTATCTTCTTGCTGCGATCATTGGTGCGGGCGTCTGGGCCAGACACTATCGCGCTTACCCTGCGCCTCCCCCCTACGCGCTGGGACAAACCGTCGCGGAAGATGTCACGCATGTTTACCAGCAAACCTATGGTCAGGGTATTAGCTATGTTGCGGGGACCTTTCCCCTGCCCTACGCGCTAAGCTTTTATTCGCCCGACCATCCACATGCGTTATACGGGCTGGATCTCGCCAACTCCCCGTGGATCGACCCGGGGGCGCTTAAGATGGGCAACAAGGTCGTGGTATGTGGAACCTTGTATTCAAATCCACCGGATGACCCCGCTTGCCGCTCCGCATCACGTGTTTTGTTCGGCGCGCCGGATCAGACAAGACAGCTTGCCTATCAGGTCTTCGACCCCAAAACTAAGCGCCTCTCGTTCCACCGCTTCGAGGTGCTGATGTGGAAGCCACCCGGGCGGGGATGATACTCGACGCTTCAACGAACGTGCCTCGGTCACGGATTGCTCTTGGCTCAAGTAAAATGGGGAATCCATAGGCCTCTTGGTTTCTAATTTGGCACCCCAGCTTAACCCCGCCAACCACGACCGCGACAGCGCGGGGATGACTTACGTCTATCCCGTTGTGTCGCGCCGTGCCGGGGGCGTATCTGTGGGCATCAACCTCAGTCCAAACAATGCGTGCAACTGGGCGTGCAACTATTGCCAGGTGCCCAATCTGGTTCGGGGCAGCGCGCCAGCAATTGATCTGATACAACTGGAAAGCGAATTGCGCAGGCTGTTGTGGGATATTCTTCATGGTGATTTCATGCGGACGCAGGTGCCCGAAGGTGCGCAACGACTGACCGACATCGCCCTGTCAGGCAATGGGGAGCCGACAAGCGCCAAAGTCTTTTCTCAGGTCGTCGACCGAGTTGGCAACGTCATCGCCGATTGCGGGCTTACCGGCAAGATCAAGCTGATATTGATTACCAATGGCAGCCTAGTCGACCGCCCGCGCGTACAAGAGGGCCTGAGAAAAATGGCCCGGCTAAATGGTGAAGTTTGGTTCAAGGTGGATAGTGCTACCGCCTCGGGAATGCGGCGCATCAACCAAACCCTCACCGCACCGGAAAAACACTACGAGCGGCTCAAACTTTCATCGAGCCTCTGTCCGACATGGATTCAAACATGCGTGTTCCTGATGGACGGGCACCCTCCGGACGACGCCGAGCAGGCAGCCTACCTCCGTCTTGCGCAGCGCATCCGACGCGAGAACCTTTCGGTCCAAGGCGTACTGCTCTATGGACTGGCGCGCAGCCCACAACAGCCGGGGGGCGAGCGCCTTTCAGCTTTGAACAAGATTTGGCTTGACCGTTTTGCCGAACGCATCCGCGACGCAGGGCTGCCTTGCAAGGTGACCCTATGACGCTCGGCCCCTTGATTCTCGACATTGTCGGGAAAAAGCTCACCGAGGAAGACCGCCGACGCCTCTCCCATCCGCTGGTCGGCGGTGTAATCTTGTTCAGCCGCAATTATGAGGATCCAGCCCAGCTGGAGCAGCTCTGCACGGAAATACACCTGCTCAAGTCCCCTCCGTTATTGATTGTGGCAGACCAGGAAGGCGGGCGGGTCCAGCGCTTCCGGAACGGGTTTACGCGACTCCCGCCCATGCGTCGTCTGGGCGACGTATGGGATCAGCGGCCGCACCACGCGAACGAACTCGCGTGGGCGGCAGGTTACGTGCTGGGCACGGAACTGCGCGCACGCGGGGTGGATCTGAGTCTAACCCCCGTGCTTGACCTGGACTATGGCACCTCTTCCGTCATTGGCGATCGCGCCTTTCACGCCAACCCCCACGCCGTCACCGAGCTCGCCCACTCATTGATGAGCGGCCTGAGGGAGGCCGGGATGGGCGCCTGCGGAAAACATTTTCCGGGCCACGGGTTCATCGCTGCTGACTCCCATGTCGCAATGCCGGTGGACCAGCGCGGCTATATGGATTTCAAAATGGCTGACCTGCAGCCCTTCCAAGCCTTGATCGATTTTGGTCTGCCAGCGATTATGCCTGCCCATGTGGTGTACCCGAAAATCGATTCGAGACCCGCCGGGTTTTCGCCTATCTGGCTGAAAGCAGTACTGCGCGAGGAAATGGGGTTTGACGGAATGATATTCAGCGATGACCTGTGCATGGAGGGTGCCTCGGTCGCCGGCCCGATTACGGCACGTGTCGTCGCCGCGTTAAATGCCGGTTGCGATATGGCCTTAATCTGCAACCGTCCGGCCCTAGCCGATGAAGCTCTGGCACAACTAAATCATGAGTGGTCTGCGGCCAGCCGTGCCCGGCTGGCTCGGTTGCATGGCCGCGCGCATCCGCTCAGCTATACGCAGCTGTTGGAACAAACCACGTATACGCGGGCGCGGCACAGCATCGCAGGATTGGGTATGGATAGTGGGACCCTGCCGCTCGGCGCTGACCCAACCGATTACGCCAACGAGCGCAATTCATGAATCATCTCCACGACCATTCGGCTGACAACGCCAACCATCATCATCCACACGGTCATGGCCATGACGCATTCGGATGGGCCCTTCTATTTACCCTGAGCTTTGCTCTCGTGGAGGTGGCAGCCGGTTTTTGGGCCCATTCCCTTGCCTTGGTGTCCGACGCCGGACACATGTTGACGGATAGCCTGTCGCTTGGGTTGGCGGCTGTGGCCGCGGTGTTATCGCGCCGGCCCCCATCGGCCAAGCACTCGTATGGACTCGCGCGCGCCGAAATCGTCGCCGCACTTGTCAACAGCTTACTGATGCTAGCACTGGTTGCCTTCATTGCATTCGAGGCCTGGCAGCGCCTCAACGAACCTCGACAGGTGCGTGGCGCGACGGTTTTTGTCGTCGCTCTCGTGGGTTTAGCCGTGAATCTCCTCGTTGGCTGGTTGCTCATGAAGGGCGAGGACAGTCTCAACCGCCGCGCTGCGTTGCTGCATGTCGCGGGTGATGCCTTGGGCTCCGTCGCCGCCCTGACGGCAGGACTTGTCATCATGCTCACCGGCTGGACGCCGATTGACCCCATCCTGTCGGTGGTGATTTCTCTGCTTATCCTCGTCTCCACTCTCAACTTGCTGCGCCAGGCGCTGCATGTACTGATGGAGGGGGTTCCGTCCAACATCGATCTGAATGCGGTTGGTCGCAGAATGGCCCAACTTGAATGTGTGGCCCAAGTGCATGACCTGCACATCTGGACGCTTGCAAGTGGACAGTTCGCGCTATCCGCCCACCTGGACGTGAAAGAGCTAAATCAATGGCCCCAGATCTTGGCTGCCGCGCGCGCAATGCTTAACACGGAATTCGGAATTGGCCACGTTACGCTTCAACCGGAGATCATTCCGGCCGTACCGATCACCCTTTACGCGAAGCGTCCAGACAATTCCCACGATGGCCACCCTCACTAACTGCCGCGATTGCCCGAGGCTGGCACATTTTCTCGACGCGGTTGCAGCTGAAAACCCCGGTTACTTTTGCAAACCTGTCCCACCCTTTGGCGATCCGAACGCTAAGTTCATGATCGTTGGACTCGCGCCGGGCATGCACGGCGCCAATCGCACGGGTCGGCCATTTACCGGTGACCACGCGGGAATTCTCCTGTACCACACGTTGCATGAATTCGGCATCGCGTCAGAAGCGGTATCGCAGTCAGTCGACGACGGCTTGAAGCTCTCTGATTGCCGGATTACGAATGCAGTCAAGTGCCTGCCGCCTGACAACAAGCCCCTGCCGGCCGAAATCAAGCAATGCAACCGCTATTTAAGGATGGAACTGGGCGGCCTCCCCGAGCACAGTTCGGTCCTGGCGCTGGGCAAAATTGCCCATGATGCCGTCGTGGCGGCCCTTGGACTCAAGGCGAAGGACCATCCCTTCGGCCATGGCGCCATGCATTTCCTGCCCACTGCAGCGGATCAAGCCGGAACCGCGCATAAGGCGCTGCGCATTTACGACTCGTATCACTGCTCCCGCTACAATACTCAAACACGGCGTCTGACGCCGGAAATGTTTCGTGCGGTTTTTGCACGTATCACACGCGAATTGGAGGAGTAACCATGCCTGTTGTCAGCATCAAGGTTGCCGGCAAACTCAAGCGCGAGCAGAGGAAAGCCATTGCCGAGGAGATTACCGCCACCCTCGAAAAACACGCAGGCAAGCCCGCCCGTTATACCTATATCTCCTTTGAGGAACTTCCGGAGGAAAACTGGGCAATCGCAGGCGTCCTCTTGGACGAAGATGACTAGGCGTTGAGCAATAAGGGCGTCCGGGCACAGCCATTGCGTGCCCGGTTCCCGTCGAGTTATGGTCGCACCCGTTCACCGACAACGAAGGCTTCTCGTGGCAGAGAACACCCCTCGGATTCCTTTCCGGTCCACTTGCCGGATTCTATGATGAGCTTCGATCCGAAAGCGTTCATTGGGCCCCTGCCTTCGCTCCCCGGTATCTACCGAATGCTGGCCTGTGATGGGACGGTGCTCTATGTTGGCAAGGCACGCGACCTCAAAAAACGCGTAGCCAGCTACTTTAACAAGTCCGGACTGTCACCTCGCACCCAGCTCATGGTCGCACAGATCTGCGCCATCGAAACCACGGTTACGCGCACCGAAGCGGAGGCGCTGCTGCTAGAAAACAACCTGATCAAGGCGCTCAATCCGCGTTATAACATCCTGTTCAGGGACGATAAGTCCTATCCGTATCTGGTGCTAAGCGCGCACCGTTTTCCGCGAATCGCCTATTATCGTGGTGCAACCGACAAGACCAACACGTATTTCGGTCCCTATCCGAATGCTTGGGCGGCGCGGGAGAGCATTAACCTGCTGCAGCGCGTGTTCCGTCTGCGCACCTGTGAAGACACGGTATTTGCGCATCGTTCGCGCCCCTGCCTGCTCTATCAGATCAAACGCTGCACCGCGCCTTGCGTGGGCCATATCTCGCAACCCGACTATGCCGCGGACGTCAAGAGCGCCATGCTGTTCTTGCAGGGCAAAGATGATGAGCTCGCGGGACAACTCACGGAAAAAATGCAGGCCGCGGCACAGGCACAGCGGTACGAAATCGCTGCGCAATACCGCGATCAGATTCATAACCTTGCCAAGGTTCGGCAGCAGCAGTTTGTGGACACCCGTTCGGGTGCAGATGTCGATGTGATCGGCGTGGCAACGCAATCTGGTCTAAGCTGCGTAAACCTGTTGATGATACGCGGCGGCCGTCACCTGGGTGACCGTGCATTTTTCCCACAAAATGCCACCGAGGGCGACGACGCAGAAGTCCTACAGGCCTTCCTCACCCAGCATTATCTCGAACAGCCGATTCCGCCCGTGATTGTGACAGGCGGATTGGTCGACACCGAAACTCTTGGCAAGGCCTTCTCTCAGCATGCGAATCGCAAGATCACCTTGCTGATCCGGCCCCAGGGCGAAAAGAAAGTCTGGTTGAGCATGGCGCAACGGGGTGCGGAAGTCGCCGTGACGCAACAACTTGCGCAGCGGGCTACCCAGGAAACACGCTTGACCGCTCTGCAGGAAGCCCTTGACCTCCCGCAACTCAATCGCGTTGAGTGCTTTGACATCAGCCACACGCTCGGTGAAGCGACGGTGGCGTCGTGTGTCGTATACGAAGGTGGCGCGATGAAAAATGGTGAATACCGGCGCTACAACATCAGCGGGATCGCGCCCGGTGACGACTACGCCGCCATGCGGGATGTGCTGACACGGCGTTACACCAAGGTACAGCAGGGCGAGGGGAAGCGGCCCGATCTGGTCTTGATCGACGGTGGGCTCGGGCAATTAAATGTCGCCGTGGAGGTGCTGGCGGAGCTGGGCTTGAATGATCTCGACCTGATTGGGGTCTCCAAAGGTCCACAGCGCAAGCCGGGACTCGAACAATTGATTTATCCCGATGGACGGGCGGTACGTCTGCCAAGGGATAATCCTGCCCTGCACTTGATCCAGGCAATTCGAGACGAAGCACACCGATTCGCCATCACGGGGCACCGTGCGCGCCGAGGCAAAGCTCGTACCCATTCAAGCCTGGAAGATATTTCGGGCATTGGTCCCAAGAAACGCAAGGCGCTGCTCGAACATTTTGGCGGAATGCAAGGGCTTCGTAATGCCAGCGTTGAAGAACTATCCCGCATCAAAGGAATCCAGCGCGAGTTGGCGGAGCGAATTTATCATGCGCTGCACTGAGCCACCTCAGGCCAGTTCACGAAGTGCGATAATGCGTTCATGCCACTGAACCTGCCCAACCTGCTGACCTGGCTGCGTATCGTGATGATCCCACTGGTGATCGGGGTGTTCTATCTTCCTTCACACTGGCTGACTTTCAGTCAGAGGAACCTGCTTGCCACATTGTTCTTCGCCTTGGCAGCCCTCACCGACTGGTTTGATGGTTATCTTGCGCGCAAACTCGATCAAACCTCCGCCTTCGGTGCGTTTCTCGACCCGGTAGCCGATAAGCTCATGGTCGCCGCCGCGCTCATCGTCCTGGTGGACCTGCATCGGGCATGGCCCCTCGCCGCCTTAATCATCATCGGCCGTGAAATCGCCGTCTCGGCTTTACGGGAGTGGATGGCCAAGGAGGGCAAATCCAGCAGTGTGACAGTAAGTTTCATCGGTAAAGTCAAGACTGCCTTTCAGATGATCGCCATCGCACTATTGCTTTTCTGGGAGCCGCTGGGCGCATTTCCAACCGCGCTTCTGGGCCAAGGCCTCATTAACCTGGCCGCACTGCTGACCTTGATTTCCATGGCATATTACTTGCGCATGGCAGCCAAAGCCCTCGCGAAGCAATGAGCCCCAGCCAAGCGAGTCGGACTCAAAAGTTGACACGCCGTACAAAATTCATCAGAATTCGCAGCCTTCAAGCGGGAGTAGCTCAGTTGGTAGAGCGCAACCTTGCCAAGGTTGAGGTCGCGAGTTCGAGCCTCGTCTCCCGCTCCAGAACTTCAAGGGAAAGCCAATACATCGCGCTGCTTTCCCTTGTCGTTTTAGAAGGACTCACGACGTGCTTTCAGGGCGAGGTAGCAAAATGGTTATGCAGCGGCCTGCAAAGCCGTCTACGCCGGTTCGATTCCGGCCCTCGCCTCCAATTCTCTTAGGATTTCTTGGCTGTTCCGGTAGCCATTAGGATCTGACCTCACCGCCCGGGTGGTGAAATTGGTAAACACAGCGGACTTAAAATCCGCCGGGCCTAAACAGCCCTTACCGGTTCGATTCCGGTTCCGGGCACCACCGCCCTGGCTTTACTGGCGTTTAGTTTGCTGCGTCGTGCTGGGCTTTTTGACGTGTTTGGGACACTTGTGGGACAGTGTTCGGCATTCAGCTACAAATCGTAGCAACAGTTTCCACTACGCCCACGTAACATACTGAAGCCGCGGGGACGACCCCCTTGTGGACAGGTTGAATTGGCGGCGGAGATCCTCGCGACGATCGCTTCCAGCGTGGCCATGCCGGCCTTGGACAAATCCCGGATGCCGGATTTGTTGATCGCGAACAGGGCATCTGCAGCCAGTACGATCTTGGTTGTCGTCACAACAGGCGGCTGGACTTTCACCGGCATACTGCCCGGGATGGGTTCGGCTGCTTTGACGCCCGCCGCCACCTTGCCAGGGATTTCCGCGACCTTCGCGGGCGATGTCACCACCTGGTTCATCAGCGCCAGGGGGTTAGCCGCGGCCGGCACGGGGCCGGTGGGCATGTTCATATAGACTCCCCAGGGCCCGTAAGCCGTGGGGTTTGTGGCTGCACGCATCTAGTTTGCGTACAGGTTGGGATCCATAGGCGCCGTCATCGTGTTGAGCATGGCCGGGTTCATGGTTGCTGCCCAGCCATTTCAGGTAGAGGGCGGGATTGACCATTTGCATGCCCTGGTTCCACATCTGTGGGTTTGCGGGCAGGGACATCCAGTTCATGTAGTTGGCCGGGCCCATGAAGCCGTTGTATAAAGCAGGATTCATGGCCGCCTGCATCCAGCGTGCATACAGGGCCGGATCGACGAATTGCTGGTAACTCTGCAGGGTGGCCGGGTTCATCATCCCAGCCATCCTGCGGGCATAGGCGTTGGGCTCCATGGCCTGCTGCATGAGAGCGAGTCTATCAAGATGTGTGTAAAACGGGCTATCTCGGTAACGGTTGACGGTAAAGAAAATGGCAGCGGCGGGTTGGCTGGATCGGAATTCACCATGCAGCGTACCGACCCCATAGGCGGCGCCAGCGGCCCTGGCGGCGATCATGGAGCAGGGAAGTCGAGGGCGGCTTTGAGCCTTGCCAATCCGGTTGATTGCCAAAACCGCCGAATCGAAGCTAATTTTCAGCACGGAGGGTCGCCGGGTCTGTTCGATGCCCCGACTCTCTGTTCGGCAACGCACAGACGCTGAAGCGCTTCGCGCATAGCCTTGATTTTTATACGTTGCCCGCCTCATGGGGGCGTGGTTGGCGCGCTGGTCCAGTGCGCTGAGCGGCAAGGAGAAGGCAGTGTCGGACGAGGGCGACAAGAATCCAGCAACCCCAGCGACGCCATTGGTGGCGCCGACCCCCGCTATCGGCGTCGCTCCATCTGCTGTAGCGGCGCCGCCGTCTCTCGCGACCTCTCCACGGTCATTCTTCGAGCGGTACAGGACATATTTCATCGTCGGACTTCTGGTCTTGGCCGCCATCGCGGCTGGCTTTGGGCTCGGTAGGCTCGGGAAAAGCGCCGACAAGAACGTGAACCGATTGGTCCTGTACGGCAATGTCGATTTGCGGCAAATCGATCTCGCCTTCAACAACAGCGAACGGATTGCCGAAGTTCTGGTGCAGGAGGGAGCGAAGGTCACGCGCGGACAGGTTCTGGCTCGTCTGGAGACGAGTCGACTCAAACCTCAGATGGAGGCCGCCGAGGCGGTGATGCAGGCGCAACAAGCGGTCGTTGAGAAGCTGCACCACGGCAGCCGGCCGCAGGAAATCGCTCAGGCTCAGGCCACTGTAGCCTCTGCCCAAGCCGACCAGGTCAATTCCCGCCAGCAATGGGCCCGCCTAGCGGCTCTGACAACGCTCACTAACGGGCGGGCCATCAGCAAGGAAGACCTCGACAGCGCGAAGGCCGCCATGGACTCGGCACAGGCGCACCTGGTCGCCGCAGAGAAGGGCCTCGATCTCTCTAGACTTGGCCCGAGGAAAGAGGACGTAAATCAGGCCGAGGCCCAGTTGCGCGCCGATCAGTTCCAACTCGAGATTCGTCGCCGGCAGCTGGCTGACTCCAATCTTGTTGCCCCGTGCGATGCCGTGGTGCGCTCCAGACTCTCGGAGCCCGGCGAGATGGCATCTCCTCAAAAGCCGGTCCTGAATCTGGCCGTTGTGGACCCGAAGTGGATCAGGGCCTATGTTTCCGAGTCCGATCTCGGAAGGATTCAGACTGGAATGAGAGCATCGATCAGCACGGACAGCTTCCCTGGTCAGGTACTCTCCGGCTGGGTCGGCTTTATTGCATCGGTTGCTGAATTCACACCGAAATCGGTCCAGACCGAGGAGTTGCGTTCGAGTCTCGTCTATGAAATTCGTGTATTTGTGAAAGACCCGCAGGACGAACTGCGTCTTGGCATGCCTGCGTCCGTGCTTCTGGAGTTAGATCCAAGTGCGCTGAGCAAATCTTAGGGGTACCCGCACGTTGTTACCAACATCAATCCTCAGAAGACTTGCGATAGTAGGCATTGTTGGTGTCGGTGGCTGCGTCGTCGGCCCCGACTATCACCCTTCTCCCGCGAGCGCCCCAGTCGCCTGGACATCGCCAGTGGCCAATGGGCTTAATGACAAGGCGTCCGAGCCCTCGTCCTGGTGGGCCTCTTTTAACGATGTCGAGCTTAATTCCCTTATCCAGCGCGCGGCGCAGTCGAACCTTGACTTGCGCGTGGCGGAAGCACGGCTACGGCGAGCCCGTGCAATCCGAGGAAGCAGTGCGGCCGATTTATATCCTACGGTCAACGCCTCCGGATCGGCTGCTCGGGCAAAGCAGAGCGAGAACCAGCCCTTTTTTGGAGCGCTGGCACTTCCACCTAATTTCCCCTTCGAGTACAGCGTCTATCAAGCCGGTTTCGACGCCTCATGGGAACTCGACTTCTTTGGCGGCAAGCACCGCGCGTTCGAAGCCGCCACAGCAGATTGGGAAGGAGCGATCGAGGCTCGCAACGATGTGATGGTGAGCTTGCTGGCTGAGGTCGCGAGGAACTACGTCGAATTGCGGGGCGCCCAGGAACGCTTGGAAATCGCGCGTCACGACCTCAAACAACAGGAGGAGGCGTTGGATCTCACTCGCGCGCGCCTTCAAGGCGGCGTCGCAACCGATCTCGACGTCACGCGGACAGCGGCGATTCGTTCAGGTATGCAGGCAGCGATTCCACCGCTTGAAACGGCAGAGCGTGGGGCAATGTATGGGCTGGCGGTCCTTCTCGGTCAGCAACCCGGCGAACTCGTGACCGAACTTTCCCCTCCTGCCGTCGTGCCGCCTGCACCGCCGAATGTTCCCATCGGGTTGCCCTCCGATCTGTTGCGACGTCGCCCAGATGTGCGTCGGGCCGAGCGGCAACTTGCGGCGGAGACCGCCCGCATAGGAGTGGCCAAATCGGACTGGTTTCCCAAAATCTCCCTCACTGGTGATGCCGGGTTCGAAAGCGTTAGCGTTAGCAATTGGTTCGAGCCCGGCAGCAGCTTCTGGTCTATCGGCCCAAGTGTGAAATGGCAAGTGCTCGATTTTGGCCGAGTGCGTGCAGAGGTGCGCGCGCAAACCGCCGTGCAAGCAGCGGCGCTGGCAACGTATCAGAAAGCCGTACTAGTTTCCCTGCAAGAGGCGGAGAACGCTGTCGTGGCATATGCACAGGAGCAAAACCGGCACAGAGCGCTCGCCGATACCGTGGCCGAAAATCGCCGCTCGCTGGAGTTGGCCAGCAGTTTGTACAAGTACGGGCGCGTAAACTTTCTCGACGTCCTCGACGCCCAGCGATCGGCCTACCAGGCTGACGACCAATTGGCATTGAGCGATCAAAACGTGTCGCTCGATCTCATTGCGCTTTACAAAGCGCTGGGTGGAGGGTGGGAGACGCTGCCGCAGGCGCCGGCAAAGGCGGTGACAACCGCCGTGGCTCCGTGATGACGCCATCTTCCTCTCCAGCATTGCAGCTGGACTACGTTTGCAAGTCCTTTCGCCGGGAGACCGGCGAGTCGGTGCTGGCGCTCGACGACATTTCGTTCTCCCTCCGCCAAGGCGGACTCGCGGCCGTGGTCGGGCCGGACGGTGCTGGCAAGACGACGGTACTCCGCCTGCTGGCAGGACTCATGAAGGCCGATGGCGGAATCGTCAGTGCGCTTGGTATCAACGCGGCCAAGGATCCGCAGGCGATTCAGTCGCGGATTTCGTACATGCCGCAGCAGTTTGGTCTCTATGAGGATCTGACGGTCCGCGAAAACCTTGACCTCTATTCGGATATGCATGGCGTGACGGCCGACAACAGGCGGACCCAATACGCGCGCCTGATGGCCATGACCGGTCTCGATCCGTTTCAAAAGCGGCTGGCCGGACAGCTGTCCGGAGGGATGAAGCAGAAGCTTGGTCTGGCTTGCGCGTTGGTCCGATCCCCAGAATTGTTGCTTCTGGATGAACCGACTGTCGGTGTCGATCCGCTCTCGCGTCGCGAATTGTGGGGGATCATTCGCCAATTGATCAAGGGGGGGCTGACGGTCCTGCTCAGTAGCAGTGATCCGGACGAAGCCGAGACCTGTGACTGTGTCCTCGTGCTTCATGGGGGCAAGAAACTGATGGACGCGGCGCCATCGGACGTCAGTCGCTTGGCGCTTGGCTGCACCTTCCTCGCGCAGCCTCCCGAGGGCGTGAAGGCGCGAGACTTTCAGGTGCGCCTTTTGGCGGAGGCCGACGTCATTGATGCCGTGTTGGAGCGCGGGCAGGTCCGGCTGGTCCGGCTGGCGAGTTCCGGTGGCTCAGAGGTCAGCCCGCACTCCGGCACGCAGCCCCAGCCGACGCCAGCCCGGTTCTCCGATGGATTCATGATACTTCTGCATCGCGCTGGTGGTGCCGATGCTGCAAGCCAACGGGTGAGCGCGCCGCAGGAAACCGCAAATGACATCGCCCCAGGAGACGCCGTCGTGAAGGTCCACGATCTCGTTCGGCGCTTCGGCAAATTCGTCGCCGTGGATCGTGTCAGCTTCTTTGTCAAACGTGGGGAGATCTTTGGCTTGCTCGGTCCGAACGGCGCTGGCAAGACCACCACATTTCGGATGCTATGCGGCCTCCTGCCGGCATCCGCAGGCACGTTGGAAGTCGCCGGAGTCGATGTACGCGAGAGCAGGGCATCGGCCCGGCAGAACTTGGGCTACGTCGCACAGAAGTTCTCTCTCTATGGGCAATTGACAGTCGGTGAGAATCTGAATTTCTTCGCTCGCGCCTACGGCCTTGAGGGTGATTTCAAGCGTGAGCGAATCGCCTGGGCCTTGAGTGAATTCAAACTCGACACCTTCGTCCACTTGCCTAGTGCACAATTGCCTGGGGGGTTCAAACAGCGCTTGGCCATGGCGGCCGCTCTTATGCACCGGCCTGCAATTCTGTTCTTGGACGAACCGACCAGTGGTGCTGATCCCTTCGCACGCCGCGAGTTCTGGCAGCGCATCACGGCACTGGCCAGCAGCGGGGTGACGGTCATTGTGACCACCCATTTCATGGCAGAGGCCGAGTATTGCGATCGAGCCTTGATACTGGATGACGGTAAGGTGCTCGCTCAAGGCACCCCCGCCGAACTGCGCGCTCTCGCCCCAGAGGCGGCTGGCCGAGTAGCGACGATGGAGGACGCCTTTATTGCCATTGTTGAGCAGGCGCGCACCGAGCCCGTGCGAAAGTCCGCTTAAGGGCCCTCATGAACGATTGGCTAGCAAAATGGCGGCGGATCTGGGCACTGACGCGCAAGGAAGCGCGACAGATCCTACGCGACCCAAGCAGCATCGCCATCGGCATCGTCTTCCCCCTGGCGCTTATTCTGCTGTTCGGGGATGGGCTGTGACTCGACGTCACCAAGGTCTCAGTCGCCGTGTTCGACAATGACCG
>JBKQNQ010000386.1:0-6225 GCA_052145875.1 Thiobacillaceae bacterium
CCTTGACGGTTGCCGTCGCCGTGGCCGAGGCCGCTGGGGAGGATGGTTTGGCGCGAGTCAAATTCAACGACATCGTCCAGCAGCTGGGGGACGCCATGTGGGAGCCGGAATATCGCGAGATCCGAGCTGTTTGAAGAATCTAAAAACACAATCAGGGCCGGGAGGCCTGAACCTATGAAAATTCGTCCGTTGTATGACCGCGTTGTAATCAAGCGAGTGGAAGAAAAAGGAGACGCCTTGCGTGGCGGCCTGTATATTCCCGATTCCGCGAAAGAAAAGCCCCAGGAGGGCGAAGTACTGGCCGTCGGGAAGGGCAAGCGCCTGGAAGACGGCACGGTGGTGGCGCTGGACGTTCAGGTCGGCGACCGCATCTTGTTCGGGAAATACTCCGGCAGCGAGATCACGATCGAAGGCACGGAATGCATGATCATGCGCGAGGATGAAATCCTCGGCATCTTGAGTAAGCAGCCGGTGCCTGCCAAGAAAGCGAGCTAGCAAAATGGCAAAACAAATTATCTACGCGGACCATTCGCGCCAGGCCATCCTGCGCGGTGTGAATCAACTGGCTGATGCGGTGAAGGTCACCTTGGGTCCGAAAGGCCGCAACGTCGTGCTGGAGAAAAAGTATGGCGGTCCCACCATCACCAAAGATGGAGTGACCGTGGCCAAGGAGGTTGAACTCGCCGACCCACTCGAAAATATGGGCGCGCAAATGGTGCGCGAAGTGGCTTCGAAAACCTCGGACGTTGCCGGCGATGGCACCACCACCGCGACCGTCCTGGCGCAAATCATTTATCGAGAAGGCGTCAAGGCCGTAACCTCGGGCGTGAATCCGATGGCTATGAAGCGCGGCATCGACAAAGCTGTGGCGATCGCGGTGGAAGCGGTTCAGAAGTTGTCGAAGCCGGTTTCGGGCGACATGATCGCTCAGGTGGGCAGCATTTCGGCCAACAGCGATGAAACCATCGGAAACATTATTGCCGACGCGATGAAGAAGGTGGGCAAAGACGGCGTCATCACCGTGGAAGAATCGAAGACCATGGTGACCGAGCTGGTCACCGTGGAAGGCATGCAGTTCGATCGCGGCTATCTCTCGCCGTATTTCGTCACCGACCCCGAGCGGATGGAAGTGGTGCTGGAGGATCCCTACATTCTGATTCACGAGAAGAAGATCTCCAGCATGAAGGATGTTCTGCCACTGCTGGAGCAAATCGCTCGCTCGGGCCATCCGCTGTTGATTGTCGCGGAAGACGTGGAAGGCGAAGCGCTGGCAACTTTGGTGGTGAACAAGCTGCGCGGGACTCTGGCGGTTTGCGCCGTAAAAGCCCCAGGCTTTGGCGATCGCCGGAAGTCGCTGTTGGAAGACATCGCGATCCTTACCGCGGGCAAGTCGCTGGCGGAAGAGACCGGCGTAAAGCTCGAAAGCGTGAAGCTGGAGGATCTCGGCCGGGCCAAGCGCGTGACCGTGGACAAGGAAATCACCACGATCATTGACGGCGCCGGCGACTCAAAAGCAATTCAAGGCCGCATCAAGCAGCTGCGCTCGCAAATCGACGAGACCACCTCCGATTACGACAAGGAGAAATTGCAGGAGCGCCTGGCGAAGCTGGCCGGCGGGGTCGCGATTATCAAGGTAGGCGCGGCCACCGAGACCGAAATGAAGGAGAAAAAAGCTCGCGTCGAGGATGCCATGCATGCCACGCGCGCTGCTGTTGATGAGGGCATCGTTGCCGGCGGCGGAGTTGCGCTCCTGTGTGCGGCCAAAGTTCTGAAGAATCACAAACTGGAAGGCGACGAGCAAATCGGTTTGAACATCATCGCTCGAGCTTGTGAAGAACCGCTACGCCAGATTGTGCTCAACGCGGGCCTGGAAGGCGCGGTTGTGGTAGAACACGTTCGCGAGAACAAAGATCCGCACTTCGGCTATAACGCCGCGACCGGCAAGTACGAGGACCTGATCGCCGCCGGCGTGATCGATCCTACCAAGGTGACCCGCACAGCTCTCCAGAACGCGGCGTCCATCGCATCGCTGATGCTGACAACGGAAGCGATGATCAGCGAGATCCCCGAAGGCAATTCGGGCCAGCCAATGAATCCGATGGGACACGGTGGACAGGGGATGGATTACTAAACGAAGGCGCGCGGGGTTGGTCAACCTTTCCGGGTTGGTTTGCGGAACGCTCGCAATCCCGGCCCGGGAATTCATCAGCCCCGTCGCTGCCGGAGCGGCAGGCTGGCGCAGTGCACGGATGTGGCTAAGCCTGTGATCTCCAAAAATCGGATCTCCCACCAGCTCAGGTCGATCTCATACCAGGCGAGTCCATGCCGGGCTGATGTCGGATGGGCGTGATGATTGTTGTGCCAGCCCTCGCCGAAACTCAAGAATGCCACCAACCAGTTGTTTCGTGAGCCGTCCCGAGTTGCAAACCGGCGGCTTCCCCAAAAGTGCGTTAGAGAATTGACCATCCACGTAGCATGCAGCCCCATCGTCACCCGGAAGAATACACCCCACAGAAGAAACGGCAGCCCGCCAAATGCCAGCAGCAGGATACTGACGATGGCCAACGGCACGTAGTGATACTTCGAAAGCAAAACTAAGAACCGATCCCTGCAGATATCCGGGGCCCAACGGGAGCACTCGTCTACATTACAGTGGGTGGCGTTGCCAACCAGCATCCAGCCGATATGACTCCACCACTTGCCGTCGCGCGGGGTGTGCGGATCGCCCTCCTTGTCGGAGAACTGGTGATGGATGCGGTGCGTCGCAACCCAAAACATCGGACCGCCTTCCAATGCCAACGTCCCGCAGGTGGCTAAGAAATACTCCACCCACTTCGGTGTCTTGTAGGAACGGTGGGTCAGCAAGCGGTGGTACCCCATTCCTATGCCCAAGCTCAAAGAAATCCAGTAGAGAGCCAATGCGGTAAAGACAGCCGGCCAGGTGAAGAAGAAAAGAGCGGCGACCGCGCCAACGTGAAAGAACGTGAAAGCGGTTAGCGATATCCAGTTGATTCCATCTTGTTTGATGAACGGCCTAGCGTTGGTTTCCATTGGGTTGCCCATTTTATTGGACGGACGCTCAGACAGGCCCGACTGTCAGAGTTGTGTAATATGGGCCGACGCGCCTAGTTCGACGAGGTGGCCTTTTGATCTTTAATCTGCAGCTCGTTCACCACCTGCAGCACGTTGGGAACTGCGGCCACGATGGCTTGTGCCTGGGTGCGCTTGGATTGAGAGTCCACTTCACCGGTCATGGTGACAACCTGATTCTTGACGGCGTAATTTACTTCCTTGTGAAGGCCGCCTTGAAGGAGTGCCGCATCCAGGTTCCCCTCGATACCCTTGTCCAGATCCGAGTCGATCTTTTTGGCATCATGACCGCTTCCCGGCGGAATCACTTCAATCTGATTCGATACCACTTGCGCCCCCGCCATGGATGTTGCGATGGACTGGGCTTGTGACTTTTCCGCGTCCGCCGTCACGTGTCCGCCCAGGGTTACGACACCCTTGTCGTGATCCTCAGTTACCGAGACAGCTTTGAGGCCAGCCTGATCCAGCGATGTTCGGATGCCGCCCGAAACATCGGCGGACCGCGTGGATTTCATTGAGCAGCCTGCCAAGCTTCCGACGACAACCATCGCGAGCAGGGACAAGCACGGTTTGAGTGTTTTCATATTTCTCCTAGAATCTGATCTCTATTCAGAGCAGGAGAGGGACCGAACGTTTCTCGACCGGTATTTGCAACGCGGATATCGTCCATACGAGGCAGAGGCCGAGCATGGGTAACGATATACGGTCACTTGACCGGGTTTGGTCAATTCAGGCAGGGTCGTCAGGACGTACCTGTCGCGTACACCATCGTACTCTGCCTGGTTCAGACTGGACCTCCACCTGCGGAATGTGGTGTGTAGTCAGCTTCGACAAGGAGACCAGATCATGACAGAAAAAAAGATCGCAGTATTCGGTATTTACCAAAACGCAAAGCAAGCCGAACGGACCGTCGACGACCTGTTGGCCGCGGGGTTCTCGAACGACGATATCTCAGTCTTGCTTCCCAATCACGAGGGCACCAAGGACTTTGCGCATGACAAGGGTACAAAAGCGCCGGAAGGCACGGCTGCGGGAGTCACAACCGGCGGAGTCATCGGTGGAACTCTTGGATTGCTTGCTGGAATTGGAGTCCTCGCAATTCCTGGAATCGGTCCGTTCATTGCGGCCGGTCCGATCGTTACCGCTCTGGCGGGCCTCGGAGTCGGCGGCGCGGTCGGCGGTATTATTGGTGCGCTGGTTGGGATGGGAATCCCGGAGTACGAAGCGAAGCGATATGAAGGACACATCAAAGCGGGCGGAGTTCTGCTTTCCGTTCACTGCGACACATCCGAGAATGTGGCTAGCGCGAAGGATCTGTTAAAGCACACCGGCGCTCAAGATATTGCATCGTCTACCGAAGCCAGCGCGGACACCAAAGAGGCCACGGCGGTTGCGCACCGTTAGAACTCCCTCGGGGCAGGCGGCGCGGGATCCAGCACAGGATTCGTCAGCCCCATTTCTGCGGACAGTCCAGAGGGAAACATCTTCCAGGGAGGAAACACCATGCACGAAGCACACCGGCAAGCCGCCGAGCAGCACGAACTTGCGGCGAAAGCTCATCGTACGGCCGCCGAACACAATGAAAAAGGAGACTACGAAGGGGAGAGATGGCATGCCGAACGAGCGCTCGAGTATTCGGATCACGCTTACAAACTGGCCAAGGAAGCTCACACTAAGTCAGCACAGATCGTGAGTATTTAAAATGTCCACTCGTTATAACAACGGATCGCATTACGAGAACCATCAGGAAGCTGCCGAATTACATGACGGCGCCGCCCATGCTCACCGTGTTGCCGAGCAGCACGGAAAACAGGGTTTTCTAACGGGACACGAGCATTCGCGCCAAGCTCTGGAGCACTCCCCGGATGGTAATCAGCATGTTCAGGCCGCCGCTACAGTGGGACATGGCATCGCCGCATTCGGACATGCTGAGATCGCCGCCCTCGCTTATGAGTACTGGCAAGCGAGAGGCGGTCCAGACGGATCATCGCAAGAAGATTGGTTCCACGCGGCGGAAGATTTGCGATCCCGCGCTCGCGTCCGTTGATCCGGTGCGGGCACCTAAGTCCGCGGCTAATTCTGAGGATTGTGCCAACCGCCGCCGGAACGATGATCGTGTCAGCTTCTTTCGGCCCCCAACTGCCGCGCCGGTAGGGGTGAACCGGATGATGCGTCTTTAGGACTGGATCGACCACTGCCCAGGCGGCCTCCACTGCGTCCTCACGGGTGAAGAGCGCGCCATCGCCGGCCATGGCGTCGCCCAAAAGCCGTTCGTAGGGTGCTTCCTCTCCCGGCTGCTGTTCAAGCAAGCGGTCTTTATCGCAGCGAACGTGTTCGGGTCTTTATAATCCCCGCTCACATATTGAAACAGGGACAGAAGTTGCTGGAAGGCGCGCTTGTTGCCGATGCCGCCCGATCGCTTGATGCTGTCCGTAACGCGTTTGTGCAGGCGCTCCAGACTCCATAGAGCACCAGCGCGTCCGAATGGGAGGTGGCCATCAGAAATTCCTTCCTTTACGAGCAGTCATGCGGGTTCACCCGCGCAACGGCTTGTTCAGCACGTCCTTCACCAGTAGCCACGACCGCATATCTTTCCGTACCGAGAGGGATACTTGACGCATGGCGATCCCTGGTCAAATGTCCATATGTGGTTACTAAACTCTTGATTCGGGCGATTTCGTTGCAGCCAAACGCCCGTAACAATTCCGGTGAACTGGAGTGGGCTCGTCTGGCGGGAGCCTCACTGGATATGCAGTGGGAAGCAACGATTTGAGCGAATACATGGTCTTTGTGGCCTGACCTCTGCGTGTCGAATCCGCGTCAATGCATGTTGGCATGGCAATTGCCTTATCGCTGAGTATGAGAATAACGATGTCCCGTTTCTTGAATCGAGCCTTGCTGGGTGCCGTCCTTGTAATGCCATTGACAATCGCGCCAATCGTGTTGCGAGCCGAAGATCACAAGACATACCACGACAAGCAACACAATGACGATCACCAATGGAGCAAACATGAAGACAAAGCGTATCGCGCGTGGGGAAAAGAAAACCATCGCAAATATACGGCGTTCGCGAATCTCAACGACAGCGATCAACAGGCGTACTGGGGCTGGCGCCACGAGCACTCAGATGCTCTC
>JBKQNQ010000387.1:0-5869 GCA_052145875.1 Thiobacillaceae bacterium
AGGCGGGGCGCCTGACTCGCACACCCCCTGCCAAGGTGCGAGCCCGTTTGCTCGTTGACATGCTGCAGGGTTTGCAGCATCGCGCCAAGGTTGGGATTGCGCGCGAGCAATTGCTGCAAGATGCCCGAAGCTATGTGCCTCTGATTCTTGGCGAGTAAATCTAACGCACTTCTCGGGGGGAATGCGTCTGGACGAGTGCCAAATCGCCTAGTCGCTCATCGACGAACCGATTAGTCCTGATATGTCGGCTTGTGGGGTGTTTTCGCTGGCTACTCGGTCTGGGGAAAAGCAGTCAACCTGAGATCTGGGAGCTAAAGGCCAGAAGCTGAGAGCAGAAGCTGCATTTTCAGTGCATCATGACCCGCAAAAAACCACCAGAGAACCGCCAGCTGAGACCTGAAAGCGCCTTTTCCGGCGCGGACAGTCCACAGTTTCACAGGAAAATGACCCCCAAAACTCGTTAAAAACCGTCTTTTTTCGACCATTTTTGACCATTGAACACATCAAGTGTCGTCTGGTACGCGTCATTTCCATGAGAAACCGTCGTGCGGGCCCTGGAAATTTCGCGACCCCTCACCTGCATCTGCCAAATCGTAGCTTCCTGGCTGCTGTTTTGTTGCAAATCGTCGTGTCGCCACTGGTCGGAAAAATTTGTGCGCGCAAAATGCGCATCCAGAAATTCCTAGCCGCAGCTAGCACCTAAACGCCGCCTCGCTCCACCGCCAAAGCCACAGAATTTCCTCCGCCCAGGCACAGCGCGGCCACACCCTTCTTGGCGTCCCTGCGCATCATCTCGTGGATCAGCGTCACCAGCACCCGCGCCCCGCTCGCACCAATCGGATGCCCAATGGCCACCGCGCCCCCATTTACGTTCACCCGCTCCAGCCCGATACCCAGCTCCCGTGTCACTGCCAGCGCCTGCACCGCAAATGCCTCATTAAGTTCAAACAAATCAACCTCATCCATCCCCCATCCAGCGCGCTCCAGAACCTTCCGCACACCCTCCACCGGGGCCATCATCACCCACTTGGGCGCAATGCCGCTGGTAGCCTGCGCCCTGATCCTCACCATCGCCTTCAGCCCCAAAGCCCGCGCCCGCTCCGCCGACATCACCACCACGGCCGCCGCCCCGTCGTTCATTCCCGGCGCATTCCCGGCCGTCACCGACCCGTCTGCTTTGAACGCCGGCTTTAACCGCGCCAGTGCCTCCAGGCTCGCATTCTCGCGCACGCTCTCGTCCCTCTTGAACACCTCTGGCGCCTGGCCCGCCTTCCGCGCAGCTAATTGAATCGGCCGTACTTCTGCGTCGAACCGTCCTTCGTTCCACGCCGACGCCGCCTTCCGGTGACTCTCCACCGCATAAGCATCCTGCGCCTCCCGACCGATCCCGTACTTCTCCGCCACAGCCTCGCCCGTCATGCCCATATGCGTGTCGTCGTGCGCACACCACAGACCGTCTTTGATCATGGAATCAACAACTTGCCCGTCGCCCACGCGCAACCCTTTGCGCGCCTGCGGCAACAGGTAAGGAGCGTTGCTCATCGACTCCATGCCCCCGGCAACCACAACTTCCGCGTCTCCCGTCATCACCGCCTGCGCCGCAAGGGCCACAGCCTTCAGCCCGCTCCCGCAAACCATGTTGATCGTGAGCGCGCTCACGGTATCGCTAAGTCCCCCACGCAGAGCAGCTTGCCGCGATGGATTCTGCCCAAGCCCCGCCGGCAAAACACAGCCCATCACGCACTCGTCAACCGTCCCAGGAGCAATTCCAGCCCGGCGAACCGCCTCGCGAACCACCTGCGCGCCAAGTTCCTGCGCCCCAATGTCACTGAGCGCCCCGAGGAACTTGCCCACGGGGGTTCGCACCGCACTCACAATCACCACGTCTCTCATTGGCGAATCCTCGGCAACGCCTTTGCAATCTTCACTTGGGAGCCATCCGCAGCGCGCCGTCCAGGCGAATCGTCTCACCGTTCAGCATGGTTTGCGCGCAGATGGTTGCCACCATCTCGGCAAACTCCTCCGGCCTCCCAAGCCGCTGCGGAAACAGAACAGTCTGCGCAAGCGACTCCCGCACCTCGTTTGAAAAACCAGCCATCATGGGAGTCAGGAAGAGCCCCGGCGCAATAGTGACAACGCGAATCCCGAAGCGCGCAAGTTCGCGTGCCGCAGGCAGCGTCATGCCCGCAACTCCTGCTTTTGAAGCAGCATAGGCCACCTGCCCAATCTGCCCTTCAAATGCGGCGACAGACGCCGTGTTGATAATGTCGCCGCGTTCGCCATCGGCCATTGGTTCGTTGCCGATCATGGCAGCCGCAGCCAGGCGAAGCATGTTGAACGTGCCCACGAGATTGATGCTGATCGCACGCGTAAAGCTCTCAAGCCGATGCGGCCCGCTTCGTCCGGCAATGCGTTCGCTCGGGGCGATTCCAGCGCAATTCACAAGCCCGTGCACACCGCCGAACTTGGCCTTCGCCTTATCAACGGCGCGCACCCCATCCTCCTCGCTCGTCACGTCCGTGACAACAAAACAGGCGTTCTCCCCCAGCTCCGCGGCAACCGCACTACCGGCAGGATTCACGTCCGCCAGAACAACCCGGCCGCCGCGCGCGACAATCATCCGCGCCGTCGCCTCGCCAAGTCCCGATGCAGCGCCAGTAACCATGAATGCGTTGTTCGCAATGTTCATCCAAACCCCTCAAAAAAAGAAGCTTGACCGCAAACTGCCCCACCAGGACTGAGCCATCTTCAGCTCGGGTTTTCAAGCAGGTTGCGCGCAATAATCACGCGCATGATCTCGTTTGTGCCTTCCAGTATCTGGTGGACACGAAGGTCGCGCACGATTTTTTCAATGCCGTAGTCGCTCAGGTAGCCGTAGCCCCCGAACAACTGAAGAGCTTCATTCGCAACTCTGAATCCCGCATCCGTCACAAGGCGTTTTGCCATGGCGCAAAGCACGGTGGCGTTGGCTGCTTTCGCATCCAGCGCCGCTGCGGCACGCCAAAGAAATGTCTGCGCAACTTCGAGTTCGGTCGCCATATCCGCAAGGCGAAACCGCAGTGCCTGAAACTCCGCCAGCGGCCGCCCGAAGGCTTCACGCTCCTTCACATACGCGACCGCCTTGGCGAGTGCGGTACGGGCTCCGCCTAGCGAGCAGGCGGCAATATTCAGCCTTCCCCCGTCGAGGGCCGACATGGCGATCTTGAAGCCAGTGCCTTCAGCGCCAAGCATGTTCCCCGCCGGAACGCACACATCGTCAAGGATCACCTGGCGGGTTGCCTGAGCATTCCAGCCCATTTTCTTCTCTACCGGACCAAATGAGAGCCCCGGCGTCGACTTTTCTACAACGAAAGCGGAGATTCCGCGCGCTCCCTGGGCCCCGGTGCGCGCCATCACGATGTAAAGATCCGCATCCCCCGCACCCGAGATGAACTGCTTGACCCCGTTGAGTTTGTAGTTGCCGCCCTCGCGCACAGCCCGAGTCGAGAGGGCAGCTGCGTCCGAGCCTGAGGAGGGTTCCGACAGGCAATAAGCGCCCAGCACTTCGAAGCCGCAGAGTCGAGGCAGCCAGTGGTTTCGCTGTTCGGCGCTTCCGAACCGGTCGATCACGGACGCCACCATGTTGTGAACCGAAAAGTACCCAGCGATGCATGGGCAGCCCGTCGCCAGGCCCTCATAGATCAGCACGCCTTCAAGCCGGCTCAACGCGCTCCCGCCCACGTCTTCGGCCACACACACCCCACCGAATCCAACCGTCGCGCCCCGGCACACCACTTCGCGAGGAAACGTCTTGTCCTGGTCCCACTGAATGGCAAAAGGAGCAATCTCCTTCGCAGCGAAAGAAGCAGCCAAGTCGCGGATCGCCTGTTGTTCGGCATTCAGCGTGAATTGGGCCTGCGCGTTCGAATCACTCACGGTGTTGACCTCACGTCTGTTCATTTGCCGACGAAGGACGGCCGATTGTCAAGTGCACAAGCCAGTCGGCATTGCTGGAGTCTTAAGGGCCCGGAGACGAATCAAACCGCAGTATTTATAGCTTTCGTCCAGATTTCTGAAGGAGTTTTCGACGAATGACACTCTCAGCAAGCGAAGTGAACAAGTTACGGTCTGAGGAGATGGCGAAAGGTCTGCATCCGGTCTTCCGACAGCGATGGAGTCCTCGATCGTTTCTGGAACAGGAAGTGTTTCCGGCTGACTTGAGACACGTGTTTGAAGCAGCTCGGTGGGCTGCTTCCTCGGGCAACGGTCAGCCTTGGCGGTTTATCGTCGGCGTTCGCAATTCGGCAACGCACAAGAGAATTGTGTCGACACTGGCCGGATTCAACAAGGAGTGGGCGCCGAATGCTCCCGTTCTGATTTTGGGAACAGCTAATACGTTGAATGCCCGAGGTGCAGTAAATGCATACGCGCTGTACGATCTGGGGGCTGCCAGCGCCTATCTGACACTTGAGGCAACCGCCATAGGGCTGGCAGCGCACCAGATGGGAGGATTCGACCATGCCGCTATTCGCAAGGCTCTTGATATTCCGGACAGCTACGTGTTGGGATCGGTCATCGCACTTGGCTACCACGGTGACCCCGGAGCGCTGGCAAGCGAAACGTTGATCGCTCGAGAGACTTCACCGAGGGAACGCAAGCCGCTGAGCGAAATGGTCTTTACGGCTTGGGGCGAACCTGCCAACCTGGGTTGAACCTGGTGGCAGGCGGACAGCAGGGCAACCCGACTCCGCAGCCTAGAATGGACGGAGGAGGCACTCTCTTTTGAAGAGCGCAAGGTCAAGAAACCGAATCCATAGCCGGGCCCAAGGAAGGGGGCGCGCCCGCAGAAAACACTTGGGTTGGAAGGGTTCCCTCGTCCTGGTTTTCAGCGTGGTTGTCGTTGGATTGTTTGCGTGGGCGGTATTTGTGCGTTTATTTGCTCCGACGTCCAACACGTCTCTTAACCACTTTGATGCCATCATCGTTCTGGGTACCTCGGTGGACAAGGACGGGGACCCCTCACCCGAATTGCAAGCTCGCGTAACCGAAGGCGTGCGCGAGTACGAGCGGGGAGTTGCACCCAGACTCATCGTAAGCGGAGGACCGGAGCCAAATCACTTCGTTGAGGCGAAAGTGATGGCCCGAACCGCCGAAGCGGAGGGTATACCCGAGTCAGCCATCGTGCAAGAAGGCCGGTCGAAGGATACGATCCAGAACGGCTGCTATTCGATGCAGATTATGGAAAGCCACGGTTGGAACTCGGCAGAGGTGATCTCAAGCGCCAGCCACCTGCCCCGTGCGGGCGTCATCTTCAACCAGTTGCCGCTGGAGTGGCGGACTCATGCCGCACCACCCGTCCAGCGTGAATTCCCCCTGGTGTCTGAGTATGAGGTTGCATTGGAGACGCTCAAGACGGTGCGCTATCTTCTGTGGGCCCGGCGCACTGAGCGTTGCGAACCTTAGCAATCGCGGAACGTCCAATCATTATCTACAGGATTCTGACCAAGGAAAATGAGACACGGTGCGCGTTGTCCCCAATAGGCATGGTCCTGTAAGCTGATGAGTGATGCGCCTTCCAGTAAGATTCTCAGTTTCTATACTCGCCGCCACTGTCCTGGCTGTCTTTGCCGGGGTCCGGATCCATGCACAAAGCCAGCCGAGCCAGGATTCGTCGAGCCAGACTGCCCCCACGCAGGTGCCGACTGACCAAACAACCGGCAACGGCACCTACATTTCCATCGATCCGCTGGCGAAAGTTCGCTACGACAACCGCTTCGATGCTTCGCTCGGGATGGCTTACGACCATATGAAGGCTGGCCCCACCCTGCTGCAGGGATCGAACCTTGGCGGGCTGGACGCGGAAGGATCGTTTTGGCTGACGAAGCACTGG
>JBKQNQ010000388.1:0-3946 GCA_052145875.1 Thiobacillaceae bacterium
CCGATCGTTCGCAGAATTACCTCGTAGTAATGCCGCTTCAATGCTCCAATTTCGTGTGTCGTCGGCAAGTCTTTTGATGCAATATGATCCGGCCGAATTAGCAGGCTAGGAAGGTTTCTGTTAGTAGCTGCCGCGTTTATCCATTCAACTATCGCACTTTTTCCAATGCCTTTCGTGCCAATTAGAATTCTCATTCCTCCCGGCTCGATTGCGCACAATTCAGAAAACTGGGAAGGCGTTACAAAGATCTCCCCAAGGAAATTCTTGTCTCCTTCGGCAGTGCCTGTCCGTACATACTTCAGAAGGAAATTCAGGAGTGCCATAGTCTTCTCTCTTGAATGGTGTGTAGCCGCACGTCAAAGATTATAGGCCGCGAGCATACACCAACAACACATTAGGCGCTGCTCTATGACACTATCGCCACTGGCCGAACATGGCCGGCTGCAGAGGTAGAAATAGTAACCCAACGATTGGACGGCTACCGGTGACTGTGACAGATATGATACTCACCAGCGGATATTGGCGAGCGCTGGCGGGCACATTAACAATAAAAACAGGTAGTTAAATCAACTGTTAATCCGCAGGTCCCTGGTTCGAGCCCAGGTCGGGGAGCCAATTCGGTACAAATCTGGGCACTCTATTCAGGGTGCCCTTTTTGCTCTCTGCCACTGCACTCGCCAGCGCCGCATAGCTGCCGGTAATTTTGGCTTCCTTGCCTTCTATCCTGATCTCGCTCACCAGCAGCTTGAGATACTCCTTGCCAAAGCCCGATTCGCGGTCCACCAGTTTTGCTCTAAGCGCCTTGCTGAACGCACTGATTTGCTGAGGTTTCAGGAGATCCAGCGGTATGTCCTTCTGCCGCTTGAGGCTCGCAACCTCCAGCAGAATTTCCTGCCGTCGTGCTTGCAACTTGTGGGCACGCTGCTGCAGCGTTTCATCCATCGGTAGCAGTCCCTTCTCCACCGCCTCATAGAGTCGATCGGTTGCCAGGGTCAGACTGTCCATTTCCTTTTGTAACGGCTTGAAGTGCACGTCCTGATCACGTCGCCAGGCACGCTGATGATCGCGCATCTCGCCCAGCATGGTCCCCACCCGCTCAGGCGTGAAGACCCGATCCGCCAGGGTGTCCAGAACAATGCCATCCAACTTCTGCATGGGAATGGCGGGCGCTTCGCACAGGTGAACACCCTTGCCAATCTTTGTATTGCATTTGTAATAGCGGTACTTGCCGCCCTTGCCGGTGGCAAGCGTCATGCCGGCCCCACAGCATCCGCATTTGAGGAGTCCCGTGAGGAGCGTCGGGGAATTAATCACCCGGGGCGGCACATTGGCTGGCGCGCGTGACGCCCGGCGGTGGCGGGCGGCCTCGAAGGTGGCCGCCTCGATGATAGGTTCGACCTCAAGCTTGACCCACTCCGACTTCGGTTTGGTTGTTTGGGTCTTGGGGTCACGCTGGTTGAAGTAATACTCGCCGATATAAAGGCGATTCGCGAGGACTTCATGCACCCGGCTACGGTTCCATTGCTGGCCTCGTAGGCTGATGCCACGGTTGTTGAGCCGCACGGCAATGTCCTTGGCTCCATGCGTGTGGGAGTCGCCATTGAGATACACGTCAAAGACCTGCTGCACGACGGCTGATTCTGCTGGATCGATCTCCAAGCGTTTCTTCTTCTTGCCCTTGTTGCCAATGAGTTCGGTTTCCACCGTGCGATAGCCAAACGGCGGCTTTGAGCCATTGAAGTAGCCACGCCGGGCGTTTTCTTTCATGGCCCGCAAGGTGTGCTTGCCGTTCTCTTTGCTCTGGTACTCGTCAAACAAACTGAAGATCTTGCTCGCCATGTCACCGGCCGGATCATCGCTGGTTTGTTGGGTAATCGAGAGCACCTTGCAGCCTGACAACTTGAGCCTGCGTTCGTAGTTGAGGAACTCGAACAGGTCGCGGAAGAAGCGCGAGCGGCTATGAACGATCACCGCCTCATAGGGGGCCGGGTCGAGGGTGGCGTCCGCGATCATTTGCTGAAACACGGGACGCCGGTCATCGGTGGCGGAGGCCCCCGGCTCGATGTATTCCATGGCCACTCCGTAGCCGTTGGCCTTGCACCAGTCACGCATCTGCTGCAACTGGTCGGGAATGGACAGGTCCTTCTCGGCCTGTTTTACCGTGGATACACGCGCATAGAGGGCCACCGCCATGTCGATTTACTCCTTGTCCAATTCAAGCTGCTTGATCATTTCCCTGAGAATCTCAGGCAGGAATAACGATACCAGACGCAGCTCGTCCGTTGATACCGCTTCCTCGTCCCATTTACGATAAGGAACTATATAAACATCGTAGTCTTCGTTCACGCATGGTGACACCTCCTTTCCTGCCTAATCTATTCCTGCCCATTCCTGTCCTTTTCCTGCTGACGATCTTCGGAAAACACCATGGCCAATTCCGCTTCCAATCCCTTCTGGCCGAATTCGTCGAGTAACAACGTCCTGAATGCCTTGAACTGGTGTTCAGGCAACGCGGCCTGTGCCAGCAACAAGGCGCGGTTCTTCCGCGCATTGATCATGTCCAGAACCATGCGCAGCGTTACCATGGCCCGCCCCTGTTTGTCTGGGTGTGGCTATCGCCACAATCAATCCGATTCACGACTCATTGATCCTTTCCACTACCTCGCCCTAGTCGGGCTCAAACGATATTTGTGCGCCAGGGGCAATCCGTTATGTGCCCCGCTGGCCCGCCGGATGCCTGTCATCAGCGACGTGTCCCCAATAGCTAATCCGCGGGGAGGGAAATGGCGTTTTCTGCCAAGACAAGGCGTAAAATATGGGCTGTGATTCCGGGAGAGGAACGTGAGGTAGTGCCTTGATCGAACGGGATTTATTGCTTCGATTCGCCCGCCGCTATGTCTGGTGGAAGACCCCGGAGGAGGCGGCCTCGATGCCAGAACGGGTGATCGCCCAAGTGATGAACATCGGAGACTCTGCGGATGTTCAGGATCTGGTCGATGCAGCCGGGGTCGAGTTGCTGAGGGCTGTGCTTAGGCATGCTGAGGCGGGGGAATTCGACGAACGTTCCTGGGCTTACTGGCATTTACGTCTCAAACTGGCTGATCTCGCCCACATCCCACCGATGCCAGTCAGGCACGTTGGATGCTCAAGACATTCCAACCCCATCTTGACGTCTTCCCCTGGCGCAAAAGCGACAGTGGAAAGCACCGGCCCCCTCACAGAGGCTTGGTTTCGTGTTTCCTGGCGCCACCGCCATTGCGTTGCGACTTGGGCACCGCCACTCCGTCGATAATGATACTTAGACAAATTTTTAGATCGGCATCTACGGAACGTAGGGATTGCACTCCATGCCGGATGACATTTGAATGGCGATCCTGAGGCCTTCACGCAGAAACAGGGTTAACGCCCTAACACGCGCGCTGAGGGCCAGAGCCAATCCGTTTCAGGGACGCATGTCCCTTACGCACTTCCTATCCATAAATGAGGCCAAGCAAGCCATAAACGCCAACTTCACCAACCCCATCAAGAGGGCCGGCGCGAAATTGGCAATCAAGCCCACTAAGGCCATGGGCGTGGATTTTGGCGCGGTCGGCACCGCCTTCGATTATTGGTTGCGTTGCGAGATCAGCCGAAACGATCCTGATCTTTACAACTCCTTTATCGGCTACCGGGAGTGCGTCGGTTCCTACGGTCCGCGCCCAGAAATTGCCAAGCACCTGGCGCGACACGTTAAGGCGCTATCCAAGTCTTGGGCGGGGTCGCGAGGGTCAAGGAAAAAGCTGTTTGAGGCGTGTTTGTTTCTTGCAAAGTTCGAGACGCACTATCGCAGTGGCTATCCGATAGCGAGCCTGCAGGTGAGCCCTCAAGACGTCGAAGAGCTTGGCCGAATTGCTGCCGGCACAAACCTCGAATCATTCCTTACGGGCCATGTCGTGCTCAACCCAGT
>JBKQNQ010000389.1:0-5199 GCA_052145875.1 Thiobacillaceae bacterium
CCGGCCACGGCGAGGTCAGCACGGCTGTCCAGGCGATGCGTGACGGGGCATTGGATTACATCGAGAAGCCTTTCCACCCGCAATTCCTGCTCGACCGCATTCATACGTGCTTGAAATTGGATGAAGAGATCAGTGGCCGCAGCTTCAGAAGGCAACAGGCCCGGAATCGGGTTAAGCGGCTCAGCCCGCGCGAGTATGAGATTGCAAAACTCATTGTTGAGGGAATGCCCTCCAAACGAATCGCGGCGTCATTTCAAATCAGCGAGAAGACGGTGGACGTGCATCGCCATAACATCTTCAAGAAGGTTTCGATCAGGTCAGTGGCAGAGCTTGTCCCGCTTTGGATGGATGCCCAGCCTGAAATTGACTAGCCATGCGAGTTGCCCTCAGGGCGGCACTGGGCGCGTGTCCGTCGCCTCGAGTGTGCACGGGCCGCTGTTCACGCGTGCTGCGTGACAATCCGGTGCTGCAGATACGACGATGCGAGGTCATCGGCAGTTTATCGCGCAAACATCTTCATGGGCAAGGCAGCCATAGGCGCAGGCGGCTAACCCCTGCGTGCCCGGCATTCCCAGTCCGGCCGACGGCCTATAATCGCGCCAACGGCATCGAAATCCCTTAGTCCAGCACATTCTGTTCCATCGGAGGCGATTTGTGAGTGCCCATGGCAATCTGAGGGGAGTCGTGGCCAGGTTGAAGGGGGCAAGCTAATGAACTTCGCCCAGGCCCGTTCATCTTCCATTGGCCTTGGGGGTACGTGCTGCGCCGTGGAAATGATTTGGGGATGATGATTTAGGCTGGCCTGTCGCGCCGCGAGCGGGCCCGCCTTGGGCTGGGATTTCGCGCTGGAAGGCACTGCGCAGCTGTCATCACTGTGGCAGGCACGGCGCTCCATAACATGCCGCTGGCCGTTCGCAAACGTGTTGACCCAATGGCTTGCGCCCCGCTGGGCGATTTCGATGGGTTCCCGCGCTGCAGCCGGCCCCTACCCGATCCCTATCCCGTCGTCCGCGCCCGCGACCGGATCGTGCCCATCGTTCGCCACGTCCCGACCTCCCCACCCCCTGCCTGGGCAGTCCTGTTCCAGGGCATTGCCTGCTGGAGAAGTACAATGCCGTCATGGCTTGGCCCGCTAAACGGTTCAAGTCCGTTGCAGTGAGCCTACATGGTTTGTGCAGGCAGATTGTGCCTGCGGGACAGGGCTTGGCATCCCACATAAAGATATCCTTAGTTACATAAAGAAGTCCGAACTATCGTAGGTATCCTGCCTGTACTAGCTTACGGAGACATGGCCGTTAACCGGAAGCTTGCTTGTCGAACGGCCCGGTTGGTCCTAACGCAAAGCGATACGAATGCCATTCAAATTCAGCGTTCATTAAACTGAAACGGTGTGGCGATATGTTGCGAGAGCTCGTTGGCGCAAGAGATGTTTTTTGCCACGCTAATTCGTTGAGGCAATGAAGCTTGGCAAAGGCGCCTCGGGGCACATCCGACGATTCGCGAGTCACGCGTCGAAGTTGTATCGGCGGCTGTGGCGAAGCGAGCGATGTTGCGGGCAGCTCACGATGACTTGGGACTCAGTTCTTGAGCATCCATCGGGGACAGTTCTAGCGGCTGGGCTGGAATGCGACGATGTCGGCTGGGCACATTGAGAGGTTAGGGCGACACGTCGTGACAGCCGCCACCCTTAGAACCCAGGCGCGAGGCTTTATGCCTGGCCATGAACCCGATGATTGGCGCAATGCTGACAGCGAGTTCATGTATTCAACCTAAAGATGAGGTTTCTGCCGCATGAACAACGCATCAATCGCCCACGAATGGATCGAGCGTCCCGGCCCGGTCGTAACGTCCGTGTTAAGTGATAGAGAACGGCTGCGGTCAGGCGTCGTATGGGTGGCCACGGACGGGGGCATCCAGGATTGTAACGTTGACGCTGAGGAGATGTTTGGCTATTGGCGTGACGAGCTGAGAGGGCGACATATCTCGTTGTTGTTCCCAGTTTTGGCGCAAACGCAGTTGACTGGAGACTACGGCATCAATCCCCGGCTCGCCTTTCGCTGCCGCTGTTCCATGGCGTTCCAGGGCAGAAGTCGTAATGGAAGTGAGCGCGACTACTCGTTGTTCTTTAATCTCATCTCTAGAAGGATGGGGCAGGTCATCAAAATAATTATTGTCTAGTCGGTTACTCATGTACCACGGTAAGGAGGTCGATATGAAAATTGTCCAACGAAACGATGTCACGATTGAACTTAATGAGAATGAGGCCGGCGAAGACGTCGTTCTATTCATTCAGGGCGATTTACACGTAAACCTAACCCCAGGACAAGCAAGGCTCGTTGCGACCAAGTTGGTTATGGCATCAAGTCGCGCCGAGGTGCGAAATAAACTCAAGGGCAACACTAGCATTTCCCCCACGTACGAAGCAGTTGCCGCGAATAGTTTGCAAGGCTAGGGCTCCCAACGCGAATCCGCGCGGCGCATAGGATTCACACACAGTTCAACGGCCTGGAAATCGGCGGGATGCTCGGGCCAGTTGAGGATCCCCATAAAAGCCGTCGTTTCAACATCGCCCGCATCCACCGAGCAAGTCCGCCGCTTCGGTGTTCGACTGAGGCGCCGACCGAGCCTGAGCAGACTGTGAATAAGCGGATGGTTGCCCTAAAGGGCGCCCCAAGTCAGGTCACGCCCACTGGGGCGATTCGATTGCAGCAACCATCACACCACCGCACCTGGCGCTCCCGGCCCTACAGCATCTCGACGACCCAACGGGTGACCGTGGCCGTGGCAAGGGCGCACTGCTCGCCGCGGGCCTCGCTAAAGGCCTGGTATTCCTCCGGTTTCCACATGTCATACGTGCGGCCCGTGAAACGTTGCTGCAGCTCCATACAGGTTATCCCGCCAAATTCATTTCGAAAGCGCTCCACCAGCACTGCGCCTTTTTGGAAATTGCCAATGAAGCGACCCTTGTCGAGCTTGTCCCGATCGCGGCCACGCTTGGAGCTGAGCGCCATAAGCCCGCCCGTAAGGGCTCCACACGCGCCATGTCCGGTTAACGCCCCGCCTCCGGAGAGGCCATGACTGGCCTTGATCGCGGCGTCTTCCACGATCCCCACTGTTTCCTGTACGGCCGCAAGAACACATTGCGGACAACAGCCGTAGTCAAGTTCGTAGCGCAGCGCCTTCTCATAGGCCAATTCGGCGTTTCTGGCTTTTTCTTCCTGTGTCACACCCATACTCCCGAGGATATATTAGACATCACTTATATATAGCATGATCCGGCAAATGTTGCACGCGTTATCCAACTGAGAAAGCGCGCTAAGGAATGATGCAACTGGCTGCGATGCAGCCTGCGCGCATCAAGGGCCCCAAACCCCGTCACCCCAGCCTCCCCGTTAGGGCCAAATGGCTGGTCCACTTACAGCGGGCTTTGCACGCGGATTGCCGAGCCGAGTCTGAAATACGGTCGATTCGTCCCCGGCGCTCGACATTGGAGGAGCACAGACAGGCCACGTCAGCGCAGCTCAAGGACATGGCGAGCGCGCCCGCAACCATCCCAGCCCGCTCGTCTCCTGACACCCAAAGACCTTCGGGCCATATCCGCAAAATCCCTGACGGCGCCTAAGCAGCAACGCGCTGGCGCTCAATCGCAGATCCAACGCGGGGGCTACAAGGTACATTCCCGGCTATTCATTCCCGGGAACGACACGAAGCCTCAAGCCATCGCGCCCGATGACACGTATGGGCGACCCGGTTGCCAGCGTGGCAGGACTTTGAACTTGCCAGATTTCTCCGTGCACACGCGCCCAGCACGTACCCTCTATGCAGGAGAGAACCGCTCCGGTGCTCCCAATGAGTTGCTCACTTCCACACACCACTGCTTTTCGGCGCGCCTGAAGCGTGAGGCGAACCACTAGGGCGATCGCAATCGCACTCACCACTGCGACGGTGAGGATGAGCGCATATGGGACTCCAAAACCTGGTCGTGCGGTGTCCATCAAAATCACGGCGCCAAACGCAAAAGCCACAATCCCGCCCAGCCCGAGAATTCCGAAACTCGAAACAAACGCCTCCGCAACGATGAACCCAATTCCCAGCAAGATGAGTGCAAGCCCTGCATAGTTCACCGGCAACTGCTGCATCGCATACAGCCCGAGCAACAGGCAGATGGCGCCGATCACCCCCGGCGCAACCATGCCGGGATTGAAGAACTCAAAAAACAGCCCGTACACACCCAGCATCATTAAAATCAGCGCCACACCGGGATCGGTGATCACGGCCAGCAGGTTGGTCCTCCAGTCCGGACTATCGGTTAAGATCGTCGCACCCTTGATCTCGAGGACCACCACTTTTCCGCCGGCCACCCCGATCTTCCTGCCATCCAGCTGCTGGAGCAGTTGCGGAACATCATCGGCAATCAGATCGATCACACCGCGCTTCAGGGCCTCCGCCGCGGACAGGCTCACGGCCTTGCGCACGGCCTCTTCCGCCCATTCGGCATTGCGGCCACGTAATTGCGCCAGGCTTCGGATATATGCCGCCGCGTCATTCATGACCTTTTTCCCCATCGTATCCTCGGAGCTTCCGGAGCTCGAATCGGCTGGGCCATGGGTCGCCGGAGCCTCGCCCCCAAGACCTGGCACACCGATCGCAACCGGAGAGGCCGCACCCAGATTGGTTCCCGGCGCCATCGCCGCGACATGGCAGGCGTAAAGCATATACGTGCCGGCGCTTGCGGCACGCGCGCCGCTCGGGGCGACATAACCTACCACGGGCACGGGCGACCCCAAGATGCTCTTGATGATCGTGCGCATGGAGGTGTCGAGACCCCCGGGGGTGTCCATGCGCAATACCACAAGTTGCGCGCCCTGTTCAGCGGCTTGCTTAATGCCTCGCGTCAGGTAATCGGCAGATGCAGGCCCGACCGCGCCATTTAGATCCAAGAGGATTACGGGCGCGGAGAGCGCGGCGGAAGGGATCGCCCCCAGCGCGAGCACCCATCGCAAAAGGTATTGCATCCAATATGCCCGCACGAATTCTCCCGCCTTCCCCGCGTGGACTCCATGTTAACGTTATAGGTGCCTTTCCAGGCGGCAGAAATTAGGACTGACAGTCCGGTCCCCTCGGTGCTCCCCAAACCTTGGACCGCCTGGTCCAATCCGCGGCCAGCCGGGCACGTTGCAGGGTCGCCCTACCATAAAC
>JBKQNQ010000390.1:0-5406 GCA_052145875.1 Thiobacillaceae bacterium
GTTATCGTTAGCATACTCCCCATTGACGTCGAAGATTATCTGACCAATGGGCTGAATGGTCACGTCTTGAAGCTTCGCACCCGTCGGGGCTAGCTCGGCCGTAGCCTTGATGATCATTTTCACCGTATTTGACTTGCCGGTGCGAGTCATGCCAAACAGGGCAGTGCGCTTCCCAAGATAATCCAAAGCTGAGACGTACACCGGCACCGAGGGACCTTGGGGGTGGCGCCGGCTCGATGCATACCGCACCTCTCCAATGCGCTGGTCCCCAGGACCACCTGGAAGGATAGAACCCTCGCGGAAGTTCACGATATATTCCAGCACCTTCGCCGACGGCTTGTAGACCGAGTAGTTGTTGGACCCATAAAAATTATCGACGTCGGCCCCAAAGCGTGTTTTTTTATCAGTGGAGCGATAAAAGGAGCCAAGAACCCGGCACTCTAAACCCGAGAATTGGAACTCGTACCTGGTATAGCTGTCGAGTTTAGCGGTGGATGTCCCTCCATCAGCCTGTTCCTTGTAGTAGTCCACCATCGCTGCGACGACATCGGAGTCAGATGGTAACGTGGTTGGGCCAATTACACGCAAGAGCACGAGTTCAGGGCGGTCTTGGTCATTATCAAAGGTCGCTACGAGAAAGGCACCAGCAGGGATACCTCCAACCTTTTCTTTCCAATGGTCGTTCGAGAGAACCTTCATCGTATTGAAATCAAAGTAGAAGGGCCGGCCGACGAAGGCCTCAGGAATTACCACACCTTTGAATAGGTCGACCGTGGCGAGTTCCTTTAATCTTTCCTGGAGTGACGGCATCTTTTCCCCTTTGACCTATGCCCAGGCTGAGGTTGGTTCTGACCAATCGATGGGGTCAAGCCTGGGTAGCTTTGTTTGTCTTGCTTTTTGGCGGCTAAGGATGAGAATCCGGTCAGTCTTGGTGGCATTGCCCCGATTGTGCTTCCAGATACGGCTTACTTTGTGTTTGGTTGGAAGGCGGTCCGCAATGCTGGCGATGCATTGCCAGTCAAGTACAGACGCGACCTCTTTCCAGACGCACTCAGCGAGATTGGTGATTTTGCCGTTGCTCTGCCCCTTCACGTCGCCAATCATAAGACACAGGTAGCCATCTTCTCGTACGGCGTTGCGAAGGTTTTCGAGTACGGTCCTTATGAAGGCCAGGTATTTTGAGAGGGAGCCCGTAGCCATGAGCTTTCGGTCAACTTCTTTGGGCTCCTGTTTGAGCATCCAGAGGCGGATCCAGTTGTACTTCCCGTAGCTAATCACACTGAGGTATGGCGGCGAGGTAAACACCAACTTTGCCGGGGTCTGACGCAATCGGTCCGAGATGGGATCGCGTGCGTCTTGCTGCCAAGCTTGACCGCGCACCGCTTCGCTGCGGGGCAATGCCATGCGCGCAAGTTTTTTATTGAGTAAGTCAAAGTCGTCGACCTCGGGCGGGACTAATTTGTGATCTTTGATGTACTGCCTCACATAGCCAGGTGACATCGAGAATGTATTTGGCATGCTGATGGATAGCCCACGCACTGGTCGTCCAGGCGTGTAGTTCGCATGCAAAATCCCGAGCAGCAGAGCCATAAGAAAACGGTCGGTACGGCAGGCACCTTGGATCTCTTCGCGGAGCCAGAGCAATTGTCCTAAAACTCTCGGGTGATAGAGCATCCGAATACTGTCTGGAGCATCGCCTGGGTCACCAGGACGACATGTATCCCGAAGTTCCTCGATCCGATCATGCGCTTCATCACGCGCAGGCGGATTAACCTTTGCGGCCGTAAGAATGTAGGCAAGTGGGTTGGCGTCAGAGCCAAGCCCCACCCGCCCAAGCCGACAGGCTTCCATGGGGGTGGTCCCCCGGCCAGCGAACGGATCATAGACGACATCGCCTGGTCTGGTCAGCCAGCGGATTAGGACGTGCGGAATCCGAGGTGGGAACATGGCAAAATAGGAGCACACCGAGTGCATTGGGTGGCCCCAACGCCGCGGTGCACTCTTCCAATGGCTACTTAGTTGGGCAAAGCTCGTCATCCTTTAACCTAATCCAACCCGTGGATTCCTTACCAGAGTCGATTTGTGGCTACAACTACCTATTTTAACCATACTTGGGGAACAGGGAGTTGTCAACGACACGTACACGCTGCTTTTCGCACTGGATGTCAACACAGCTCCCATGTGCAAAGTCAACCATGGGAGTTGTCATACTCATGATATTATTCAGTTTTGATAAATTCTTCACGGTGCGACTGAACTAAGCCGCAAAAGGCGCCGAGAATCGGTCCAACCGTGACCCGTCGGAGGCAGCCTGTAGCAGCCCCACTTTTAGTCTCGCACTGCGTCCCTTGATTCTGTAGCTTTAAATCCATCATGATTTATCAGGCCCATCCGTTTTGTATGAGGGAGCGCTTCAGGCGTTCGAATTCGGTCTCAAGGCGGGGCAGCACATTCAGCGCCTCCCCGAGTCCGCCCTGTTTCCCGATCTCTTCGAGCTTGAGGGCAACCTCGCTCAGGGCTGGACCCCCGACGGTGGCCGCAGCCCCCTTGATGGTGTGCGCCTCCCTTCGGGCGCCGGGCATGTCACCCATGCTAAGGAAGTCTTTGAGCTTGCCCATCATCACCGGGACGTCGCTCAGGAACCGCTCGACAATCGTACGCCCCAGCTCACGGTCGTCCATAAGGCGTTCCAGAAATTCCGATTCACGGAATACTTCATCGTCCGGCAGGGATGTGGGGGAGGCGGCTTTTGACGGCGCCGTCCGGGTATCCACGTTCGGACTGACATGCGAAAGCCTGCGCCGGAGCATCTCCGCCAGCTCCCGTGGCTGCACCGGCTTTGACAGGTAGTCGTCCATTCCCGCACTGAGGCAGAGCTCCTTTTGGCCCTGCATGGCGTTGGCCGTCATGGCCACGATGGGCACACGCGGGTCGAGCACGCCCGAGCCGGCGGCACGGATGCGCCTGGTAGCCTCCAGGCCGTCCATCTCCGGCATCTGACAGTCCATCAGGACCAAATCGTAAGGGATGCGGGAAAGGGCCTCGATCGTTTCGAATCCGTTGGCTGCTACGTCAGCCCGGTAGCCGAGTTTTTTGAGAATGGCCTGGGCAAACTTCTGATTGGTGGGGTTGTCCTCGGCTACCAGGATGCGGACGTTGGTCCTGGCCGGTTCGGCCACAGTCTGCCGGGTGACGGCGGGCCGGCGCGTATTGTCATCGGCCGGCGCCTCCCGGTTCATAACCGTAGAGATGGATTCCCGCAACTGGGCTTGCCGCAGCGGCTTGGTGAGATGCCCGGAAAAAACGGCCTGCTCCGTCCGCACCGCATCGCCCCGCAGTCCCAGCGAAGACATGAGGATCAGGCGCGACCCGTTGATTTCGGAGTTTGCTTTGATCTTTCGGCCAAGCTCCTCTCCGTCCATCCCCGGCATTTGCAGGTCGATCAGGGCGATTTGGAAGGGATCTCCGCGCCGAGCGGCATCCTGCAGCAGGCCGAGCGCGGTTTGACCGTCCGCTGCTTCGGCCGGCCGGCAGCCCCACGACCTCAGCAGGGTGGTAACCAGCAGCCGGTTCGTTTCGTTGTCGTCCACAACCAGTACGTGAAGTCCCCCGATCTCCGCGGGTTTTCCGGATATGACGGGCCGGCTTTCGGACTGTCTGGCAAACGTCGCGGTGAACCAGAAGGTGGAGCCTTTTCCCTGTTCGCTTTCCGCGCCTATGGCACCGCCCATCATCTCGACCAGTTGCTTTGAGATGGCCAGGCCCAAACCGGTGCCGCCATACTTTCGGGTGGTGGAGCTGTCTTCCTGGGTGAAAACGCTAAAGAGCATGCCAAGGCGGCCGGCCGGGATGCCGATGCCGGTGTCCCTGATTGCAAAGCGCAGAGTGGCGTCCGAGTCCGTTTCCCGTTCGAGGCTCACCCGAATGCTCACTTCTCCCCGATGCGTGAACTTCAAAGCGTTGCCCGCGAGGTTTACGACCACCTGGCGCAGGCGTCCGGGATCGCCTCTCAAAAGCGGCGGCACATCGGGATCAACCAGGCAGGTGAGCTCCAGGCTTTTCTCGCCGGCCTTTACCGCGAGCATCTCTATGGCATCTTCAACGACCGTGCGCAGATCGAAATCGAGGACCTCGAGATCGAGTTTTCTTGCCTCGATCTTCGAGAAGTCCAGGATGTCGTTAATGAGAGAAAGCAGGTTCTCTCCACTGGAGCGGACCAACTCGGCGTACTGCCGCTGTTCCGGGGCAAGCTCCGTATCCAGCAACAATCCCGTCATGCCGATCACGCCGTTCATGGGGGTGCGGATCTCGTGGCTCATATTGGCCAGAAACTCGCTCTTGGCGGCGTTTGCGGAATCAGCCTCCCGCTTGGCAGCCAGAGCCGCCTCCTTGGCCGCCGTCAGATCCTTGACCAAAGCCTCTTTGTCGAAGCGCAGATGCTGGCTCTCGGCGATGTTGACTCGATAGCGGTTGGAACTGACGATCAGGGCAAACAGTTGCAGAAGGGTCGCGATTGCCAGGCACATGTAGACCGTTCCGCCTTTGACCACGAAAAGCGTTGCCATGGGAAACAGGATTGCGGTGGCGAAAAGAGAAAAAGCGCCCTGAACCGGCGACTGGAGCGGGAGACTTCCGGAGCACATGCCCAACAGGACCAGACAAAGGAATGTCTCCCTTGGAGCGTCCCCCGAGGGGTACAGGCAGACCCCTCCAACTCCCCAAACCGCCCCGGAGACAAAAGTGCTCAACCGGGTCCAGCGTTCCCATAGATCGGTTTTTATGAACGTTTCCGAACGGTTGAATCGAGAGAATTGCCGATAGACGGCAAGTCTGAAGACGATCGCCCCCAGGGCCAGCGATGACCAGACAAGCATTGCGAGCGGCTTTTCCGCATGCCAAAGCACCACGGTGATCAAACACGCGGTCAAAAATGTCATGGCTTGGCTGACGGGGGTGTTCCGCTGGAAGAGCCGCATCTGTTCCAATGCGACAAGCTGGTTCGTGGCTGCGGTTGTGGGGTTCGATTGTTGAGTCAAAGAATTGTTCCTCTCTGTGAAACAACAGACACCGGCGCCCCCCTTCCATCTCGAGATAGATCGTGTAAGCGTCACCACAGAGACACAGAGGGCGCGGAGAAAAACAGTTGAACGAACAACTGCAGGCCACTCCCCCGTTTCCTTCCGGTTTTTCCTGCAAGCCCGTTTTCTTTTCTCTGTGCTCTCTAAAGATCGACCCCGGCCCCTCGAAGCAGGCCACCGGCTTTTTGGAATTATCGAACGCCTCTGTTACGAAAAGGCTCGATGGGTTGCGCTTCGCTCCACCCATCCTACGGGCCTGCTGCGAAAAGACAGTCTTTCACGCGAAGACGCGAAAAAATCCCTATGAGCAATGAATAACCGCCACGAA
>JBKQNQ010000391.1:0-3565 GCA_052145875.1 Thiobacillaceae bacterium
CACCCCTCTGTCCTTGGTACCTGAGAGATTGGAGGGTCGCCCCCCGTGCCCCTTCGGTGGCCTCGTCGCTTGAGCAAGGGACAGGCGCTCTCCAGAGATTTATTTACGGCCGGTTCCGTTTGCCTGAGCGGTTATGGGTAATTGCGCCTTCGGCGGCACGAGCGTGCTCTCTCCCGACCGCCAGAATTATCCTTCAAACTGGCCGCCGGCGTCAAAACCAGTCGCTGTAACGGGCGCTGAAACGTAATCGTTGGCGGGGCTTAACTACTCCGCTTCAGGTTGCCCCAATTTGACGGCGCCGGTCTCCAACGGAAACCTGCATCGCGTCCGGACTGCGGTCGAGCCGCCGCTGATGAATGATGGGTCCCAAGGCATCGGCTGTGACTTTGCCGCGATGCTGAAAATGAGCCATCCGGCGTTCGGAATAACTGCTACCGCTCAATAGAACACCTCGACGCGGAACCCCGATGCGTTTAGGTCTTTCGCTTCCAGATGCAGGCTGAGCGGTGTTTCACTCAGGGGGGGCATACCGGCTTCCATCATGCCCGGATGGTTAAGGTATTCGCTGGGCGCAAAGACACGTCGGGCGAGGGCCGTGTCATTGGTGTCGTTAAGGGTGAGTTGCAGCATGGGCCAAGCCTGTTGGTAGGTTGCCTGATTGGCCAACGTCAACGTGAGGGTAAGACGCTTGCTATTATTTGGATCCGCTTGCAGGTCTGAGCCCAAAATCTTGATTTGATCAGCATCTTGCGGCAGGCCCATCCTGCAGCCAAGTGCAGTGCAGGCAGTCGAGAGCAGCGGCCGCAATTCGGGATAGCGGGCTGCGAGGGGGTCGCGCAGAAAATAAGCAAGTTGGCCGAGGGGCAAAAGGATTAGCAAGAATACGGTGATCCAGGCCCAGAGGGGCCATTTCTTGCTGGGCTCTTGCGGGGGCACAAAGCTGGCTTCGCCGGGGATCGGTCGGGAGACTATGGCGACGGCCGGCGCCGCGGCCTCAGCTTCGCCTTCGTCATCATCGTCATCTTCAAGTTCGTGGACGTGCAAGCCATAGGGATAATCGCTGAGCGCTGGAATCTCGGGCAGGGGGCCGAAGTCCTCTGGAACCTCGGCATCGGGGTCGAGAATGATTATTGACGGTAGGGCCGAGTGTGACTGGCGTTCAGTTTCTGCCGCAAAGCGTCGCTCCAACCCCGGCAGACTGACACCCTGCGCCGGCGCTTCTGCGGTGGGCTTAGGGGCGAGATGGACCTCCGTGACAGGCTCAGTGAGGGGTTCCGTTACCGTGGTATCAGCCAAGACGACCGCTACCGGCGGAGGGGGCGCAATCGGTTCGGGTGGCGCGGGCACCGGTACTCCTGCCACCGTTTTGGAAATCGGGGCGGATTCGGGATGAGACAGGTAGTGTCCGCGCGCTTCATCCGGCATGCTGCCCAACGCATCGAAAGGCGCCCCACAGACGCCACATTGCGCCCAGCCGTCAGCGGCAGCGAGCTGCTGCTCTGATATGTGGAACACCGAATGGCACTCAGAACAGGTGGTGCGCAGGGTCATCGCTTGATTCCGGCCAGCCGCGCCCAGCCCGCGTCGACCGCCGGAGCTTCAAAATTGAACGCGGCCAGGTAGACCGATTCGACGTCGCGGGTCTGATTGTCGAGGATGCCTGACAGGATGAGATGGCCGCCCGGCCGAACGAGGCGCGTAAGGGGTGATGCCATCGCCTTTAGCGGATTGGTGAGGATGTTTGCCACTACGATATCAGCCTGTTCATGGGGGGCAACCTCGGGCAGGTAAAATTCTGCCACAACATCGTTCTGGATCGCATTGTAACGTGCCGCCTCGACCGCCTGACGGTCGATGTCCACGCCCCAGACCTTTGCTGCACCGAGCTTGTAGGCTGCGATTGCCAGAATGCCTGAGCCACAACCGTAATCGAGCACCGATTCCCCACCCTGAATATGTTGGTCCAGCCACTGCAGGCAGAGCCGGGTAGTCGGATGTGACCCGGTACCGAAGGCGAGGCCCGGATCGAGGATCACGTTTATGGCAGATCCGTCCGGCGGGGTGTGCCAGGTGGGCACGATCCAAAGCCGGGTTGAAACGGGGATTGGGTCAAACTGGGATTGAGTCAGTTTCACCCAATCCTGCTCCGCGACATGTTCCCCCGTAAAGGCCGGCACTCTATCCATACCGGCTTTGTTTGCTGCCGCGTAGAGGATCACGCAGGCGTCACATTCGGGTTCCAGCAGGGCGACGACCACGCAGGTATCCCACAGGCCCGCATCTGGAAAATCAGGTTCGCCAAACAGTGGGGTTTCATCCACCGTGCCGGCATCGGCATCTTCGAGCGTCACTGAGAGGGCGCCCAATTCAATCAGCGAATCCGACAGCGCCTCGGCGTGCCTTGCACTGACGGTGATGCGAATGGATTGCCAAGCCAAATTAGCCTTCCTTAGCTTCCTTGTCCTTGGCGAGTTTCTTTTCAAGATAATGAATGCTCGTGCCACCCTGGGTGAACGGTGCATCGTCCATCAATTCACGATGCAGGGCGATGTTGGTCTGGATGCCATCGACGATCATCTCCGTCAGCGCGCCACGCATTCGGGCCAGGGCCTGGTCTCGAGTGGCCCCGTAGGCCAGCACCTTGGCAATCATGGAATCGTAATTTGGTGGCACGAAGTAGCCTGAGTAGACATGGGAGTCGACACGAATGCCGGGCCCGCCGGGTGGATGCCAGGCGGTGAGGCGGCCGGGGGAAGGCATAAACGTATACGGATGTTCGGCATTGATGCGGCACTCGACGGCGTGACCTTTCAGCTTGATATCCTTTTGCTTGTAGCGCAAGGGCTCGCCGGTTGCAATGTAGAGTTGCTCCTGCACGATATCCACGCCGGTCACCAGTTCGGTCACAGGGTGTTCGACCTGGACCCGGGTATTCATTTCGATGAAGTAGAACTCGCCATTTTCATAGAGGAACTCGAAGGTCCCCGCGCCGCGATAGCCAATCGTCCGACATGCTTCAGCGCAGCGCTCACCAATCTTCTCACGTAGCTTGGGGTCTAGACCGGGCGCGGGCGCCTCTTCGATCACTTTCTGGTGGCGCCGTTGCATCGAGCAGTCGCGCTCGCCTAGGTGGATTGCGTTGCCGTGTTCGTCGGCCAATACCTGGAATTCTATATGGCGCGGGTTCTGAAGGTATTTTTCAAGGTAGACGGTCGAATTCCCGAACGCCGCCAGCGCTTCCCCCTGCGTCACCTGGACCGCGTTGATCAACGCCGCTTCCACATGGACCACACGCATGCCACGGCCTCCGCCACCGGCTGCGGCCTTAATCAGGACAGGGTAACCGACCTCGTGAGCGATGCGCAGGACTTCGTCGGGGTTGTCCGGGAGTGCACCATCGGAGCCTGGCACGCAGGGCACGTTGGCCGCCCTCATGGCATCCTTGGCCGCGACCTTGTCGCCCATCAGCCGGATCGATTCGGGCCGCGGGCCGATAAAAACAAAGCCGGAGGACTCTACACGCTCGGCGAAATCCGCATTCTCGGAGAGAAATCCGTAGCCCGGG
>JBKQNQ010000392.1:0-3543 GCA_052145875.1 Thiobacillaceae bacterium
ACTGTGGACGGCGGTCAAGGCTATTAATTGGTGAAATCCTAGAGGCTTTTCCCGTAGGTAATCTGGTGCCAGAGGAGGGATTTGAACCCCCGACCAAAGGCTTGTTAGTTCTCCCCTTGACAGTTCACAACTTTTCTGTCAAATTCATTTCCATTCAGTAGTGGCGCGGGTTTAATGCAGTAATGACAGGCTAAATCGCAACTGACGAAAGGATAGTTTATGACAGTTCAGAATAAGCAAAGTGGCCCAGAAGTGGCCCAGCAAATGGCCCAGTTAGTCACCCAAACAATCCGACACGTTGGCAAGTCGCACGTGGACTATTGGGCGCCCCGGCTCATCAAGCGCACCTACCTCGACAGCGAAGGCCGTGAAGTGGAGATACCGGATTGGTATGTCCGCGTCGCGCACCTGGGGCGGCGCGAATGGTTCAACACCGGGACACCAAACAAGGCCGCTGCCGCAGAGAAGGCACGCAAAATCTACCTGTCCCTGATTTCCAAGGGCTGGCAGGCAACGCTCGACGAGTTCAAGCCCGATATGCAGGTCTCCAAGGACGGCTGCACCGTGGGCGAGTTTCTCGATCAGGTTAAGGCCGTAAGCGGCTTGAAGCCCGTTACGTACGAAATCTACGCCAAGAAATTCCGCTCGCTTGTGGCCGGCGTGTTCAACATAGACGGGGGGAAGGCCAAGTACGATTACGTCAACGGCGGGCACAAGGAATGGCTCGACAGGGTTCACACGGTCCGCCTCGACCGCCTCACCCCTGATCGGGTCAACGACTGGAAGGTCCGCGAGCTGAAGGCGGCGAGCACAAGCCCGTTACAACTCAAACGAGCCGGCGTAACCGTCAACAGCATCCTGCGCGGCAGCAAGGCGCTATTCACGCCGGACATTCGCAAGCACCTGACCTTGCGGTTGCCCTCGCCCTTGCCCTTTGAAGGTGTCACGCTGCCGGAAGTCGGCAGGTCCCGTTATAAGTCGGAAATTGAGCCTGCCTTGCTCCTGACCGCAGCCAAGCGGGAACTGGCGGAAGGAATCCAGGGCGAGAACCAGCCCGCCAACCCGCGCCCGGAATTGTTCAAGATCATCTTGCTGGCCCTGGGCGCTGGCCTGCGCCGTAATGAAATAGACAAGCTGGAATGGAATCAAGTCCAGTGGCATCGGAACACAATCCGCGTTGAAACCACCGAACACGGCAGCACCAAATCTGCCGAATCCGAGGCGGACGTTGACGTTGACCCCGGCTTGCTCGAAATCCTGAAATCCTATATGCCCAAACCGGGCAAGGGCTCGCCCTTCGTCATCGAGTCCCCCGTCGAGCCTAGGCCGGAGTCAGTCAGGTATCATCACTACCGGTGCAATCACCATTTCAAGGAACTGGTAACGTGGTTGCGCGGCAAGGGCATCAAATCCCGCAACGCGCTTCATGCTCTGCGGAAGGAATTCGGCTCACAGATTTGCGCCCAGGCCGGAATCTTCGCGGCCAGCGTGGCCTTGCGCCACAGTTCAATCAATCTGACCCGCGAGTACTACGTTGACAAAAAGCAGCCCGCCGTCTTCCAAGTATCCAAGTTGTTGGACGGTCCCGCCGCTCAGGAGGCGCAGGAATGAAGCAGCGCACGGCTGAGGCGAGGAAAGCGGCTGCGAAAAACGGCAGCACAGCCGCCACACAACAGAAGGTCAGGCAGGCCCCTAATACCGCCCCTAAACATGCGAACCCCAAAACATGGCGTCAAAGAACCGCGGCGAAAGTCGATGGGCCAAAACGTCGCGCAAAGACGGGCGCGCCACCGCTATTTCTGGGCCTCTGTGCGGTCGGCCCCCCTGGCGATGTGCGAGGCTTGCGCTTACTCGTGGAGAAATCCCGTAGCGAGCGTCAACGCTTTAGGGACCTAGCGACCGGGGATGTCACGGACCAGATTTGGTGGGCGCTACTGGAATTAGCTGAGCGGACCATGTACCCGAGACTGGCCCACAGGGGTTTAGAAAACGCCGCCGAGGACTTAGCGGTAATGGCGATTACAGCAGCAAATTTCCTCGCAGACCTCGCCCGCTCCGACTCGTTTGGCGAGAGGCTAAGGATTGAACGCGCCGCGAGGCGCAAGAATTATTGGCCAGTCCTCTTGCGACTTGGCGCAAAGCAGGCGGGCAAGGGCCGCCGCCAGCCTACGTTGGAAGGCTGGGATAAAACCAAGGCTTACCTTTCCAACATTCACCTAGGCCAGGATGCCCCCGCCGAATTGAGATACCTCGGCGACAGGCGCGCATCCCCATTCAAGAGGGCGGCTGCATGGCTCCTGTACAGACTGCGTGAGTGGCACGAAAATGGCGTGTGGTGTCAGTTTGCACGCGACGGAAAAATCACGCCTTGGGCCACAAGGCTGTGTGCTCTCGGTGATGAGATGACCCCCGAAAATGCAGATGAATGGTGGTCCGTCGCGAAGGTCTGGGTAGATGAGCAGTGGGAAGCCAACCGCGACTCGTTTGAGCCCCTCATCAGTCACCTCAAGCTCGACATCGCTAAGCAAACTCCAAGCCTCGTTAAGAGACAGGTCATTGATGACAGCCTGAAAAAAGCTTTCAAGGCCCTCGCTGGTGACAGTCTAAAGGAAGCACTCAGGGACATCGCGGCACCCTCCGACTTGTAGAAACCAGCGGCGTAGTTTCTACCGTCTTAGTTGTTGGAAGAAGCGGAAACGTGCATATTGTTAAGACTCGATATGGACAATTCTATCGAGTCAAAACCGACGGGCAGTGGTGAAGCTACCCAAACCAACCAGCGCCCCGCTGGCCTTTCCCGCAAAGAGTTCAAAACTAAGCACGTGCCGCTCGACCCAAGCGCCCAGCGGCGGATTCGGGTTCTGCTGACTAGGCAGGAGTTGGCATCGAGGTGGCAGTGCTGCCCGCACACCATCCAACGAATGAAAAACCTGCGGCCTGTTCGATTCAATCGAAGGCGGCTGAGGTACAGAATCGAGGACATCGAGGCCATCGAAGCCGCTGCCGTTGCTTAAGACGGGGCGAAGAATGAACCCGCCGAACGAACCGGTGCGCCTCACGACCAAGCAAGGTGCGCCGAAAGAACGGATGGGGCCGGCAAAGTGCTGCGCCCGGATTTCCACCTGCGGTGCATGGGGTGCAAAGCCCCACGGCTCCAACCATCCAAAGACTGTCACACGCCCCCGTCGCTTGCAACTCAAATTTGACCGCTGGCCATGACGCGCGAATTCCCGCCATTCCTGCACGATCTGATCGCCAGCCCCCCGCGTGCCGGTGAAGGTGTTCACCCCTGGCTTTTCCGCGTGGCCCGGCAGCTTCACGCCCACCTGCCCGCCGGCGAGATAGTGCGCTTGCTCGAAACTCAAGTTGCCAGTTGCGGGCGCAATGTCCCGCGCTCTGAAATCGTGGCAGCCGTTCAAAACGCACTGGCTTGCGCGTGGCAGCCCAACGGCAGGGCCGCACCGGCTCAGGCTGCGACTAAATGGCCTTCACTGAATGCGGAACGCCGCGCGGCCATTCTGCTTGACGGTCCGGGACTCGCAG
>JBKQNQ010000393.1:0-2871 GCA_052145875.1 Thiobacillaceae bacterium
GCCCGACCATGGCCACTATAGTGTGCCGATCGTCTCGGACGCTCAGCTACTGGGCGTCCTGGTACTGTATCTGCCGCCTGGATTTGCACGCGACGAGCTGAAAGAGCAATTTATATCCTCCGTGACCAATGTTCTGGCCGGTCTCATCAGCCGCACGCATGCAGAACAGAGCCTCAGCGAGTACCAGACTCACCTGGAAGACTTGGTGTTAAAGCGCACCGCTGAGTTGGAAGCAGCGCGCCTGGAAGCCGAGCGCATGGCCCGGGTGAAAAGTGAATTCCTGGCTAACATGAGCCACGAGATTCGCACGCCATTGAACGCCGTGCTCGGCTTCGCGCAGATTGGACGTCGCGACAGCCAGGGCCGCGCCGCGCAGTCGCACTTCAATCGGATTCTGGACTCCGGCCAGATGCTGCTCGATATCATCAATGACATTCTGGATTTTTCCAAGATCGATGCGGGCAAGTTGGGCGTTGAATCCCGGCCATTTCGTCTTGCCGACACGATCCGGCACGCGATAGCGGTAGTCGAATGGCGCGCAAGCGCCAAGGGCTTGCCGTTCTCCTCTGAGATGGCGTCGAATCTGCCAGAGTGGGTTCAAGGGGATCCCTTGCGGTTGGAACAGATCCTGGTCAACCTCCTAAGCAATGCAGTGAAGTTCACCGAGCGCGGCGAAGTCACGCTTTCAGCCCGCTCGGAACGCGATACGCTGACAATCGAGGTTAAGGACACGGGCATCGGGATGACGGAAACACAAATTGCCCGCTTGTTCGCGCCGTTTGAACAGGCCGATGCATCGACGACCCGCCGCTTTGGTGGCACCGGTTTAGGCCTTGCCATTTCCAAGAAGCTTGTTGAGATGATGGATGGGGAGATCAGCGTGAAGAGCCAGTTGGGGGAGGGTTCTGTGTTTATGCTCCGCCTTCCGTTCCCCTCCGTCGAACCCAGACTTGCAGTCCGTGATAGCCATTTGCCTGAGCAAGGCCCACGATTGGCGAACTTAAACGTCTTGGCCGCCGAGGATGTCGAGGTCAATCAACTTGTCCTGGAGGATATTCTGGCTCACGAGGGCGCTCATGTGGTCCTTGCCAGCAATGGCAAACAGGCGCTCGATCGCCTTGAAGAGGCCGGGGTAACGGCCTTCGACGTTGTGCTGATGGATGTGCAGATGCCGGTCATGGACGGCTATGAGGCCACGCGTCGCATTCGCGTCATGGCGCCGAATCTACCCATCATCGGGGTGACTGCCCGTGCCTTGGCCGACGAACGGGAAAAATGCCTCGCAGCAGGCATGGTGGACTGTGCGACAAAGCCGATCGACGTGGATTCCCTCGTGAATATTATCCGGAAGCACACGTCCTGGGATTCAAGCATCTTCGCTCATCCCGATACCGGGGGCAAGCGCGGCCCCTTGGTCGCGAATCCATCGACTTCGACGCGGGATGAAGTTTGGGTCGCGCCGCGGTCAACTCCTGTGATCGACTCGATGGCCTTGGCGCGGCGTTACGGTAACCGCCCCGCGTTTGTCGACAAGCTGCTGGACCTCGCCGGTTCGTCACACGCGGAAATACCGGAAAAGCTACACGCTGCCATTCAGGCAGCCGACCTAAAGGCCGTGGAATTCATTGCTCACGGCATTAAGGGCACGGCCAGTAATCTGGAGGCGCCGCAGGTGTTTGAGGTCGCCAGCAAGACGGAGATGAGCGCGCGGGCGGGGAGTCCCGATGCGCTGGTCAGGGCGAAAGAATTGGCCGAGCTCGTGAGACTGCTGTTGGCCGAAATAACCAGCTATCGGCAAGGTGAACCACCGTGCGAACGATAGATGCGGCGGCGCCTGTTGGTCCGAACCCACGTGGCCGATCGGCATCGAAACAATGGGTCGGTGCGAATTCCTTTTGATCACTCACGCAACCCGGGTGCCTCCCTTCATGCCATCTGAACAGGGATAGGCCGGCGGGACGGCAGGTTCGCCGGTTGCGCGGTAATGTTCGCAGCGGTGCAGCAGAGCGCCAAGCAACCGGTGCGGCCAAAAGCAACCAAGGGGACTACAGATCGCTGAGCACCTTGACATGGGCCGCGACACTTCTCGCCAAGGCGTGCAGCGCATACCCGCCTTCCAAAGTTGAAACAATCCGCTTTTGGGCGTAGCTGGATGCCGCGAGCTTGATTTGTCGGGTAACCCAGGCAAAATCGGCTTCCACCAGGTTAAGACTGGCCAAATCATCTTCCTGATGGGCATCGAAGCCGGCTGAAATGAAGATGAACTCGGGCTTGAAGGCGAGCAAGGCGGGCAGCCAGGCATGGGTCACGGCGGCGCGAAACGTTTCGCCACCCGAATAGGCGGCAAGCGGCACGTTAATGACGTGGGGGCTACCACTCCTGGCGCCGCTGAACGGGTACAAGGGGTGCTGGAAGGTGGAGCAAAGCAGTACCCGCGCGTCGTCCTTGAAGATGTCCTCGGTGCCATTGCCGTGATGCACGTCGAAATCCAGAATGGCAATGCGGTCGATGTCATGTTTTGCGAGGGCATGAGCCACGCCAACCGCGACATTATTGAAAAAACAGAAGCCCATCGCGTCAGTTCGAGTGGCATGATGGCCCGGCGGTCGCACGTTGCAGAATGCATTTTCGACTGCGCCTGCCATCACCAGATCGGTGGCGAGCACCACTGCGCCGGCGGCGTGATAAGCCGCATCCAACGTGTGGGGATTCATCCAGGTATCAGGATCAAGGGCCACCAAACCCTCCTTGGGCGACGCGGTTTTAAGACGGATGAGATGCGCTTCGGTGTGTACGCGTAGCAACTGTTCGCGTGTGACTGCGGGCGCGTTATGGTGCTGAAGAAATGGGTAAATACCGGAGGCGATCAGG
>JBKQNQ010000394.1:0-3225 GCA_052145875.1 Thiobacillaceae bacterium
GAAGGACCGGCGAGATGGGCAGCGGATCGCACTCATACTTGGCCGCGACCTTGCGCATGAAGTGCTTTGAGAGAACCGGAATCTCTTCAGTGCGCTCGCGCAGTGGAGGCATCTTCAGGGTGAATCCGTTGAGACGGTAGTACAGATCCTCGCGAAATGTCTTTTGAGCAATGGCCGCCTTGATGTCGACGTTGGTTGCTGCAATCACCCTCACATCCACCTTGACGCTGGTCCGGCTCCCCAAGCGTGAGAAGCTGCCGTCCTGCAGCACCTGCAGCAGCTTGGCCTGCAAAACCGTCGGCATCTCGGCGATCTCGTCCAGCAGGATTGTGCCGTTATTGCAGATCTCGAACTTGCCGGGTTTTGACTTGACGGCGCCGGTAAAAGCACCCTGCTCGTAACCGAAAAGTTCGCTCTCCAGCAGATCGGCCGGCATGGCCGCGCAATTGACCTTCAGAAAGCTTCGCTGGCTGCGCGCCGAAAGCTTGTGAATCAGCATCGCCGCCACTTCTTTTCCCGTGCCGCTCTCCCCAAGGATCAGGACGGGGATGTCCGCGCGGGCCACCAGCGCGCATTGCGATTCGATCTCCCGCATGCGCTTGCACGTCCTCACAAAGGACGTGTTCTCGTTCAGGGGAATCTCTTCCACGTCGGCTTCAGGCGTCTTCTTGTCAGATTCCCTCAGGTACTGCTCCAGAATCGCGTCAATATCGCTCTTCCTGAATGGCTTCAGAATCACGTCGGCTGCGCCCATCTGTGTGGCCGCCACCACTTCTTTCAACTCGGCTGAACAGGCGAACATGATGACCGGCAGCGCGGGCTTGGATGCCCGGACTCTGCCAAGCAGGCCGAGGGCATTTTCCTCCGAGTCGTTTTCGACGATATTCCAGTCAAGCAGGAGCAGGTCCGGAGCAGGTGACTCTCGCAGGCTCTGGTTGAATTTTGCGGCATCGGAAAACAAGCTAACGGCGTAACGATCCGCAAGAATCTCGTTCAGGTAATCCAGGATGGCTGGATCACCGTCGAGAACAGCAATTTGCGGATTGCGCTTTGCCTGTGCCTTCACTGACGTTTCCCTATGCATTCTTGACATCGTTGCTTCTCCCGCGCGCGCCATAGCATTCTTAGACGAGGCCAGTACCATGCGTCACAAATCGAGGGCGGGGGAAACTCGTACGATTTGAATGGCGTCATACTGCGGGCTGCCAAAAAACCGCCGTCGTGTGGATCAGCTCAATAAACGAGTGAACGAAACGAGTGAACGGGGAGCCCAAAAGTGAAGCCGTGAAACAACATCTTACCATCGTAAGTGGTAAATGTTTTCGCTTTTTGCGCACGGTTTTACACAATCCGTATCACCAGTGGGAATGCGGGTTGAGGAAAAGCCGGACTCTATCACTTTAGGGTTAATTTGCTGGTTACTTTCGTGTGATTTTGGCGCTGTTCTTGCCCCAAGTGTGGCCCGAAAGTTGCAACATTGTTTCCATAGATACTTTCCCCCTGAAACGGATTGAAAATGGCTCTTGCGCGTGCCTCCTGGTCAGTGAATGTTCACGATCTGCCGCCGATGGATGTGATCTTCGGACGCTCCGCAGTGATGGCTGCTGCTCGCGAAAAGCTTGATCGTATCGCGGATACGACGGTGCCGGTTCTCGTGCAGGGCGAGAGCGGCACGGGCAAGGAGATTCTGGCCAGGCTACTGCATGCTCAGTCCAATCGCGCACATGGATCCTGGGTCAATGTCACCTGTCCGGCAATCCCGCACTCCCTTATCGAGTCTGAGCTCTTTGGGTATGAGAAGGGAGCGTTCACGGGCGCGTACGCCACCAAGCGCGGCCGTGTAGAGCTGGCTCACTTGGGCACCCTGTTCCTGGATGAAGTGGGCGGTCTGGATCTATCGATTCAAGCCAAGTTGTTGCAGGTGCTCCAGGATGGAACCTTCATGCGGGTAGGTGCGCAGGAGTCGAGGGTAGTCAACACAAGGCTGATCTGCGCAGCACTTGGAAATCTCAGGCAACAGACTGAGGAAGGCAGTTTCCGCCTGGACTTTTTCTACCGCATCAATGCGGTGACCATCGATTTGCCGCCGTTGCGAGAGCGAGCGATTGATCTGCCCATGCTGATCGACCACTTTCTTGAGGAACATGGCAAGGCATATCGCGTAGAGCCAAAACCGCTCTCGCGCGAAGCCATGCGCGTGATGCAGCGATACAGTTGGCCCGGAAACATCCGCCAATTGGAAAATTTGATCCGCACCTATGTTCTGATGGGCGACGAGGAAGCTCTAGTCGCTGAACTGGTCCCCGTTTCTGCGCCCTTGGGTTCACCCCAGATCGACCTGGCCAACCCGGTCTCGCTCAAGGAAATCACCAAAGCCGCCACGCGGGGCCTTGAGAGGGATATCATTCTCAAAGTTCTACAGGCAAACGGATGGAGCCGCCGGAAAACGGCCAAATGGCTCAACATCAGCTACAGATCCCTCTTGTACAAGCTGCAGGAAACTGAAGTGACCCCTCCTTCAGCCAGGCCGCGCAAGCCTGAGCGCCCAAGCAACTAGTTTCAACCTCTGTAAACAAGCATGTTCACTATCGCCAAGAGAGGTTCCTCTCGATCTCCCAAGCCAGCGAGTGGCTTATTCTTATTGATAGGTTCTCGCGCTTTGTCTTGCGGATGTCGCACGTGTGCGCGGATAACTGTCTTCTCAGGGTCTGAGTTGGGAGCCAGGGAAGATCGGGGTGTTGTCGGGTCCCCTCTGTCGATGGGAAGGAAAGAATCATGCGTCTTAGAGTTGCAATCGTCGGATGTGGCAAGATCGCCGATGCACATGTGGAAGAGATCAGAAAAATCCCGGCGGCAGAATTGGTCGCGGTCTGCGACCTTGAGCCAATCATGGCGGAGCAGTTAGCGGTGCGATACGCTGTGCCGCGCTGGTACAGCGATGTAAACAGGATGCTGGAAATTGAAAAGCCGGAGGCCGAAATTGACGATATTGAATACGTTAAAGAACTCGGCGCGAAACTGGAGGATGCCGAGTTCACCATTTCCCCTGTGCCCCAGGGGAGTGTTCTTAATCAAGGAAATATCGTATTGATGAAAACCTGGTCCGCGAAAGGTGTCGCGGCCCAGGGTACCGAAGCGGCCGAGATTGGGGCCGGTGCCTCCCGGCACGTTGATAGGAATGTAGAAAAACGAACTGTTGTCGGCGCCTCGTCCAAAATAGTCTTC
>JBKQNQ010000395.1:0-5206 GCA_052145875.1 Thiobacillaceae bacterium
CGATCACCCCATCAACCGCATCGAAGAACTCTTGCCCTGGAACCTCGCCTCAGAACTTGCTCCCTTAACATAATCCGCCGTCAAGACGGTCAACTTCGGACGCTTACCATGAAGGAACGGTTGTTAGACGATAAGAAGCAGAATTTAAAAGGTTTAGCTAAGTCCAACTTGTAGTTCATGGCTTTTTGATTCAGGGGGTGACGACCGGCCATACAACGAAACAAGTGAGGGCCATGCGCCGAACCGATAAGAGTGTTGGTCACATTGAGCACAACGGGGCCCGCAGGCTGAAAGTTCTCCCGCAGTGCGACCCTTGTGTTCAGAGTAATCGTTTCAGTTATAGGTTCGTCGGGCCGCTGGGCTAGGGCTGAGTGACTTTGACGTAATCCACTTGCAGATTTGCAGGTAGAAGCGTGTTGTTTGGCGTTCCTCCCGCGCCTCCAGTCTGAATCTGCATAATGAGAAACATGGGATTAGCGGGGCTCTGATTGCAAGTCGTTTCGAGCACGCCATCCATGTACTGCTTAATGCTTGTGGGTGTCCAAACCGTTTGAAATACGTGGAAGTTTGTGTCCACCGGATAGGTCGCGTCGCAACCGTTCCCGATGCCGAAGCCTGGGTTGGCAAGGTGAAATTGGCACCACCCTGATCCGTAGCACTCGACCATGTCGATTTCGGTGTAGCCGCTCTGCCCCAGGTTTGGGCAACCGCCAAATCCCGTGTCGCCGGAGTACTTGTTCGTGGTCTGGCAATTGTTGCCAAGCAGCCAGATGCCTGGCCAGAGCGAAGTTGCCTGCGGGGGAATCGCCGCTCGAATGGTCACTGTGCCGTACGTGAAATTCAGGGTATTCCACTGCACATCGCCTGTTATGTAAGGCCAGGACGAGGGGGGAGTCCGCACGCTCCCATCGGGATTGAAATCCCCGCAAATAGCGGGTCCAACTGCGGCGGTTATTGTCAGCAGGCTGTTGGCAACCGAGACTTGCTGAGGAATATTGCATTCCGTTTCGTTCTGTGCGTACTCGCCATGGCGCGAGATGACTGTCCACGCCGTTGAGTCAAGAGTGTTACCCGTAAAATCATCGAAAAAGAGCACCGTCGAGGTGGCGGTAGCCGTGAAGCCGACACCGCTGACGCTTGCTCCGTTGATGGTGACACTCTGACTCAGCGGGTTGAACGTTGCCGTGGTGCTGCTGGGGGTGATTGTATATGTACCATTGTTTAGCAAGGTAAAGCTGAAATTCCCGCCGGAATCCGCTGTTGTGCTCGCCGAAGCTGGTCCGCTCAACGTCACTATGGCGCCTGCCCCGACCGAGGCGGGGCTGATGGTTCCCGAGAGACTGTAGGTAACGGGCGCTGGCGCCGCAGTGAAATTGACGCCGACTTGAATCGCCCCGTTGATGGTGACGGCCTGGCTCGGAGGAACGAAGGTGTATCCCGGATTGCTCGGAGTGACGACGTAGTTCCCGTTCGTCAGGCCGGTAAAGGAGAACGTGCCAGATCCACTGGTAGTAGTGGATGCGCTGGAAGAACCGCTGAGAGTGACACTTGCGCCACTTCCACCGGCGGTAGGCGTGATGGTCCCCGAAATAGAGAAGGAGCCACCGCTGCCGCCAGAACTTGATGTTCCATATCCATAAGCAGAGAGAGGACAAGTCGGCCAAGATGAACCGCTGGACCAGTTAGCCGGCAAAGATGAGAGATTCGACTGCGTACTGCTGACACTGGTGCAGCCAGAGCCATCGCGGACGCGTATCGTGCCGCCGGTGCCTAGAACCGCCATCCAGTAAGGAGTGCCAGTTGTTATGTTGACGGCAGGAACCGGAACGGTATTCCAGGCAGCAGAGGTAAGAGTCGTGCTACTTCCCTGAGTCAACAAAGTGCCAGGATGACCGCCTGAGTCGGAATAGAGTCCAACGAAGAGCGTCTTGGCAGTGGTGGAATTATCCAGATAGACGACAAGGGAATTCAAAACTCCAGAATAGGCGGCTAGAGCTTGGAAGGCCTCCGATTGACCCGAAGAATCGGAATCGGGACCGCTTTGTATAACCTGAGAGCCGATGAGAATCACAGGGGTGGCCGAGGCGATCGTGAAGCTGGCGGAATTCGAGGTGGCCCCGTCGGGGTCTTGCACGGTGACCGAGGCTGTGCCCACAGAGGCGATCAGGCTGGCGGGCACGGCCGCGTTCAACTGCGTCGCTGACACGAATGTCGCGCTCAGCGCGGAACCATTCCACAAGACACTATCTCCGCTGACAAAACTGGTTCCAGTTATCGTTAGCGTGAAAGCGGCCCCACCAGCCACAGTTGTGGGCGGCGAGATGGAAGTTATGGATGGAGTGGGAGCAATAATGCTGAGGTTAAGAGAGGTCGAGGTGGCTCCGCCAGGAGCTTGCACACTGACCGAAGCTGTGCCTGTAGAGGTGATCAGGCTCGCGGGCACTGCCGCGCTTAACTGCGTCGCTGACACGAATGTTGTAGTCAACGCGGAACCATTCCACAGAACACTATCTCCGCTGACAAAACTGCTGCCGTTCACTGTTAATGTGAATGACGCTCCACCGGCCAAGGCTGTCGTCGGCGAGATGGAAATCAAGGATGGGGTGGGAGCGGTGATGCTGAAGCCAAGAGAGTTCGAGGTGGCGCCGCCCGGCGCTTGCACCGCGACTGAGGCTGACCCCGGGGTCGTGAGTAAACTGGCAGGCAGGGTCGCACTTAACTGCGTCGCCGACCCGAATGTCGTACTCAGCGCGGAACCATTCCATAGAACGGTGTCGCCGCTGACGAAACCGCTGCCGGTCACCGTTAGTGCCAAGGTCGTGCCTCCGGCCACAGCGGTCGCCGGCGAAATGGAACTCAGGGATGGAGTGGGAGCGGTGACGCTGAAGCCAAGAGAGTTTGAGGTGGCTCCGCCCGGTGCCTGCACTGTGACTGAGGCTGACCCCGGGGTCGTGATCAAAATGGCGGGCACGGCTGCACTCAACTGCGTCGCAGACACGAAAGTCGTGTTCAGCGCGGAGCCATTCCAAAGAACGGTATCTCCGCTGACAAAACTGCCTCCGTTCACTGTTAGCACGAATGCCGAAGTGCCAGCCACGACGGTAGTCGGCGAGATAGAAGCCAAAGAGGGAACGGGCGGCGGAGGCGCTGAAACAATGAAGGTAACAGCCACCGCTTGCGGAGAGCCCTGAGCTCCTGTTGCTGTGACGTTGATGTTGCCAGAGTAGTTGCCCGCAGTCAGCGAAGCCACCGAAGCAGTAACCGAAAGACTTTGCGGGGCTGTACCACTGGACGGAGATACAGACAACCAAGGGGAATCCGAAGATGCCGTGAAAGTGAGTGCGCCCGTGCTCGAGTTGGAGACAGCTACAGTGCTCGCGCTTGGGTTCAGTCCGCCCTGAGCGGCGGTGAAGGCCAAGTTCAATGGACTAACGGCAAGGATGGGTTGCGAAGGGGTAAGTGTTCCTGAGCCGTAAGCGGAGAGTTGGCAGCTGTCCCAGGAGGAACCGGAACTCCAAGTTGTGGGCAAAGCGGTCAGATTGCTTTGAGCACTTGATATGCTCGAACAACCACGGGTGGTCGCGTCACGGAAGTAGAGCGTTCCGCTAGTGGAAAAAAGGGCAATCCAATAAGAAGTGCCTGAGGTGACATTAATGGGGGAAACCGGGATCGTGTTCCAGGTCCCAGACTGAGGTGTGGAGATACTGCCTTGAGCTAGAAGGGCATTGGGACGGCTGCGGGCATTTGAATATATACCGACTGTAATCTGTCTCGCCGAAGAGGGCGTGTCCACATAGAGCATAACTGCAGTGAGCTGCGCGTTGGAACTGGCAGTAACGGGAAACGCTTCCGCTGAGCCGGGACTGTCCGAATCCTGAGAGGGCGCGACAGATTGAGAACCGAATAACACAGTGGACTGGGCAAAAGTGGCGCTCTCGATCATGAATAGTTGAACGGCCAACAGAGAAACCATGGCCAGGGGCAGCAGAGACTGGAAAGCAAACAGGCAATATCTCCTTGGGCCGAAAATTGGTCTAATTCCTTGAGACTTATGGGTTGTCATGGCGATTCCACTCTAAAGTGCTCCAAAACGAACATTAAGAAAAAGAACCCGAGTAACTCTTCGATTTCCAAACATTCACGCAAAAAGGGAACAGGATAACAATCAGATTTATGGGGCCCCCCGTGGTTGCCTAAAACAGGGGAACCAGCAGCTGAGCTGGGCAGGGACCCAACATCCAGCACCATCTCAGGCTGGAAGGGGCCTACCGGAAGTGTCCTTTGAGATACCAGGGGTTGTCAAGTGTAAGTTTGGTGACATTATCCAAGGCAAATGTCAGCTACAACGAGAAAGCAAGCGCCCCACAAGAATCAATCAAAGGTAATTTGGAGTTGAGAGACAATCGGGACGGAATTTCCAGACTTTATCGCGGTAGCGGTCGAGTTGTGGACAGAGGGAGATTGTTTAAGAAAAAGAGGAATGCCTATGTAATGGCTCGATCAGTGGCTACTCTTCGACTCTTGCGGCGAGAACTTGACGGATTTGAATAGCCAGGACGATGAGAAAAGCACCTAGAATCAGAAGGCGAGAAGGTTCACTCACTGAACCGAGGCGAGAGAGTACGGATCCGAAGAAAGTGGCGAGGTTGTACGGGATGACGCGAGAGCTCGTCTGAATAGCCGGGAGAGCCCCCTGAGTGACGAACAGCGAAGCCACGAAGCCTGCAATTACCAGTCCCAATGTTGACCACCGAACTTTCATTTTGGACATGACCCCTAGAGCGAATGTCGTACGCACTCTTAATAGCAATTCCCCCACCATTCGTGGCAGATCTAAGTGCTTTGTTTTCAATCATCAATCAGTACTGGGACGCAAAGAGAGGAAGGCACCTTCCAGTTAGGGTAAAACTCTTGCACCTATCTGCTCGGTAGGCGTGGGGACACGGATCAGGAACAGGAGAATGGAGCGGAAAAGAGCGAAGCGGTGCGAAAGATCATATTTCGCAGAGGTAAATTTTTGGTGTAAGCCGCATTGCTAACGTATGCACTCGAGACACGTCTTCAGCGCCACGACGGTACAGCGTAAGCGTACGGTCTGTGACGTCTTGACTGGGAAGTGGGATGGGTCAGGAGGCGAGAGCTAGGTTTGTGGCCGATTCAGCAGCGAGGTTCCAGGGCAAGAGATGCTCGATGCGGTTGATGGGGT
>JBKQNQ010000396.1:0-22839 GCA_052145875.1 Thiobacillaceae bacterium
GTTTTGTGCAGGGGCGATGCTGTTTATGGCAGTAGATCACGGTCGTGGGATATGAAACACGCTCTTCACAATGAGGGATTCGAGATGCACCACACTTTAATTCTCCAATATTTAAAGAAACACGGCCAACAACTGGACTCCGAGATTGCTGCCGCGACGGGGATCCCGCTTCCCCAGCTACGAATCTCGCTATCTGACCTATCCGCACGGGGGGAGATCTCCAAGTGCAGTGTGACCCGCTTTAACAACGGCCATGCCATCGAGGGGATGCTCTGCCGCGTCTCGGGATTTATTCCACCCGCCGCTCCGGGGCGGAAGCCAGGGACCAACAGCTAGAACAAGATCGGATGAAGCGACACACGGTGATCGGCACTCCGCTGTTGGCAGTGGGCATGAAGGAAACGGGCCGATCATGTTCCGCGAATCGAGTCCACCCTGCCAGCGTTGCGTACACAGCGGGCCTCGGGCGGCGCCAATTTGACCGATGACCCGCGTCCGCTTGGCTACAGAAAGCACTTGATGCTCTCGCCAAAGTGATCACCGGATCAACCGCTATCGATAAAACAAGCTTAGTTGCGTGTAGACCCCCGGATAACACCGTTTCAAGATATCCGGCGCGGTAAAAAAGTACTCCGTCATCACGGCGAAAAACTCTGCGGGGTTGGTGGCGGCATAAGGATTGATTTCGGTGGCGTCTCCTGCTGCAACGTTAAGACGCAGGCCAGCATAGGCGCCGCCCAACACCTGCGCCCAGCGCTTCCGACTCATCCCCCGCCGCAGGGGCGGCATACCGTTCGCCACGCCCTTCAGACCATCCAGTTTATGTGCGAACTCGTGGAGCACGACATTATGTCCGGCGCGGAACCGGAAGATGTCTTCCTCCACTTCGTCCCACGACAGAATTACCGGGCCGCGCAACCATGATTCACCCGTTAGGGCCCTCACTTCGTCGTGAACCAGGCCCACCGAATCAACCTTAGTGTGGTGGACCCGAAACGCGCCCGGGTAGAGCACGACCTCGTACCAACCGTCAAAGTACTCCACGCCCAAATTCAGAATCAACAAACACGCCTGGGCGGCCACCGCGACTTTCATTAATGGAGTCACTTCCAAATCCGGACGGGAAGTGATCGATTTCTCATCAATGAACCACGTTGTCAGTTCCCGCAGATGCGCCAATTGCACCGAATCTAGCCCCCGGAAGACGGGCGCGCGGCGCGTCACGGTGTTCCAGGCGTGGCGTGGTATCGGATTGCGTCGCAATATCCTGCGCATCCGCCAGCGCCTGAGGGCAGTCCCTAGCCGGCGCATCTCGGATGATCCGCAACGACCCCGCGCAGGTCTATGTTACGTCCGACATTATTCGAGGTGCTGACGATGAAAATGTGCGCTCTTGCATCTGGGGCACGGCGGAATGTGGCCGGGCTTGTGAAAATGCAGGGTTTCACCGCATTGATCACAAACCAACGTGCCTAAGCCAATAATTTCGCCAGTATGATATTCAGAAATCTCGGCCTTCAACTTAATTTCCAATAATGCTGTCGTGGTTTTATCCGCGGCCGCGGCGAACCTCTGCCACAGATCACTCTTTATCAGCGCCAAGTCAAAACCAAGCCAGTCATTGAGTTCCTTGCCAGTCTCATTCAGATACGACGCGGCATCGATCAGATCACGCTTGACATAGCGCTCCAGCCTGGCAAGTTCATCTTCACTGTATTTGCTCAACGCCCCCATATCATGGCGAATTACATCGGTCATCTCATGCAGCCCCGCACCGCCTTGACGCGCGCTGTGCAACGCCTTTTCCAGCAACAACTCGTACGCCTCACCCATAGCCTCAATGGGGTCGCGTGGGGGAGGAAGGTCCTTCATCTTTGTGTCCTTTCAAGTGCAAATTTCAATCTAAACGTCGCGGATAACGTCTTGTGACCCGGTAATTCACTCGCAACGTTTGGCGATGCATTGCAAATTACCGCCGGCCCGAGCTCCCTTGCTCCATATTGCCGGATCTCTAGACCACCCTACTAAGGGACCGCAGCGCCCCTCGTTAACTGACCTCCCGATTCTGAAAATGTCTCGCACCGCCCGCGCACAAAATGGGACGCAATGCGCGCAACGGCACATTTCTTTCACTCCGTCTCCACTATAGTCGACCCGGCCCATGGGCAAAACTTCGAGGCGGCGCGCTAGGCGCTGCCCACTTCCGATATCGGTCCCGAGCGATGGCGCTCGTAAATGACCACTGCATTGAAGTGAGCGAATGACAATGATATAACTAACAACTCGCCTTGGAGGCTTGCGATGAGAATCGATTCCAGCGAATTCTGCAGCATCACCTTGGATCGCGCCCGTTTTTCCACGCCATCCCTCACCTGCCGCTCCGGCAAGGTGGCCAGACGCACGAAGAAGCACTCCAGCAAGTATTTGGATAGCTCGCCCACCATTTGTGGCGAGGACGCGCGGTTCGCTCACGAAGGCCACTTCGACGCCTTGGTACCAGGCGCCGGACAATCAGGCAACGTACCCGTGTCGCCGGAGGCCCGCCAAGGCTTACAGCACTTGAGCGCCGGTCGTTCCGCCCGCCTACGGCGGACGCCTTCAGGTCTCATAACTCAAGCCGTGGCAAAGCCAAGACCATTGGCCCGTCCCACTTAACCGACCGAGCCCTTCGGCGCCCACTCATCAATGCCGTCCTCGCCGTTACGCCTGTTTCTGTTTATCCTGGCCTTGGTCTTCCTGATTGGCTTTGTCCAAATCGGATTGATCAGCATTGCGTTCGACAAGCTTGGACTTTCCCCGAATTCAGCCTACCTGCTCCTGATGTGCACGCTGGGTGGTAGCCTCGTCAACCTGCCGCTGTTCACCCTAACGGCCGATCCGACGGAGCCGCTAAAAACCCCACCACTTCCGAAATGGCCGCGCTACAGGCAGCAAGCCTTTGCGGGCAAAATTACCGTTGCCGTCAACGTCGGTGGCGCGGTCGTACCGGTTGCATTCTCGCTTTTCCTAATTAACCACGACCCGTTAAATCCAATTCAGGTCGCGACCGCGGTCGCAATCGTTGCCCTGATCGCCCGCGCAATCAGCCGACCTATTCCCGGCGTTGGAATTGGCATACCAATTTTGATCGCCCCCGTCGCCGCCGCCTTGGTCGCGATCACCCTCGATCCCCAACAGCGTGCTCCGCTTGCCTACATTGGGGGGACACTTGGCGTACTGCTTGGCGCCGACTTAACCCGCCTTAAGGACATCCGCAAACTGGCGACCCCTATCGTTGCCATCGGTGGTGCCGGCACCTTCGATGGCGTATTTGTCACCGGCCTTCTTGCGGTATTACTGGCATAGCGGCCGCAGCGGTGCACCTCAATTACTGCCGCAGGGTGAAAGCCGTGCCGGGGTCGCGGCGCCGCGGTTCCCGAATCCAGTCTTGTGCTGACGCCACTGACCTAAAGCAGCCTGAACTTTCCGGCCATTTTCTTCCACGGGACGCCTTGCCCGGCTCAAGAAAGCGCGCGGCGCTAACACGGCTCAGTGCCTGAAATACATGCTTGGCTAGCGTGTGTTGACGGCCTCGTTGCCCGCGGTTCCCTCAGCCTGACTGGCTTGTTGCGGCTCGGTGAACCCGCCAACGTCAGTTGCTTTAAACAGCTCACTGATCGCCCTGGAGGGACGCTGGCCTTCGGGTAGTGTCTCGACGCGCAAAAAACGATATGGGGTTGCTGTGGCCGGCAACAAGGAAATTGCACGGGCGGCGTGTCCACCGTCGCGCTTTACGATGCTCGGCAACGGGTGCCGGACTCATTCCATGACGCACGGTGAGATCCTTCGCAACGAGCCGTCGCCCGTTTAGCCCTTTTTCCCATCCTGCCGAGGCCGAATTAATATGGGCAGATAGAACACCGTAAAAGCACCAAAGGCCAAGATCCAGAGCGCGCCGCTCAATAGAATTTCCAAATCACCGGCATGCGGAAATGCCAACGGCCCACCCACGCGCATCAGGCCCGCTAAACTGATCAAGACAAAGGCGACGCGGATCGCTTTTGCCGGCTCCAGCAGGCGCCCGGTGTGACCAAGCGCAACCCGCGCCATCATACCAAGGGTCAGGGTACCCATGGCGCCGGCGGTAAAAGCGTGCAGGGCAATGGACTGCGTCACCCACCCAAGGGTCGACAGACTCACCAGAACAAAGCCGAGTACGATCCAGCCATACCCCAAATGCAACACCCAGAGCAGCGACACCGCCCACGTTCTGCCGGTATGCCAGCCATACAGGCGTATCGCATGGACGGCCGCGGCGAACCCAGCCAATAATCCAGTGTAGGGCGCGAGCGGGTCCACCAGAACCCCAGCCAGCACCCCCAAGGTCGTCGCCGGTGCGAGCCATTCTACTGCTTTCCATCGTTTGGCTTGAGTGTGCAACTTGTTGTCTGTGAAGCTGGGGATTACCCGACCGCCCATGACCACAATCATCAGTACGATGATATAGATCGCCAAGCTGAAGCCGGGCCGGGCCGTGCCCTGGACGCAGCCGAGCAGTTCCCCTTGGACCAGCAAATTGGCGACAGCGAGTGCGGCCAGCATCAGGGGAAAAGCATAATTGCGCGCCTGCCGTGCCCGCAAGATGGGCCGAGCGATGGCGAACATCACCGCGGGCAGAAATAGAATATCCGGCAGCGCAGCGAGCTCTTTAGGCACGCCGTGGATGAAAGGCGCGATGCGCCCAGCCAGCCAGATGGCGAACAGGGCAACAAGCGGCGCGCCTGAAGCCGTGGAAATCTGTGTCCAGTTCTGCACGGCAGTTAGGAGAAACCCAGCAATGACTGCGCCTGCAAAGCCGAAAATCATTTCGTGGGCATGCCACAAGGGCGGGGGATAGGGTAGGCCGAATTGCACCCCGGTCTGGTAGAGCACGAGCCACAGCGCCATCAGCAGCACCGCACCTAGCCCCGCCCCCAAAAAGAACGGGCGGAATCCGAGCGCAAACAGCGCAAACCCCTTGCGGGATGGGGTGCAACTGAGCGGGTCCGCGATGCGGATCAGGCCCACGGCGATTCTCCAAACGCGTGTAAACGAATGCGACACAGCATGTCAGCAGGCCCCTTGTTCATCAAACCCTCATCGCGCATGCCCTTCGGGCATTTAGTTTCGGACACGCTTCATCCTAATTGACACATCCAGAGCAGAGCGACTCGAGTAGCCGATAGCGGGACCGGGTTCCATCGCCCCGTGTCGGCTCCATCCAAGACCTTATCAATGCACTCCCGCAGCAACGCCAAGTTCATACTGCTAGCGACCCGACAAACCCATTGAGTTCGCGAACGGGAGGGTTAAAGAAATCCCGCGATGCGATCGCGATTTGATGCTTCCCCCTCCAGTACGCAGGCCCAAACCATAAAAGCCGTCACCTGCATTCTCGAGCCCAGCTCTATCAATAGCGAGCCCATCATTCCTGCCCCGCTTCATCTCAAATCCTTCGCCAATGACGCAAACGCCTGGGGTCGATTCCGTTCCCTCAGGTCCCGCCTCCATGAAACTCGACCCCAGGCTGGTGTTCCGGCAACGCTTCCACCATCAGCGCACGTCGTGCAGATTCCAGGGCGTCCACTGCGCCCTCGCTGAGATAGGACTTGGCATCGGTGAGGGCCGCGGTCAACAGTTCGGCAGCAAATGCCTTGGGATCGCAGCCCAGCGACCTCGCAAGTGCGCTAAGTTCCAGGAGCGGATCGCGCGCCAGTTGAAGCTCAAGCGAGTTCCTGCCGGGTTGACCTGCAGCCACGGCACTCGTTCCTCTGCCCTCCTTCTCTCCAGCAAGATACCGGCTGACTACATCGGCGATGCTGGATGCCACCGAGGGCGCACTTTCGGCGGGCATCAGCCTGATTTTGTTGACGAAATATTTCTCAAAATCCACCTTGGCAAGGTGGACCCATCGTCCCTGTCGCATCCAGTTGATGTTGCGCAACGGTACTTGGGGCTCGGAAAGGTATGCAGCGCCCTGGTCACCCATATCGGACAGCCACTGAGCCCGCTGGGGAATGCTGCTCGATAACGATTCCCCACGAATGCTCGCAAGGATGTTTCTGACGGCGGTATCGACTTCTCTCTGGATGGAATACACCGAATCCGGCGCGCCAACCGAAAGTGGCGTTCGGTCGACACTGCTATGCGCGACGCACACACCTGCGGCGAAAACATTGGGGTGATGGCGGTTTCGCAGATACTCGTCCACTTCAACCAATCCTCGCTTGTTTACTAGAGAAGTCGCGTTGCGCACCGCAAAGACGCCTCGGAAAGCAGGCCAATAGACTGAGTAGGCAAAAGGCAACGCGTGAAGCTGTCTCTCATTTCCCGCCCCATCAACTTCGGCAATATGGATCGTCGTTGCCTCCACACGGATGGTTCGCGCATTGCTGATTACCGTAATGTTCGTATCGGCGAGTGCGGCCGTGACAGCATCCCGACTTACCCCTGCAGCGCCGAGTCCGAGATGGCCGGGCCAGGGTTCCGGCGTCACAAGGGTAATTGGCACACGGGCGCGGATGTTGCGCCGTTTAAGATCTGCGTCCGCTAAGAATGCGTATTCATACACTGGCCCCAAAATGCTTGAGCCCTGCATCGCACCCACCACGATGGGCCCGGGATCCTTGACGAATTCCTTATATGCGACGTGCGCTTGCTCCGCCTGCTCAATGTTGAGCACCGATTGCGTATACGTGGAAAGGCCCGGCAACTCATCGAACGCCCCCTCTACACCCGTCGTGATGAGCAAATAATCATAGAAAAGACTCTCGCCATTTTCTAGCGTCACCTTGTCCTGGCCGGGATGAATGCTGCTGACCCCACTGCAGATGAATTGGATACCTCGCTCATGCAGATAGGGTGCGATTGGGAAAGCAACGTCGGATCGACTCCGCCACCCCATCGCGATCCACGGGTTCGATGGCACGAAGTGGAAGTAATCCTTGTCCGAGACGACGATGACGTCGTGGTTGGAACCCATTCGGGATTTCAATTCGTAGGCGGCAGGCACGCCCGCGATGCCGGCACCCAGAATAACGACACGCGTCATTTCAGTCTCCTCTATTTATTACCCGCGTGGGCGGACAAGCTGCCACGGCCGCGCCGCGTAGGTCACCGATGCAAAGCCACTCCACACGTGAACCAGCCGCGAAAACGGGAACAGCACGAACAGCGTCATGCCAAACAACAAGTGAATTTTATAGATTATAGGCACGGGGACGAGATATTCTGCTGCGCCGGCCCGAAAAGTCACGATGTGCTGGGCCCAGCCCGCCAGCAGCAGCATCACTTCACCGTCACGGTGCTGCAGCGAGAACAGAATGCTGACCAGACCCAGCAGCAGGGTCGCGAGGATCCACAGCATGATGACAATATCCATGGGCCGGCTGGTCGCGCGGATGCGTGGCTCGCTTAGCCGCCGCTGCAACAGGATGGCCACTCCGGCAAAGCAAAGCAGTCCTGCTGTCCCGCCAGAAATGATTGCCAACAGTTGCTTGCTCGGGGTGGATAACCCAAACGACTCGTAGACCCAGTGGGGCGTGAGCAAGCCCGCCAGATGCCCGAAGAACAGGAACAGGATGCCGATGTGGAACAGATTGCTACCCAGACGCAATTGAGCGCGCCGCAACAGCTGGCTCGAGTCGCTCTTCCACGAATACTGCTCACGATCAAAGCGAATCAAGCTACCAAGAAAGAAAATCGACAGCGCGATGTACGGATAGATACCGAACAGGAAATTATGCAAATTGGACATTTTAAGACCCTCCTTGAATCAATGAGTCGGGACGGGACTGGCCCGGCGACGTGAAGCAGGCATCTGCACCACGGCCACCTGCGGTCCGGGCTTAAGCAGCGGCTCCACGCCATCCAGGGATGGGCCGAACATCTCCATCGCCTCATCCATGTCGCGTACCGGCGGCTCGGCGAGCGCCTGCGCCGCCACGGGTGAAAGCGCTTCCAGAACCTGAAACACGCAGGCATAAGGGCTGCCGTTGGCATCGAGCTTACGTCCGACCGTGGCAAGTACGTGCACCGCGTCACCAAGCAACGGGAGGGCCTCTTCGGCCGGCAGCAGGGACAGGAATTCGAGGAACAGCGGCACATAGTCCGGAAGTTCGGCCGCGCTGGCGTCGAAGTCGCGTTTCCAGTATTCCTCCAGAAGATCGACCATCGCCGAGCCACGGTCGCGTGATTCGCCGTGGATATGTTCGAACAGATGCAATGAATGCGAGGGATTGCGGTCGAACGTGGCGACGTAGTTCTCCTGCAGCGTGATCAGCGCCGTTTGCCGTAACAGCGCGAACAGCGGCGCCACCCTGACGAGCGCCTCGCCGTTGAAATCGGCCTCGGCCGCCAGGGCGTCTTCCATTTCAGGCAGCACCGCGAGCCAGTCCGATTCCGGATAGCACAGCAGAAGGGATAGCACTTTGAAGGTTTTCATCGGTTGCGCTCCTTATCCGGTCTTTTTCTTGGCGTGCAGTTGCGACAGATCGACCGGTACAGCATTCTTGCGATTGCCGAAAAGGCTTGGCTTGGAGACACCATCCGAACAGCCATTTCCGAAGGTGAAACCGCAGCTCGACTTCTCCTCGAAGGTGTTGATCGTCTCTTCGCGATGCGTGCTCGGAATGACGAAGCGGTCTTCGTAGTTCGCAATCGCAAGATAGCGGTACATTTCGTCGGCCTGCGCGGAACTGAGCCCGACCTGGTCGAGCGCGGCGGTGTTCGGCACACCATCTACCGACTTGCCGCGCATGTAGGCCCGCATCGCCAGCAAGCGGTCCAGGGCGCTGACCACCGGCTGCTCCTTGCCCCCAGTGAGCAAATTGGCCAGGTATCTGATTGGGATGCGCAACGACGCGGTGTCGGGAATGATGCCGTTCATGCCCATCTTGCCCGACTCGGCCGCCGCCTGGATGGGTGACAACGGCGGCACATACCACACCATCGGCAAGGTACGGTATTCGGGATGCAGGGGGAAAGCAATCTTCCAGTCAATGGCCATCTTGTACACTGGGGATCTTTGCGCCGCCTCCAGCCAGGCTTCCGGAATGCCTTCGGCGCGTGCAGCCGACAGAACCGTCGGATCATTGGGGTCGAGGAACACCTTGAGCTGAGCCTCGTAGAGTTCTTCCTCATCGGCCCCACTCGCGGCTTCCTCAATGGAGTCGGCGTCATACAGAATGACACCCAGGTAGCGGATGCGTCCGACGCAGGATTCGGAACACACGGTGGGCTGACCCGCCTCGATCCGCGGGTAGCAGAAAATGCACTTCTCCGCCTTGCCACTTTTCCAGTTGTAGTAAATCTTCTTGTAGGGGCAGCCGGAAATGCACATGCGCCAGCCGCGGCACTTGTCCTGATCAACCAGCACAATGCCGTCCTCTTCGCGCTTGTAGATGGAGCCGGACGGACAGGACGCCACACAGGTGGGATTAAGACAGTGTTCGCACAAGCGCGGTAAATACATCAAGAAAGTGTTTTCGAATGTTGAGTGCATTTCCTTCTGCACATTGTCAAAGTTCTTGTCGCGACTGCGCGAAGCAAACTCACCACCAAGGTCATCTTCCCAGTTGGGACCCCAGACGATCTTGTCCATTTTCTTGCCCGTAATGGCCGAGATGGGGCGTGCGGTAGGAGGCGTCTGCGAGAGCGGCGCCTTCTGCAAATGCTGGTAGTCGTAGGTAAACGGCTCGTAGTAGTCGTCGATTTCCGGCAGGTTGGGGTTGCCGAAGATGTTGGCGAGGATTTTGAGCTTGCCACCCTGGCGTGGCTCGATCTTGCCGCCCGGATTGCGATTCCAGCCGCCGTTCCACACGTCCTGGTTTTCCCATTGCTTCGGATAACCAATGCCGGGCTTAGACTCGACATTGTTGAACCACACGTATTCCATGCCTTCGCGCGAGGTCCACACATTCTTGCAAGTGACCGAGCAGGTATGGCAGCCGATGCATTTGTCCAGGTTCAGCACCATGGCAATCTGGGCGCGAACTTTCATTTTTTCACTCCTTGCCGGCAAGGCAGATTGCGATCCGCTTGCGCGTTATAAAAAAACCCGCGCCGCAGAATGTCGGCAGGGGTGAGGGCTTGAGGGAGAGAGACGCCCCCGAAAGGGTCACGTTCAACGCTCAACCAGCGGACCTTCCATCCAGTCCACGTTTTTCATCTTGCGCACGATCACATACTCGTCCCGGTTTGAACCCACCGTGCCGTAGTAGTTGAAACCGTAGGCCAGCTGCGCGTAGCCGCCAATCATGTGCGTCGGCTTCGTGATGGTGCGTGTCACCGAGTTGTGGATCCCACCCCGAAATCCGCTGGTTTCCGCTCCCGGCACGTTGACGATCTTTTCCTGCGCGTGATACATCAGGCACATGCCGCGTGGCACCCGCTGACTCACCACCACCCTTGCGGTCAACGTGCCGTTGACGTTAAACACTTCGACCCAGTCGTTGTCGACCAGCCCCGCTTGTTTTGCTTCCGGCTCGGACACCCAGACGTGGGGACCTCCACGCGACAGCGTCAGCATGCGCAGATTATCCGTGTAGGTGCTGTGGATACCCCATTTCTGGTGCGGGGTGATCCAGTTGAGGACCAACTCGTGGTTGCCATTGGACTTCTTGCCAAGCATCGGGGCGATGGTTTTGGTGTCGACCGGTGGCTTATAGACGCACAGGCCCTCACCAAAATCCAGCATCCATTTGTGATCCTGATAAAACTGCTGGCGGCCGGTGAGCGTACGCCAGGGGATCAGCTCGTGAACGTTCGTGTAGCCGGCGTTGTACGAGACGTGCTCGGACTCCAGCCCCGACCAAGTGGGCGAGGAGATGATCTTACGCGGCTGAACCACGATGTCGCGGAAGCGGATCTTGTCGTCCTCGCGCGCAATCGCGAGATGGGTGTGGTCGCGGCCGGTGATTTTCGACAATGCCGCCCAGGCTTTTACGGCCACTTGGCCATTGGTTTCTGGCGCCAGCATGAGGACCGTTTCGCAGGCATCGATTGCCGATTCGATTTTCGGCAACCCTTTGCTGATGCCTTCCTCGGTGACGGTGTAGTTCAAGTCGGCTAACTGTTGTACTTCGGAGTCCGTGTTCCAGCTGATCCCTTTGCCACCGTTGCCGATTTTCGTCATGAGCGGGCCGAGCGCGGTGAACTTCCTGTAAGTGTCCCCATAGTTGCGGGTCACCACGGTCATGGTCGGCATCGTCTTCCCGGGGATGGGGTCCACCTCACCCTTTTTCCAGTCGCGTACCGCCATGCTCTGGCCCAGTTCGGAGGGAGTATCGTGCATGAGCGGGGTCAGCACTAAATCCTTCTGCGTGCCCAGATGGGTAGCAGCCAACTCGGAAAACGTTTTGGCGATCGTCTTGTAGATTTCCCAGTCGGACTTCGACTCCCACAGGGGCTGCACCGCTTCAGACAGGGGGTGAATAAAGGGATGCATGTCCGAGGTGTTGAGATCGTCCTTCTCATACCAGGTAGCAGATGGCAGCACGATGTCGGAATACAGGCAGGTGGTGGACATGCGGAAATCGAGCGTCACCAGCAAGTCGAGCTTGCCTTCCGCTCCCTTGTCGTGCCACACTACTTCCTTGGGTTTCGCTTCGCCAAGCTCGCCGAGGTCCGGGCCCATTACTGCATTCTGCGCACCAAGCAGATACTTGAGGAAATATTCGTGACCCTTGCCCGAAGACCCTAGCAGGTTGGAGCGCCAGACAAACAGGACGCGCGGAAAATTCTTCGGGTTATCAGGGTCGTCGCAGGAAAACCTGAGCGCGCCCGTTTTCATTTGTTCGACGGCATACTTGACGGGATCGATGCCGGCCGCGTCCGCCGCCTTGGTAACCTCCAGCGGGTTGGTCTCCAGTTGGGGTGCGGAGGGCAGCCATCCCATACGCTCCGCTCGAACGTTAAAGTCGATCAACCGGTAATCGGCGTTGCTCTTGTCGGCTGTCGGCGCGAGAATTTCTGCAGCCGTCAGCTTCTCGTGACGCCACTGGCTGGTGTGGGCGTAGAAAAACGACGTGGAATTCATCTGGCGGGATGGACGGTGCCAATCGAGGGCAAACGCCAAAGGAGCCCAGCCGGTTTGTGGCCGAAGCTTTTCCTGACCCACGTAGTGCGCCCAACCGCCGCCCGACTGGCCGATACAGCCACACATCATGAGCAGGTTCATGATGCCACGATAGATCATGTCATTGTGGTACCAGTGGTTAAGTGCGGCACCGAGGATGACCATCGATTTGCCATGGGTCTTGTCGGCATTTTCGGCGAACTCGCGCGCCACGGTGATAATGTCCGCACGCGGCACGCCGCAGTGTTTTTCGGCCCACGCCGGCGTGTAGGGCAGGTCGTCGTCGTAGCTGGCGGGGAGGTTCGGTCCATCAATGCCACGGTCGATCCCGTAGTTGGCCAGCGTTAAATCATAGACGGTGGCAACGCGCACTTCGTGGCCGTTGACGCTAATGACCTTGACGGGCAGGTTGCGGGTGAGGAGTTCAGCGTGATTGTCGCCACCGAAGTACGGCAATGCCACCTCGACGACTTCGTCGTGGCTTCCGAGTAGGGTGAGCTGCGGGTTCACTTCCTTGTTCGAATAGGCGTCACGCATTTCCAGGTTCCACGCCCCCGACTGGCCCCAGCGGAAACCGATCGATCCGTTTGGTGCCACCAAATAGCCGGTGTCCTCGTCATACACGACGGTCTTCCACTCCGGGTTGTTGTCCTGGCCAAGATTGCCGGTAAGGTCGGAGGCGCGCAGGTATCGGTCGGCTATCAGCTTGCCGTCTTGTTCCTTCAACATCACCAGCATCGGCATGTCGTTGTATTGGCGGCAGTATGAATCGAAGTATGCGCTGCGGGTCTTGCTGTGAAATTCGTTCAGGATGACATGACCCATTGCGAGCGCGAGCGCGGCATCAGTACCTTGTTTAGGTGCGAGCCAGATGTCCCCAAACTTCACCATTTCCCCGAAGTCCGATGATACGGCGACCGTCTTGGTGCCCTTGTAGCGTACCTCGGTGTAGAAGTGGGCATCTGGGGTACGGGTCTGCGGGACATTGGAGCCCCATACCATCAGGTAGGTCGCGTTGTACCAGTCGGCCGACTCGGGCACGTCGGTCTGCTCGCCCCACACCTGAGGAGAGGACGGCGGCAGGTCGCAGTACCAATCGTAGAAGGAGCCGCAAACGCCGCCGATGAGCGACATATAGCGCGAACCTGCCGCGTAACTCACCATCGACATGGCAGGAATCGGCGAAAAGCCATAGATGCGATCCGGGCCAAATTCCTTGATGGTGAAGACATTGGAGGCCGCGATCATTTCCGTCACTTCGTCCCAGTTTGCGCGCACAAAGCCGCCCAGGCCACGAACCGATTTGTAACGCTTGGCTTTTTCCGGATTCTGGCTGATCGATTTCCAGGCCGCGACCGGGTCCATTGTTTTGCGCGCCTCGCGCCACATTTCCATAAGTCGGCCACGGATCAGCGGGTATTTCACCCGTTGCGCCGAGTACACATACCAGGAATAGCTCGCACCACGAGGGCAGCCACGTGGCTCGTGGTTAGGCAGATCGGGGCGCGTGCGCGGGTAGTCGGTCTGCTGGATTTCCCAAGTGATGAGGCCGTTCTTGACGAATATCTTCCAACTGCATGACCCGGTGCAGTTCACCCCGTGGGTGGACCGCACGACCTTGTCGCTCTGCCAACGACTCCGGTAGGCATTTTCCCAGCTACGGTCTTCGTTGCTGACAACGCCGTGGCCGTTCGAAAAATCCGTGAGGTTCTTCTTGAAGAACGTCAATCGGTCGAGGAAGTGACTCATCGTATGCTCCTATTAGGCGCGCGGGGCGCCGATTTAGAGATGCGCACCGCGCACCCTACTTGTTCTCACGGGTTCTTGATCGAAGCATTCTTACGAAGGTAGAACCACCAGTTCAGCACCAGGCACATCGCGTAGAACACGGCGAAGCCATACATGGCGTATTCGGGGGTCCCGGCCTTGATTTGGCCCTTGATCACTTCGGGAGCGATGAACGAACCGTAGGCCGCTACGGCCGAGGTCCAGCCCAGCACCGGTCCCGCCTGCACCCGATCGAAGATCACCCCCACGGTGCGAAAGGTTGAGCCGTTGCCAAGTCCGGTAGCGGCGAAGAGCACCACAAACGTGACCAGGAACGGGGTGAAATACAACTCGGGGGTGGCAGAGTGATATGCCTGCATCATGATGTAACCCGCGTACGCGGACGCGACGACCATGACTACGGAAATTATCTGGGTCACGATCGAGCCACCCACCTTGTCGGCAATCCAGCCTCCCACCGGGCGAATGAGCGCGCCGACGAAGGGGCCGATCCAGGCATAGGTCAACGCGGAAGGCGCATGGGGATTCTTGATGTGCTTCCAGATGCCGGTGGCCGGGTCAAGCAGATGGCTATCGCCAAAGATGACGGTAATGGACAGCGGCAATGCCATCGAAAAACCGATAAACGATCCGAACGTCACCATATAGAGCGCGGTCATCGACCACGTATGCTTGTTCTTGAAAATGGCAAACTGCTTGGCGATGTTGTCCTTCATGGGACCAAACGCCGCCAGCTTCATGACGAGCAGCGTGCCCACGATGATGAGTGGCATTGCCACCCACATATTCAGCAACCCCAGTCCGGTCGGTGCCGGCAAGTATAAGTACAGGCCCATGCCAGCAGGAACGAAAGCGAGGGTGTAGAGCCAAGTGATCTTGACGAACGCGCCCAGGGTACTGCGAAGGTCGGGTGTGATTGTCAGGAGGTTATTCATGCCGAACCAACAGAGCATGCCCAGCGGCACCAATGACAGCACCCAGGCAAAGCCCGCATTCTGGATGAACGTCGGTGTGCCCGCGTGGATCTTGCCGAAGATCCAGCCACTGTCCTTGACCAGAATCATCGGGTCGCCGCCCATGGCCCCGAATATGCCAACCGTCATGAGCAGAGGAATCAGGATCTGCATGGTGGTCACGCCGAAGTTGCCGAGACCGGCATTGAGCCCCAAGGCCGTACCCTGCAAACGCTTCGGAAAGAAGGTACTGATATTGCTCATGGAACTGGCAAAATTGCCGCCGCCAACGCCGGACCACAGCGCCATCAGCTGGAACACCCAAAGGGGCCAATGCGGATGCTGCAAGGCGATTCCGGTACCGATGGCCGGCGCCAGCAGCATGGCCGTGGTGAGGAAGATCACATTGCGGCCCCCTGCCAGACGGATAAGAAAGGCCGAGGGGATGCGCATCGTCGCCCCGGCCAGGCCGGAAATCGCGGTCAGCGTGAATAATTGGCCCTGGCTGAACGGAAAACCCAGGTTGAGCATCTGCACGGTAATGATTCCCCACATCATCCACACTGCAAATCCACACAGGAGGCTGGGAATCGAGATCCAAAGATTGCGGTAGGCGATTTTCTTGCCGGTTGATTCCCAGAAATTCGGGTCTTCCGGATTCCATTCCTTAACGTTGATAGTCATTGCGTGCTCCTGGGTTTGGCATTGCGAAGATTATTCAAGGGTATCGGTGGCGGCGGTTCGAATCATCGGCACCCGGCGCACCTCGGTCAGATACATCCAGATCAGTGAGATCCAGGTAATCGCATACAACAGCATGAAGATGCCGCTGTTGATGCCGGTTAAGTCAACAATGGCCCCGAAGAGGATCGGCAGGATGAAGCCGCCCATGCCGCCCATGAGCCCGACAATTCCGGAAACGACGCCGATGTTGTGGGGATACTCGTCAGAGATGTATTTGAATACCGAAGCCTTGCCGAAGGCCCAGGACAGGCCCAAGATGAACAGCAATGCGGTGAATGCCCATACGTTTAGGCCAATATGAAGCGCGAATTCGCCCCGGGTGGTTTTGATCACCATGTCGGTCTGCGGATAAGACAGCAGGAACAGGCAGATCCAGGACACCCACAACACCCACCAGGTAAGTTTATGTGCCCCCACCCGGTCCGAAACCCAGCCGCCGACAGCGCGCATCACTCCGCCAGGCAGGGAAAAGCAGACTGCCAAGAGCGCCGCAGTTCTAATGGAAAAGCCATACTCGGAAATGAAATACTTGGTCAGCCACAGGGACAGCGCCACATAGCCCCCAAACACGATCGAGTAATACTGTGAGAGCTTCCAGACGTTGGGGTCTTTGAGGGCGGCAAGCTGGTCCTTAAAGGTGACGTGGCTTGGGACATGGTGCGCGGTGTCGGTGTAAGTGAAGAGCCAGAACAGGATGGCGATCACCGTCGTGGCGAGCGCATAGACGTGAGGCACGGACTGCCAGCCATAAGCCACCACCAACGACGGAGCAACCAGTTTGGTGAGCGCGGCGCCGGAGTTACCCGCGCCGAAAATACCCATGGCAAAGCCCTGCCGCCCTTGGGTAAACCAGCGCGCCACGTAAGCGATGCCAACCGAAAACGAGCCCCCGGCCAGACCCACGAACAGCCCCAGGACCAAGAACTGCCAATACTGGGTGGCGTCACCGATGAACCAGATTGGCACGATCGTGACCACCATCAAGACAAAAAACACGATGCGGCCACCCCACTTGTCGGTCCACATGCCCAGCGGCAGTCGGATGAGGGAACCGGTCAAGACCGGCGTCGCCACCAGGACGCCGAACTCGGTTTCGTTGAGCATCAACATTTTCTTGATCGGTATGCCAATGATCGCAAACATCATCCACACGGCGAAGCAGGCAGTGAAGGCCAAAGTGCTCATGGTCAGCACCGAGATCTGCTTCCGTGTTTGTGTCGCCATGCCAGCTCCTTCAAAAAGTCTTACACTTTGTGGAGAGCGAAGTCCGATTTCCATGTGCGCCAGTCTAGGGGCGAATTCGATCGGTTCCTATGGGGCAAGATGGCCCTGCAACCCAGCGGAGTACCTCTAAAGTGGTACAGTGGTCGGGGCCTAAGTTCTTGTCAGGGCGCACTTTATGGACTGCCTCGGAACGGAGCTGCCCCGTGCGCAACTATTTCGTGGTATCCCCTTAAGCATGCGGTTCGTGCTTAAGGGATAGCAGGGGCAAACATGAAGATTCTTCCCAAATTCCGCGTCCTGGAGAGCTCTCTGCTCCTCAGACTGGGCAGTGCGATTGCTGCCATTACCATGCTCACGGTGGTGGGTATGGCCAGTTCGGCCATCGTCGCCGAATCCACACAGGGTAGCGGCAAAGCCATTAACCTGGCCGGCAGCCTGCGCATGCTGAGTTACCAAATGGCCAGCATGGCACTGGTAGACAAGCGACCGACCCAATCGGATGGAAAAACGGAAATGGAAAAACTCGTGACCCACTTCGATCTCACGCTGCGCGACCCTCACATTACCGGACAACTCCCGCGCGACGCCGAGACCGAACTTGCCACCCGCTACCGGACAGTGGTGGCGGAATGGACCCAACGCATCAAGCCCGATTTTGAGGCGGTGGCCCACGGTGGAGCGGAAAGCAAACGGGTCTTGGCAGACCGCGCAGCGCTGCTCAATGAAGTGCATGGCTTCGTCGACCAGATCGATCAACTGGTCAAACAGCTGGCGCAGGGCACCGAGGATAAAATTCTGGTGCTGCGGATGGTGCTGGGAGCGGCGCTGATATTGACCGCCCTGGTGGTGATTCTGACCTTGTATTTCGCATACACCGACTTGGTGTTGCCGTTGCGTCAGTTGCTCACCCTGGCCGCCAGTGTCGGACGCGGCGACCTGAGTGCGCGCACCTACCACACCGGGCCTGACGAACTCGGCAGGCTGGGGCAGGCGTTCAACTCGATGACGGAGGATCTGTTTAGACACTACCAGAACCTGGAAGCGCGCGTTGCTGAGAAGACCGCCGAACTCACGGTCGCCAACCGCTCACTGGAATTGCTCTACCATTCCATCGCGCGCCTGTACAACGGGCCAGTGGCGCCAGACACGTACTCAATACTGCTCAAGGATCTGGAAAGCGTTCTTGGCGTGGGTCACGGACAAGCCTGCCTGGTGGAAGCCGGCGATGCGTGCGCCCGGGTAATCGCCTCCACCCTCGACCCCGCCCGCGGCGATGTGGACCTGTGTGGCCTCATGACCTGCGCGGACTGCCTGGCAAACAAGGGCCTTGCCATCCATGCCCTGCGGGGGGGCGGCCGCGTGCTGTCTCTGCCGCTCCAAGACATGAGGCAGAATTATGGGGTCCTGCAATTCGAAATGCCGGAAGGGAGAGAACTGGAAATCTGGCAGACCCAGCTGCTCGAGGCGCTGTCGCGCCACATCGGTATCGCTATCGGCACCGCCCGACGCAGCGAACAAAGCCGACGGGTTTCTCTCTTGGAAGAGCGTGCTGCCCTGGCGCGCGAACTTCATGACTCGCTCGCACAATCGCTTGCTTACATGAAAATCCAGGTCAGCCGCTTAAAGCCACTGGTTGAACAACCGCGCAGCGGGAATGATGCACCCCAAGTTCTGGGCGAGTTGCGCGAGGGACTCAATAGCGCCTACCGCCAGCTTCGGGAACTGCTCACGACCTTCCGCCTGCGTATCGAGGGCGAGGGCCTGGCAGCCGCCCTGCAGACGACGGTGGCAGAGTTTTCTGGGCGAGGCGGTCTTCCGATTACGCTGGAGATCCATCTGGCCGGCTGCCCGCTCTCGGCAAACGAGGAAATCCATACCCTGCAAATTGTGCGCGAGGCCTTGTCCAATGTGGTCAATCACGCGAAGGCCACGCGCGCGCGCGTCAAGGTTGACTGCGGCGGGGACGGCTCGGTTTCCGCCATCATCGAAGATGATGGCATCGGCATCCGGAAAATAGCGGGCGCACATCATTACGGCATGACCATCATGGAGGAGCGCGCGAAAAATCTCGGTGGTACCCTGACAATCGAAAATCCAGCCACCTTAGGCACGCGTGTCGCCCTGCACTTTACGCCGACTCGGGAACGGGAAACGGCCATTTCTATCCAGCCAGGACTTGCAACATGACCCAAGCCGACATCCAAACAATCGTCGTTGTCGATGATCACCCCTTGTTCCGCAAAGGACTGATTCAATTGATCCAGGCCGCCCCCGAGTTCAAGTACTTGGGTGAGGCCCCCAATGGCAAGGAGGGGATCGCGTTAGCGCATACCCTTAAGCCCGACATGATCCTGCTCGACTTGAACATGAAAGACATGAGTGGCGTGGAGGTGTTGAAAGCCATCAAGGATGCAGGACTGGATTCCAGAGTGATCATGCTGACCGTCTCAGATCACGCGGAAGATCTGGTTGCAGCGCTCCAGGCAGGCGCGGACGGTTATCTCCTCAAGGACATGGAGCCCGAGGATTTGATGGTGCAGTTGACGGAAGCCGCCCACGGCAAAATTGCCATTACCGACCGGCTCACCCAGCTGCTGGCGACCTCGCTCCGCGAAATGGCGCGCCCCAAGAGCCCGGATGAAGCCGGGCTGACGGAGCAGGAGAACCGAATTCTTGAGCACATCGCGGAGGGCAAGAGCAACAAGTTGATCGCCCGCGAGCTCAACATCGCCGAAGGCACCGTCAAGGTTCACGTCAAACATCTGCTCAAGAAACTGAGTTTACGCTCGCGCGTGGAAGCGGCGGTCTGGGCAAGTCGCAGTCGCCGGCATGGCTGACCTCGTGCGGGACATGCAAATAACGATGGACACAGGACCAAGGGCTAATTTACGATAACCGGGTCTTGTTGTTATGAAGTCGCCAGGCGACTCAAAAGGATTTGCGCCCCCATGATCTTGACTGACCGGGTAAACACGTTTGGGCAAGCCATGCTGAGAAAGTATGGCGAACGGGTGCACAAGATTGCGCTGGACGCAGGATTTACCTGTCCCAATCGCGATGGGACCAAGGGCGTGGGTGGATGCACCTTCTGCAATAACCTTTCCTTTTCGCCAGGCGCGCGGGATCGCCAACCCTTCCTTAAGACCCAATTCGAACGGGCGCGAGGATGCATTTCCCGGGGCACGGGGGCGCGACGCTTTATCGCCTACTTCCAGGCCTACACCAACACCTATGCCCGGGTGGAAGAACTTCGCCGCCTCTACGATGCGGCCTTGGCGCAACCTGATGTCATCGGTCTCTCCATCGGCACGCGCCCGGACTGCGTGCCATCCGCAGTCCTCGACCTCCTCGCCCAATATCGTGATCAAGGCCACGAGGTCTGGCTCGAACTCGGCTTGCAGTCGTCCTTCGACGAAACGCTGGCACGCGTCAATCGAGGCCACGGCTACGCCGCATATGAAGCCGCGGCCAAAGCCGCACGGTCGCGTGGCATCCCGGTGTGCTGTCATCTGATCGCAGGCCTTCCGGGTGAATCCGAGGGGCATTACCACATCACCTTGGATCGCGTCCTGGACACGGGGGTGGACGGTCTCAAGCTCCATCCCTTGCATGTGGTGAAACATACAAGGCTTGCCGTCGAATGGAGGCGCGGCGAGTATGTGCCGATGAGCGAGGGCGACTACCTGCGCATTGCAGTCGACCTGATCGAGCGCACGCCCTGGCAGGTCGTGTACCACCGCGTCACGGGGACGGCCTCAAAGGACATCTTGCTTGCTCCTGCCTGGTGCTCGAAGAAGTGGGCGGTGCTCAATGGCATTACCGCTGAACTCGCGCGTCGCGGCACCAGGCAAGGGGTGTGGGCTGGGCAGCGTTGGGACGAGGCGCGGCATGTCGCTTGAGCTCATCTGTCCAGCCGGCAGTCTGGTTTCCTTGAAGGCCGCCATCGACCATGGCGCCGATGCCGTTTACATGGGATTTCGTGACAATACCAACGCGCGCGCCTTTCCTGGGCTTAACTTCGATGCGGCGCAAGCTGCCGAGGGACTCCGTTACGCGCACGAACGCGGTCGCAAGGTGTTACTTGCGCTGAACACCTATCCCCAAACGGACGCATGGAACCGTTGGACGGAGGCCGTTGACCGTGCAGCGCAGCTCGGCATGGATGCGGTGATCCTCGCCGATGCTGGATTGATGCGCTATGCGGTCAAACACCACCCCCAACTTCGATTGCACCTCTCCGTGCAAGGCTCGGCCACCAGTTACGAAGCAGTCAATTTCTACCGTGAGCACTTCGGTATTCAACGCGCCGTGCTGCCGCGCGTGCTGTCGCTGCCTCAAGTGGAGAACGTGGTGCAACACAGCGATGTCGAGATTGAACTGTTTGGCTTTGGCGGCCTATGCGTGATGGTCGAAGGGCGCTGTCTGCTCTCGTCCTATTGCACGGGAGAGTCACCCAATTCCGCCGGCGTCTGCTCGCCCGCCAAGGCCGTGGCATGGAAAGATACGCCCCGCGGGCTGGAATCACGCCTGAACGGGGTGTTACTGGACCGGTACGGGGCGGGCGAGAAGGCGGGCTACCCCACGCTGTGTAAGGGTCGTTTCGAAGTGGCGGGCGAGATCTATTACGCGATCGAGGAACCCACGAGCCTCAATACGCTTGACCTGTTGCCGGAAATGCTCCGCATGAATATCGCTGCGATCAAGATCGAAGGCCGTCAACGCAGTCCCGCCTACGTGGCGCAGGTGACAAAAGTGTGGCGCGCCGCGATCGATGCAGTGAAGAAGCAAGCCGACGACTTCAGGCCCACGCCTGCGTGGCAGGCAGAACTCAACAAACTGTCGGAAGGACAGAGCCATACGCTCGGTGCCTACCACCGTCCCTGGAAGTAACGGCAGATGAATTTGAGCCTGGGTCCACTGCTCTATTACTGGTCACGCGATGACGTGCTGGCCTTCTATGCCGAGGCGGCTAACTGGCCCCTGGCACGCGTGTATCTAGGCGAAACGGTATGCTCGCGGCGCCATCTGCTCCGCCTATCTGACTGGCTCGATCTGGCTAGACAGCTTGTCGATGCAGGCAAAGAGGTTGTGCTCTCAACCCAGACGCTCATTGAGTCAGAATCCGATCTCAAGATGCTGCGCCGGATTGTGGGAAATGACCAATTCCTTGTTGAAGCCAACGAATGGGGCGCCGTTCGGTTGCTTGCCGGCGCCGGCCTGCCCTTTATTGCTGGCCACACACTCAATATCTACAATCCCGAGACCCTTGACGTGCTCGTCGGACTGGGCGCCCAACGCTGGCTGCCGCCGGTGGAAGTTGCGCGCACTGCGCTGGCCGCGCTCCTCGAACACACGCCCGCGGATATCGAGACCGAAGTCTTTGTTTACGGCAGGCTGCCGCTCGCGTATTCGGCGCGGTGCTTCACTGCCCGCCATTACAATCTGCCCAAAGACGACTGCCAGTTCCGCTGCCTTGACCATCCGGACGGACTTCCGCTCGCCACTCGTGAGGGAAGGCCGTTTCTTACGCTCAACGGTGTTCAGACCCAGTCCGCTGGCGTCTACAATCTGATTGGCGAGCTGCCCGCCCTTCGCGAACTTAACGTGTCCAGCCTGCGTCTGTCGCCGCAGTCGCGCCAGATGGGGCGCGTGGTTGCGGCGTTCCGGGCGGCGTTGGCGAGTGATGACCGCTGCACAGAAATGCTCGCACCGGCATTGCCCGGCCCCGCGGTGGATGGCTACTGGCACGGGCTCGCTGGCCAAGAGCGCGTCGTCCCGAGGTCCGATGGGCAGACCCGTGCCTGATATGTTGATCACCCGCAGACTGGAATTCGACGCCGGGCACCGTATCCCAAATCATTTTAGCCAGTGTCGGCACCTGCACGGCCATCGCTATGCACTTGAAATCACCCTGAGCGGCGAAATCATTCGACTTCGTCTGGTTCACCGACGAAGACTTGCTCCACCAGCTTCACCAACGCATTCCTCTCTTCAAAGGAGAACTCCCCCTCAACGGCCGTTTGATCGACCAGGTCT
>JBKQNQ010000397.1:0-4091 GCA_052145875.1 Thiobacillaceae bacterium
GGCAAGCTGGTAAGAAGGCACCGATTAAGGACGAAGGCTATGCCAGTAGTCATGAAATAAACGTACAGGTCACTGGAAGTCTTCGTCCTTATCCGATAATTTATCGCCGTTAATCCGTCAAATGCAATCTCACTTGAGGCCCAGATTCCATCCCCGATTAGAGGTACATACTTGGAATGGTTAAGGAGGCTTCGTTGTGCGAGGCGCCTACCCTTACTCGTCTGCGACCGTCTCGTTTTCTTTGATCCGAGCATATCGCGTCTTTTGCGCTGAGCATCCCTCCGAAACCTTTTTTACGCTCGAAACCAGAAAATCGTCGATTGACGTCATGTCAACGTCGATATAGTCTTTGCTGTTTCCGGTCAAAGCGGCGGCATTGTTGCCCATCCCAGTGAGCGCTACCGTATTTCCCACGTCATTCTAAAGCTGGCCGGTGTCGCCCTCCAATTGCCATATGTTTCCCACGGAATCGGTCAGAGTGTAATTGCCCTTCGCACCTGATAGACACCCTTGAACGGTCCTTTGATTAGTATTGGTAGCGGCGACCGTGGACATGTGTGAGGCGGTTGTGCTGCTCTTTGCCATTGCGAAAGCGACTGTAAGCAGCAGCATGGCGGTAATCGGTAGTAGCCTGTTCATACGCAACTCCTTCTATGGTGTTTGACGTGTCATTGGCGGAAAAGTTATAGCAATTTGTGAAGCGCCGTCCAGAATGGCCTGGAGAACAGGTTTCCCGATGGCATGAGAACAAAGGTTGGATAGCCTCGCGTCGGACGGTATGACCTCGCAATCAATCCGCGACGCTAAGTACCGGCGAAGCCAGATAATCACACCGCCCCACCTTTGCGCTATGAGGATCAAAAGATATGCTATGAGGATCAAAAGCGTGCAGAGGTTGCCCCGAAACCACACCGAGAAGGCGTGCTCGGCTGAGCTGCCCCTGCTTGCCATAGACTCAGAAGCGGATCGAGCCGTCGCGAGCAGGTCGGGCGGGACCGAATCGCCCCGTTTCGACTCCGTTTACCAGGGGCCTGCATGTGATTTGGTTTTGTTGTGGCGCGTTTCTGGCTGTTCCTGCAGCAACTCACGGCTGTTCGCAATCTTTACTCGACGCGAGCTTAGGGTTTTCTATATGGCTCGAACCGCGTTGTTCCTAGTCTGGCGGGATGCCCAGGGAAAGGCCTGGGTCTCGTACAACAGCTCGGCGTACTTGCAGCAGCGGCACGGCTTGCCGCAGGAGTTATTGCAAAACGTATCCGTGGTAGGAACACCGGCAGCGAAAGCTGCGGAATGATTTTAAGCCGATGCTGCGACCGGCAGGAGGGTCCCGGTTCTATAAACTGCCGGCATTTCTCAGCATGCCGCCATCGATGAAATGAGTGCTGCCCGTTACATAACTTGCGTCATCCGATGCGAGGTATACCGCAAGTTGAGCGACCTCCTCAGGCTTACCCCAGCGGCGCATCGGAATCTCGGCCAGAATCCGTTCATTCAACCTGGCATCTGTCTCGACATCCTTATCGATAGGCGTGTAAATAGCTCCCGGGCCAATATTGTTCGCAGTAATTTGATGAGGAGCAAGTTCGACGGCAATCGTACGCATAAGCATTCGTAGACCACCCTTAGCCGCACAGTAGGCGGCGTTTGTAGGCATGGGAAGATCTTCATGGATCGACGAAATATTGATGATTCGTCCGCCGCCGCCTTGCTGGATCATCTGCTTTGCCGCGGCCTGTGCGCAGAGAAAAGGCCCGGTGAGATTCACAGCCATAATGTTCTGCCACTTTTCGAGCGGGTAGTCCACAAATGCAATTTTCTTTTCGATACCCGCGTTGTTCACGAATATATCAAGCTTTCCAAAAGCAGTAACCGTCTTTTGGATAAGCCCATTTACGTCATCTGGGAGCGAAATATCGGCGTCCACCCCCAAACACTTTCCTCCCATAGCATGGATGTTCTTGATCGTGTCCTCGGAAACAGACGCGTTACCGACATAATCCACAACGACAGAAGCGCCATCGTTGGCAAACGCGACAGCGATAGCCTGGCCAATCCCGGTGCCCGCCCCCGTAACTACAGCCACCTTGCCTTGTAGTCTCATTAACTTGCCTCTTTACCTTGGATGCAGAGAGACCGAGCGGCAGGCCCCTTTCCACAAAAATACTCAACCCGATGCGCCACGCACTCATCTCAATAGTGTGGAAGATGGTAATCAACCACGCTCATCACAAGGGCGACATGTGCGTGCCAACATTGAGGAATAGGTCCTATCCCCGCCGTCGGGCACCGAAGATATATGAGGTGTAAAGATGCAGGAAGCAGTCGGCAAGGAGGCTTTCGGAAAGCCTGGAATCGAACCCCGCTGGACACATAGCAACAAGGCTGGCGTAGGGACAGCATATTTTGCCTCTAGCCACCTCTGGTTTACGATCTGGGATGGCATCGTCACTGAGGTTTACTATCCTACCGTAGACCAACCGCAGCTTCGCGACCTTCAGTATCTCGTCACGGACGGCAAAACCTTTTTTCAGGAAGAGAAGCGCGATCTTATTGTCAAGATGGAGCGCATCTCGGAAAATGCGCTCGGCTATCGTTGTGTCAATGCAGATCCCAGTGGACGCTATACCATCACCAAAGACATCATCGGCAATCCGCATCTTTCGTGTCTTCTCCAGCACACCCGCATCACTGGTCAAGATAGCGCCTTTCTCGCGGAGTTGAAACTCTTTGCCCTATGCGCCCCACATCTGGAGGTCGGCGGCGCCGGCAATAACGGCTACATCACAGTCGCCAATGGCCGGCGCATCCTCATGGCGCAGAAGGGCAGCAAGTGGATGGCGGTTGGAGCAACCATACCGTTCTCTCATCTTTCCTGCGGCTATGTCGGTGCAAGCGATGGTTGGACCGATCTCCACGACGATCTTAAGATGCAATGGGAGTTTGAATACGCAAGCGATGGAAACATCGCCCTCACAGCAGAACTGGATCTCAGCCAGACTCAGGAGTTCACGCTTGGGGTTGCATTCGGCAACAGCGAGCACCGGGCTGTCGCCAATCTGCTGCAATCTCTAGCACTACCGTTCGACGAGCACTTGGCAACGTACGAGAAGCAGTGGGATGAGGCAGCCTCGCATCGGAAGCCGCTCCAAAGAGCATCCTTTGACCAAGGCAACCTATATAACAGCAGCTACAGCCTGCTGCTCGCGCACGAGGACAAGTCCTTCGCCGGCGCTCTGATCGCGTCGCTCGCCATTCCCTGGGGGGAGGCTAAAGGCGATAACGATCAGGGTGGTTACCACCTCGTGTGGACCCGCGACATGGTCAATAGTGCAACCGCCCTGCTCGCTGCTGGGGATACCGCTACCCCGCTTCGTGCGCTGATCTATCTCGCCGTCGCGCAGCAATCAGACGGTGGCTTCCCGCAGAACTTTTGGGTCAATGGCAATGCATACTGGAGCGGCATTCAACTCGATGAGGTTGCGTTCCCGATTATGCTTGCATGGCGACTTCACTGCGAGAATGGCCTCGCGGACTTCGACCCTTCGAACCTAGTTCATAAGGGCGCTGCTTATCTTATCCGCAATGGTCCAGTCACGCAGCAGGAGCGCTGGGAGGAAGCCTCCGGTTATTCGCCCTCTACGCTGGCTGCCAACATTGCTGCCCTCATCTGCGCTTCGGTTCTATTTCGTGCTCACGGCGATGAAGAGACCGCGACGTTTGTCGAAGAGTATGCCGACTATCTCGAAGCCCATGTTGAAGCCTGGACTGTAACAACGATCGGTTCCCTCCTGCCGGGGACGCCCACGCATTACATGCGTATCTTGCCCGAACAGGTCGGCCAGGAACGCCCCGCCGAAGACAAGAACTCTCGTGTCCTCCACATCGCCAATCATGCGTCCGACGAGCAGAGCGATTTTCCCGCTTGCAACATCGTCGATGGCGGCTTTCTGGAACTGGTCCGTTATGGTATCCGTAGCCCGCACGACCCAACCGTGCTCGCCACCATCCGGGTGATCGACGCGGTGCTCAAGACGGACACAACCGCCGGATCGACCTGGCACCGCTACAACCATGACGGCTATGGCCAGCGG
>JBKQNQ010000398.1:0-31959 GCA_052145875.1 Thiobacillaceae bacterium
GGGGCCGGCAGTGGTGCGGCCGTGGTATTTGGCGTGATACTCGGCACCGGCGTCGGCGGCGGCGTGGTCGTCCACGGGCAGGTGTTGGATGGTCCGAATTCGATCACAGGGGAATGGGGCCACAATCCGCTTCCCTATTTCCAATTCGCCGAATCAACTACAGACCACGCAGTCACGGGCCGTCATCCGGCCACCGGCGAAATCATCGTGCACCCGTGGCCGAGTGAGCGGGAGTGCAATGGGCCGCACTGCTACTGCGGCAAGAAGGGTTGCGTCGAAGCCTACCTGTCCGGGCCGGCACTGGCGGCAGATCACCTGCGGTACGGAGGCGAACCGTTGCCCGCCGAGGAAATCGCCCGACTCGCCGCGGCGGGATATGGCCCCTGCAGCAAGACGCTTGCACGCTATGAAGAGCGATTAGCGCGTGCCCTCGCCTCCGTCATCAACGTACTGGATCCGGACGTGATCGTATTGGGCGGCGGCTTATCCAATATCCAAAGCCTTTACGACAACGTACCCAAGCTTTGGCCACGCTACGTGTTTTCCGACCGAGTCGATACGACGCTTGTTCCGCCCAAGCACGGCGATTCCAGCGGTGTGCGCGGTGCCGCCTGGTTGTGGAATGACTGACCGACCCCACCACACCGCCTAACTTCACTGGGGAGTGTCACAACCCTCGAGCCGTAGGTCACGCCGCGTCAATGCCATGGACGAGACGAGTCACGGCCGCCCCCCAATCCGGACTTGGCAGCACCGTTAAATAGAACTTAAGCCAGGCGACAGCGGGCGCAATCGATCGATCCCACACGATCAGGCAGCGTCACCCCGCAGGCTGGAGGATGCGCCCGTACAGATCGAGATACTGCTCCGCACTCCGTGACCAGCTGAAATCCTGCGCCATCGCAGTCTGCACGAGGCGTCGCCAAATCGACCCTTGCGCATAAAGTTCAATGGCCCGATCAATCGCATCCACTATGGCTGCCGCGTCAAGATGATCCATGACGATGCCAGTAGCGAGCCCAGCGCCCAGATTGGGCTCGCTCGAATTGATCACGGTGTCGGCGAGTCCCCCTACACCATGCACCACCGGGAGCGTGCCGTAACGCAGACTGTAGAGCTGATTGAGCCCACAGGGTTCAAAACGCGACGGCATAAGAAACACATCGGCACCCGCCTCGATGCGATGCGCCAGCGCTTCATTGTAGCCCCTGCGGAACGCGAGCTTTCCCGGATTGGCCGAGGCGGCCAGTGCGATCGCTGCCTCCAATGCCGTCGCGCCACTGCCCAAAACGGCAAACTGCACCTTGCGCTTTAGCAATTCCGGCAGGGCCTCGATCACCACGTCCACCCCCTTCTGCTCGACGAGCCTTCCGACCATGCCAATAAGCAGCCCCCCAGCGTCGGGCTTGAGGTTCATTTCTTCCTGCAGGGCAGCCTTGTTTCGCGCCTTACCCGCAAGGCGATCGCGTCGGAAATGTGCTGGCAAATGTGGATCACAGGTGGGATTCCATTCGTGGCGGTCGATACCATTCAACACGCCGTGTAAGTCCTGCTGGCGATGAGTGAGCAAGCCGTCAAAGCCACAGCCAAATGCCTCCGTCTGGATCTCCCGCGCATACGTTGGGCTGACCGTCGTGATCAAGCGCGAGAAATACAATGCCGCTTTCATGAAGGAGAGCTGACCGTAGAACTCAACACCATCAATAGACCAGAAGCGTGCTGGCAACCCGCTTCGGATGAACAACTCGGCATCGAAATTTCCCTGATACGCGAGATTATGGATGGTGAACAGCGTTGGGACTGTGCTATCGGCGGCCGCCAACAAAGCGGGGATCAAGCCGGTCTGCCAGTCGTTTGCGTGCACCAGGTCGGCACGCCAGTTGAGGCCCGCCTCATTGCGCGCCACGCGTGCCGCCGCCTTGCAGAAAAGCAGATAGCGCTCGCCGTTGTCCGGCCAAGGCATTCCAGCCTTGTCCAGGTAGGGATTGCCCAAGCGCGTCCCAAACATCGGGTGATCGACCAGCCAGACCTGAATGCGTGACCCGGGCAGCCTGGTGTGGAGCAGACGCACGATCTCATCATCGATCGTCATCTCCGTGACGTAGCGCATGTCCTTCAGGTGCGTCAGGACATCGCCGTAGGCAGGCATCAGCAAGCGAATATCCACGCGCCTGCGGGCCAAGGCAGGCGGCAGACTGCCCGCCACGTCCGCCAGTCCGCCGGTCTTGATCAGCGGATAGGCTTCGCTTGCGGCAAATAAGAGCCTCACTAACGAACCTGCTTTAGAACGACTCCGGCAAGAGGCGGCAAGTCAAGCACGATCGAATACCCCAAACCCATCCATGGTGTGGCCTCGGCATCAACTGCCATCGGGCCGGCATTGCTGCCGCCGTAGTAGTCCGAGTCGGAATTGAGTAGAACCTGATAGTGCCCCGGGTGGGGGACGCCGAGCCGATAGCGATGGCGCAGCACCGGAGTGAAATTAAGCACGACCACGACCGCCTGATCGAAGCTCTTGCGCTGATAACTGATCACTGACTGACTGACGTCATGACAATCTATCCACTCGAAGCCGGAACCGTCGAAGTCATGGCGATGCAGTGTCGGCTCACCGCGGTAAAGGCGGTTTAAATCCCCGGTCAGTCGATGTACGCCACGGTGGGTGTCAAACTCAAGCAGTGGCCAATCAAGCGCAGCCGCGAAATTCCATTCCGACCACTGGGCGAATTCGCTCCCCATGAACAGGAGCTTCTTTCCGGGATAGGTGAACTGGAACAGCAACAATAAACGAAGGTTGGCAAACTTCTGCCACCGATCGCCCGGCATTTTGTCGATCATCGATCCCTTGCCATGCACCACTTCATCGTGCGAGAACGGCAGGACGAAGTTTTCCGTGAAAGCATAAAGCATGCCGAAGGTCAGATGATCATGGTGGTAGGGCCGATGTATGGGATCCTTGCTTATATACTCCAGCGTATCGTGCATCCAACCCATATTCCACTTCATCGAGAAACCCAGGCCACCGACATAAGCCGGCCGGGTGACCTGTGGCCACGCCGTCGATTCTTCAGCAATCACCGTCACGCCAGGGTGCAGGCCATGTACCAGACTGTTGAGCTCACGCAGAAATTCGATTGCATCAATGTTTTCTCTGCCGCCATATTGATTGGGCAGCCACTCGCCTTCCTTGCGCGAATAATCCAAATACAGCATGGAAGCGACTGCGTCGACGCGCAGGCCGTCAATATGAAATTCCTCGATCCAATACAGCGCGGATGCGAGCAAGAAGTTGCGCACTTCGTTGCGTCCGTAATTGAAAATCAGCGTGCCCCACTCCTTATGCTCGCCGCGACGCGGGTCCTCATGCTCATAAAGCGGGGTGCCGTCAAACCGCGCAAGCGCGAAGTCGTCGCGCGGGAAATGGCCAGGCACCCAGTCAAGCAGCACCCCTAGGCCGTTCTGATGACAGTGGTCAACGAAATAACGGAAATCCTCCAGGCTGCCAAAACGCGACGTGGCGGCAAAAAAACCCGTGCACTGATAGCCCCAGGAGTCATCCAGCGGATGTTCCGTTACGGGAAGTAGCTCAACGTGCGTGAAATCGAGCGGCTTCAGGTATGCAACCAGCTGATCGGCGAGGTCCCGATAGTTCAAAAATCGGCCATCAGCAGCCCTGCGCCACGAACCCAAATGAACCTCGTAGATCGACATGGGCCGTGCAAGCCAGTCATCCGTGCTGCGCTGCTCAATCCACGCGCTATCTTGCCAGACATGCTGAATGGGCTTGATAACCTGCGCGGCCGTACCCGGCCGCATTTCGAATGCCTGGGCATAAGGATCCGTTTTGGTCAGAATCGCTCCCGTGCCACGCTGGCGGATCTCGAACTTATATTGGTCCCCGGGATTCAATCCCGGCATGAACAACTCCCACACCCCGCTCGACCCACGGCTGCGCATGGGGTGGCGACGCCCGTCCCAAGCGTTGAAATCACCAACTACACTGACTCGCTCGGCATTGGGCGCCCAAACTGCAAAACGGACACCGTCCACGCCATCGACCCACAGCGCATGCGCACCCAACATGCGCCAGGCCTGATTGAGCTTGCCCTGAGAAAACAGATAGAGATCGTGATCGGACAGCATTGGCGCGAAGCAGTAGGGATCCCACTGGAGGTACTGATCACCCCTAACCGGTTGAATCCGCAATTGATAGGGGCGTGGAACGCCAGTGCCTTCAAATTCAAACACCCCCTCTCCCGTGTGAGCCATCGGCACCCATTGCTCGTCCAGCCAAATGTCCACGCTGCGGGCATGTGGCTGATAGGCGCGTGCCAGCTGCGCGCCCTTGCTCCCCTCGTGCAGGCCCAGCAGGCTGAAGGGATCGTGATGGCGGGCATCAGTTAAAGCAATTAGCGATGAGCGTTGGACCATAAACCGGAATCGAAGTGCCAATGACGAAGGATTGTGAGCGCTTATGCTACGCAGCGTGTTGGCGCCTATTTTAGTAGGAATTGCTCGGTCGTTGCTGCCAAAGCGCAGAGGATTGCGCGTAGCGTGGCGCAAGTCGTCGCTATTCTACCAAGCCAAGTGACAAATAGGGGTCGGTACCAGGATGTGGGCCAAGCCCACCGGAGGGATTATCGCGGTGACTGGGAAGAAGGGGGCGGGGCGCAACGTTCCCACCATCCGCCCCGCACCTACTTCAACGGACCGTCACGAAGCGTCCAATCCCTAATAGAATGTTGACTTTATGTCTTGAAATAGTCTCGAGCTATCATTGGAGGGTTTCGATCAATGCGAATTGAATTTCAGGCACCCTCTCACCTACGTCCTGCGGAAACTGAAATATGCGTCTAGAAGCTCCACAACGGCTTGTCAGCCGGTTAACCCGTGACACCCTGGCTCTGATTCTGGCAGGAGGAAGAGGCTCCCGGCTAAAACAGCTGACCGACTGGAGGGCCAAACCTGCCGTCCCGTTTGGCGGCAAATTCCGTATCATTGATTTTCCCCTCTCCAACTGTATGAACTCCGGTATACGCCGCATCGGAGTGATGACCCAATATAAATCCCACTCGCTTATTCGCCACATCCAGCTTGGATGGGGCCATTCGCGTGTGACCATGGGCGAATTTGTCGAACTGCTGCCGGCGCAGCAGCGCGTCGACGAGCAATCTTGGTATGTGGGTACCGCCGATGCGGTGTTCCAGAACCTTGACATCATACGCAGCCACAACCCCACGCACGTACTGGTTCTGGCGGGCGATCACATTTACAAGATGGACTATGGCCCCATGCTGGCCTATCACGTCGAGAAGGACGCCGATCTGACCGTCGGTTGTATCCAGGTCCCGATTGAAGATGCAAAGGGATTTGGCGTAATGGGCGTCAATTCCGACGCGCGCATCCTCGAGTTTATGGAGAAGCCATCCAAACCGCCTTCAATGCCTGGAAACCCGAAGGTCTCCCTGGCATCCATGGGAATTTATGTGTTCAATCGTGATTTTCTGTTTGAACAATTGATCAAGGATGCGGACAACAAAGCGTCCGAACACGATTTTGGCAAGAACATCATTCCTTCACTGATTAAGCACTACCGGGTCTATGCCTATCCCTTTGTCGACCCCAATAGCAATACGCAACGCTATTGGCGCGACGTCGGAACGCTTGATTCCTACTGGGCTTCCAACATGGAATTGATCGGCATTACCCCCGAGCTCAATCTGTATGACATGGAGTGGCCGATCTGGACGCATCAAGAGCAACTGCCCCCTGCCAAGTTCGTGTTCGACGACCCAGACAAGCGGGGCATGGCGATCGATTCCATGGTGTCGGGCGGCTGCATCATTTCGGGCGCCACGGTGCGGCACTCGTTGTTGTTTTCCAATGTTATTGTCAGGGAACAAGCCCAGGTGCGAGACTCCGTGGTCCTTCCTAACGTCACCATCGGGCCGGGTGCGCGCATCAGCAAGGCGATTATCGACAAGAATTGCAACATTCCCGCTGGACTGATCATCGGCGAGAATCCGGCCAAGGATCGCAAACGTTTCGAAGTGACGGATGCCGGCGTCACCTTGGTCACACCTGACATGCTTGGCGAGGCGTTCCACTATGTCCGCTAAAAAGTCCCGGTTAAATGTCGTGTTGTGCTGGCACATGCACCAGCCAGAGTATCGCGACCCCGTTTCCGGCGAATACACTCAGCCGTGGACATACCTGCACGCGATCAAGGACTACACTGACATGGCGGCCCACATTGAGGCCAACCCAAAGGCGCGTGCCGTGGTCAATTTCGTGCCACTGCTACTGGAAGAAATCGACGATTATGCGCAACATATTCGCGCGCATTTGGAACTCAATACCCGGCTCAACGACCCGTTGTTGGATACGCTAAATGAGATTCCATCCAGCTTGGCAGGCCGCGCCGAGTTGATTCGCAAGTGTCTCCGGGCCAACGCCGTGCGGCTCATCGCACCCAACCCCGCCTATGCACAACTGGCCGAACTCGCCCGCTACGCATTGGATAATCCGGGAACGCTCGCCTACCTCGGGGACAGCTATTTCTACGATCTTGCCGTCTGGTACCATCTCACCTGGATAGGCGAGACGGTGTACCGCAGCGACCCACGACTGGCGGAATTAAGGACCCAAGGCCATGGGTTCACCGCCAGCCAGCGCAGGCTGTTGCTTGATGTGATCGCGACTCAGATCGAAGGACTGATTCCACGGTATCGCGCATTGGCCGAGGCCGGGCAAATCGAATTGTCTATGACGCCTTACGCCCACCCGATTCTGCCACTGCTAACAGATTTTCACACTGCGCGCGAGGCAATGCCTGATGTGGCGCTCCCAGCGGCGCAGTATCCCGGAGGCGACGCACGCGTGCGTTGGCACATAGACCGGGGTCGCGGCATCTTTGAGCGCCATTTCAAGATCAAGCCAAAGGGCTGCTGGCCGTCCGAAGGGGGCGTAAGCAGTGCTGTTCTGAAAGTGCTCGCCGACAGCGGCTTCGAGTGGATTGCGACCGGTGGAAACGTGCTGAAGAACAGCCTTCGTTCTCCTTTGGCGGCCCCCTACGACGCATGCCTGCACGTTGCCTGGCGACTCGATGGATTGCCCATCCGATGCTACTTCCGCGATGACGGTCTATCCGACCTCATTGGCTTCCAGTACAAGGACTGGCATGCAGACGATGCGGTTGCCAACCTCATCGGCCATCTCGTCCAGATAGCCGATCACTGCACGGATCCGCACAGCGTTGCGTCCATTGTTCTCGATGGCGAAAACGCTTGGGAACATTACCCGAGCAACGGCTACCATTTTCTCCACGCGTTATACGAACAGTTGTGCAATCACCCACGCATCAACCTCACCACTTTTTCGGCATTGCAACACAAGAACACGCCAACCGCCACGCTCCCCAATCTGGTTGCTGGAAGTTGGGTCTATGGAACCTTCTCCACCTGGATCGGTGACAAGGACAAGAACCGCGCCTGGGAAATGCTAATCGAAGCCAAGCGTGCGGTGGACAAGGCAATGCCTGGCCTGGACGCGGCGGCAAAGGAGGCCGCACTCCAACAGCTTGCCATATGCGAGAGTTCAGACTGGTTCTGGTGGCTGGGCGAATACAATCCGGCCGACACCGTCGCCGATTTCGAGCGCCTCTACCGGCTCCAGCTTACCCGCCTCTACCGGATGATTCGTCAAGCGGCGCCCGACTATCTCGACAGCGTCTTCGCGCACGGCAGCGGTCATCCCGCACTGGGCGGAACAATGCTGCCCGGCAACAATTGATGATTCACCCCGCCCGGGACATGGGCAGGCGGGCGGGCATTCTGCTGCATCCTACGTCGCTGCCTTCGGGTCATCTCAATCGCGACGCCGAACGTTTTATCGACTGGCTTGACTCCGCCGGCTTCAGCATCTGGCAGGTTCTGCCCTTGGGGCCGACTCAGGACGATGGCTCTCCATATCAGAGCCCATCCGCCCATGCGCTCAACCCGGCAATGCTCGATATCAATGTGCACCAGACCAAGCTGGCCTTTGCACGGGAAAACGATGCACAGCAGCGCGAAGCCTATGCCGAATTCCTTCTGACCCAGGTTGACTGGTTACCCGATTTCGCCCTGTTTATGGCACTTCGCGAGCAGCAGGGCAATCTCCCGTGGTATGCGTGGCCAACCCCGCTGCGACGACGCGATCCGGGAGCCTTGCACCAGGCGCGTCACGAGCTTGCCGAACAAGTGGAGACGATTCTGTTTGAACAGTTCCTCTTGTTCAGTCGCTGGCAGACGGTGCGTGAAAAGGCCCATCAGAGAAACATCCTGCTGTTTGGTGACATGCCACTGTTCGTTGCGCACGACAGCGCGGATGTTTGGGTCCACCCTGAGTACTTCACCCTCGACCAAGACGGTGCGGCCACCGAGGTCGCCGGCGTGCCCCCGGATTATTTTTCGGCCACCGGGCAGCGTTGGGGCAACCCACTTTATCGCTGGGATAATTTGGAAAAACACGGCTTTGCCTGGTGGATCAGCCGCATGAAAACACAGCTCGCACTCTACGACTGGGTGCGGATTGACCATTTTCGGGGTCTTTCGGCAGCCTGGCACATCCCCGCAAGCGAACCCACCGCACAGGGCGGGCAGTGGGTTAGCGCACCCGGCGAAAAACTCCTGCAAACACTGTTCGATCACTTTGGTCCGCTGCCGCTGGTCGCGGAAGACCTGGGACTCATCACCGACGATGTCATCGCCCTAAAGAATCAGTTCAGCCTGCCTGGCATGGCAGTATTGCAATTTGGCTTCGAAGGTGACATGCATAACCCGCATCGGCTCGGCAACCATCAAACTCACAGCGTTATCTACACGGGCACTCACGATAATGACACGACCCTGGGATGGTGGCAGTCCCTGCCTGCCGACCGACAAACTCAGATACAAATTGAATTGGACCAAACCGCTACCAGCATGCCGTGGCCAATGATCGAAGCGGCCCTCGCGTCACCCTGTGCTTGGGCGATCCTACCCATGCAGGACCTGCTAAGCCTGGACACCGGTGCGCGCATGAACACCCCAGGCACCAGCGAAGGTAACTGGCGGTGGCATCTCGACCATGCCGTACCTAACGATCTCGCCCATCACGTTCGCGGCATCATTGAGCGCCACTCACGCCTTCGGCCGCATCCACCCCCACGACTGCCCGAACCCCTTACCCGATTAGTCTCGGAAGCGTAATGCATCTATGAAACGTCCGTGGAAGGCACGGTTACGGATCCAATTCCCGTGCTACTGGAAAATTGCGCTGCAACCGAAAGCGGACGCCAATATCCAGTCAAGAGCGCGAGGCCCCGTTACGCCCATCGGAGGCGCCGCGGTGTTGGCTCTTCCAAGTTGCGCGAGTCCGCAGTGCAACGGTGAACATTGCTTAAAACAGACGCCGCGTGCGCATCATCCGCGTTGCTTCGAACCCCATGGTCTTGCAAATGGCAGGCCTGGAATGATTGATGTCAAGACGCGGGTTTACCCCGCATTTGGAGGGCAGTTACGGTCGGTGGGAAATCATTTCTATGTTGCGGCCGCCTGATCCAGCCACACTTCAAGCTTAGGCGCATGGATAGCCGATGCGGGAAGCGCCTCCCCTGTTTTCCAGCGCGCCACGGCATTGGCCTTGCCTGCGCCCGTAACCAGGAAGATCACCTTCACGCTTTGACTGAGTCGATGGGCAGAAAGACTGACGCGCTCAGCGGGCGGCTTGGGCGCATTCAGCACCGGCAGCACGGCGGCAGATTCATCGGTCTCACCCCAGTTGTTTCCGGGAAACAGACTGGCCGTGTGGCCGTCTTCACCCAAGCCCAATAATGTCAGGTCAAACCCACCTTGGGGCAGCACTTCAGCATAGCGTCGTGCAGCGGCTTCCGGCCCAAAGCCCTCGCTGCAGATCGGATAAATGTTGTCACGTGGAATGGGTACGCGAGTCAGGAGCGCATCTTGCGCCATGGTGTCATTGCGTTCGGAATGGCCGAGGGGATAGCAACGCTCGTCACCAAACCAGATGTGCCAGCGTCCCCAGTCAGCTGCGGCCTGAGCAAGCTTCAAGTACACGCGTCTGGGTGTAGCGCCCCCCGCCAAGACCAGCATGAAGCGTCCGTGTTGTTCGATGCGATCGCGGGCTTCGTTCAACACGGTTTGCGTCAGTTGGGTGGCAAGCGCCTCGGCGTCCGGATAAACTCTCCAAACGGGGCCAGTCCGCTCACTGGTTGCGCCAGTCATGATCTTCGTCGTCAAACAGCCGGTTGGCCTCCACGGGCCCCCAGGTCCCAGCCGCATATGTGTGGATGAACTCCTGGTCGAGCGCCCACTGCTTCAGGATCGGATCGACCACACGCCAAGCCCATTCGACCTCATCGAACCGCAGAAACAATGATCGATCCCCTTCGATCACATCGAGCAGCAACGTCTCATAGGCATCGAGCGCGGTCTCATGGGTTTTGCGGTAGCTGGCGTTAAGTTGGAGCACCCGCGTGTCCATCGCCTGTCCTGGCTGGCGTGCATGAATCTCCATGTGCATGCTTTCATCGGGCTGGAGGGCAAGTACGATCCAGTTGGCCTGGATCGATTCAAGTGGAGTTTCGCGAAAGAGCAGTTGCGGCGGCTGACGGAAGCGGATGGCGATCAGCGAGCTTTGTTGGGCAAGACGCTTACCGGTGCGTAAGTAGAACGGGACGCCACGCCAGCGCCAGTTGTCGATATAGAATTTGACCGCTACGTAGGTTTCAGTGACCGAGTTGGGCTCGACGCCGGGCTCCGCCGCATAGCCGGACACGATCTGGTCATTTATGCGACCTTGTGCATACTGGGCACGGAACGCATGCGCGTTGACCGCGCGTCGCGAGATTGGCCGAATCGAGCGCAGCACCTTGACTTTCTCATCATGCAGGGCATCGGCCTCGAGCGCGGCCGGTGGTTCCATCGCTACCATCGTGACCAGCTGCATCATATGGTTTTGCAGCATATCGCGGAGCGCACCTGCCTTGTCATAGTAGTCGGCGCGCCCTTCAATGCCAATGCTCTCCGCAACCGTGATCTGCACATGATCGATATAGCTGCGGTTCCATAACGGCTCGATCAGGGTATTGGCAAAACGGAATACCAGCAGATTCTGCACCGTCTCCTTGCCCATGAAGTGATCGATGCGATAGATCTGCTCTTCCTGAAAATGCTTGTGCAGCAACTGGTTGAGCATCCGTGCACTTTCGATGTCTTCGCCGAATGGCTTTTCAATCACCACGCGGCGCCAGGATGAATTGTCATTGAGTCCCGCCTGGCTCAGATTGTTGACCACCACTCCGAATTCGGCGGGTTTAATCGCAAGGTAGAACACGACGCTAACGCACACGCCCCCACTCGTGGGCTTGGCAATCAGGTCCGCCAAACTCTTGTAGTCTGCCGGCTTGTAAAGGTCGCCACCAAGATAATGGAAGCGTGCGGCGAATCGCGTGCCGATAATTTCGTCGTAGCGATCGCCCATGCCCTTCTTCAGCAACTCGCGCAAATAATTGCGCCATTCGTCATTGCTCCATGCCCGGCGTGAGTATGCGATAAAGCTAAGATACTCGGGGAGGCTGCCACCGGACTCTAGATTGTAGAGCGCGGGCAGGAGCTTGTTCGATGCAAGGTTGCCCGTGGCGCCGAAGATAACAAAAACACATGGCGTTTCGGGCGCAAAGTCGTTCATGTTGCCTTGCCCAATGCATGGCCACCAAACGCTTGGCGCATCTTGGCCAGCATCTTGTTGCCAAAATCGCCCTTGCCCTGGCTGTCGAAGCGCGACATTAGGGCAAGGCTCAAGACTGGTGCGGGGATCCCCTGATGCACAGCCTCAAGAACGGTCCAGCGACCTTCACCAGAATCTGCAACCAGGGTCGATACGTCGCCAAGGGAATGGTCATGGGCAAGAAAGTCCGCAGTCAGATCCAACAACCAGGAGCGAACCACGCTACCGTGACGCCACATTTCAGAAATGGCGGCGAGATCGAGATTGAATTCGGCTTTTCCCTGCATCAGTGCAAATCCTTCGGCAAAGGCCTGCATCATGCCGTACTCGATTCCGTTGTGGATCATTTTCACGAAATGGCCTGAACCCGCCGGGCCGCAGTGCAGCCAACCCTTGTCGGGTGCCGGTGCGAGAATTTTCAGATAGGGTTCGAGCACCGCAACCGCACCTGCATCGCCACCCACCATCAGTGCGTAGCCGTTCTCCAGTCCCCAAATGCCGCCAGAGACGCCCGCGTCCATGAACAACACGCCTCTTTCAGCGAGCAGCCGGGCATGACGCTCGCTGTCTTGATAATAAGCATTGGCACCATTAACCAACACGTCACCCGCCTTCAATTTGGGCAGGAGGGTTTGAATCGCAGTCTCGGTCGCGTCCCCTGCCGGAAGCATGAGCCAGACAATGCGCGGAGAATCCAGGCTGTTGAGCCATTCCTGCTCATCCTGGCAGGCCCGCCCGCCAATTTCCTGTGCCAGCTCCTCGCTGACCTTGAAAGTGCGGTTGAGCAGCGCCGGACGAACTCCGCCTCGCGCCAGTCGGCGAGCCATGTTTGCCCCCATTTTCCCTAAGCCAAATATGCCGATCTGCATCACACTTCCTTTTAACGTTTAAGCGGATTATAGCCAGTACATGTAACCCATCTCATAGGGGTGAGCCAGACCACTGTGATACGGATACAGCCTCAACCGGTAGTGCTGAAGACCCGGTTGCGAGGGCGCGATTTCCAAGCTGTACACCTGCCATCCGTCGACCGCCTCACCCTCTGGTTCAACGACATAACGAGCATAGACGGAGAAAATCTGGGTCCCTTCCTGGTCCTCCAACTTGCCCATTTGACATTCGACCGCAATGTCGCTCGCGTCTAGTCCGTCCAGATAAACGCGCAACCGGACGATCAGCTGCTCGTCGTGATGAATGAATGACGGGAGTTCACCTACGCGTTCGGCGCGTACCCGATCCCAGCGCGCGCGCACTCTCCGTTTCCAGGCTCCCAATTCGCTTGCCAACGCACCGCCATTGGCGGCCAAGTGCCTACCCTGACGTAGTGCGGGCAGATAGAGGCCCTGTGTGTAGTCACGCACCATGCGCTCGGAATTGAACTGCGGCAAAATGGATTTCATCGCATTTTTTGACATGCGCACCCAACCGCTGGAGTAGTCACGCTCGTCACGACCGTAATAAAGCGGAACCACTCGATGCTTGATAATATCGAGCAAGTCGTTCGCCTCCTCCTGGTTACGGAAGGACAAGTCGTAATCGGTGGCATGAGGCAGGATGCCCCAACCGTTGCTTCCATCGTAGCCTTCACCCCACCAGCCGTCGAGGACGCTTAAGCTTGGCACGCCGTTTAGCCCGGCTTTCATCCCAGATGTGCCGCTCGCCTCCAACGGATATTCGGGTGTGTTGAGCCAGACATCCACGCCACTGACGAGCCGGCGTGCCAACGCCATGTCATAGCTTTCGAGCAACAGCACCTTCCCGATCAGACGTGGGTCCTGCGACAGCCGCCAGATGTGTCGGATAATGTCCTGTCCAGGGCCATCCCTCGGATGCGCCTTGCCGGCAAACAAGAAAATGACCGGGCGCTCCGGATCGTTGGCAATTTCAATTAGGCGGTCCAGGTTATCGAACAGCAGACCGGCACGCTTGTACGTCGCGAAACGCCGGGCGAACCCGATCATCAGCGTATCGCGACCGGCTTCATTAAGGCCTTGCAGCTTCTTTGCGATGCGTGCCTCGCTCACGCCGCTGCGACGCAGTTGGGTACGTACGCGGTGGGCCGCGTCCTGGATCATTTCAAGCTTGATCTCCTGCCGAATCGCCCAGTAAGTGGAATCGGGAATGTCGTCAATGAAATTCCAGAATTCCACCTCGCAGGTTCGAGTGCGCCAATCAGGCACCCGCTCGTCAAACAGGGTGACAAAGTCCCGCGCGAGGAAGGACTTCACGTGCACCCCATTGGTGACATAGCGCAATGGGTTTTCATCCGGCGGAATCTGCGGCCAGATCGAGCTTTCCATGCGTGAGGCGATTTCGCCATGAATCCGGCTGACCCCGTTATGAAAGCGCGAGCCATGGAGCGCCAAGGCCGTCATGTTAAATTCTAACTGGCCAAAGGAGTAACGGCCGAGTGCAAGCACTTCTTCCCGAGTCGCACCAAACTGAGCGTAGAGCGCGGAAAAGTGCGCATCCATCAAGCCGTGCTCAAACGAGTCATGCCCAGCAGGTACCGGCGTATGGGTCGTAAAGACCGTGCAACTGGCCACCAATTCAAGCGCCGTATCAAAATCCATGCCGGCGACCACCATCTCACGAATCCGTTCGAGAATCTGGAACGCGGCATGGCCTTCATTGATATGCCAAACAGACGGCTGCATTCCGAGCGCACGCAGCGCGCGCACGCCGCCGATGCCCAGAAGAATCTCCTGAAGGATACGCGTGGATTTGTCGCCGCCATACAACTGCTGCGTGATACCGCGATCCTGTTCGCTGTTCTCGGGCAATTCAGAGTCCAGCAAGTAAAGCCGTATGGATCCGATCATGGCTTTCCAGAGGCGCGCATGAATGGACCGCCCAGCAACGTCGACCGCAATTCGGATTTCCGTCCCATCGGGGTTTAGAACGGGGGTGACCGGCAAATCATTAAAATCGCTGCTCGGGTAAGAGGCAATTTGGTTGCCATTTTGGTCGATCGTCTGGGTGAAATAGCCCTGACGGTAAAGCAGGCCAATGGCCACGAAGGGCAGACCGAGGTCACTCGCCGATTTGCAGTGGTCGCCGGCCAAAATGCCAAGGCCACCGGAATAAATGGGAAAGCTTTCATAAAAGCCATACTCCGCACAGAAGTAGGCGATTATCGGCTCAGGGGATTGCAGTTCCTTCGATAGCTTGGGGTCAAGACCCCGCCTCAGATACGTTTCATAAAGCTCAATAATCTCGCGGTAATGCGCGAGGAAAGTTTGGTCCTGCGCCGCATCATCCAGTCTTTCTTGTGCCACCCGACGCAGAAACAGCTTGGGATTATGGCGGGACGCTTCCCAAAGATCTGGGTCAAGTCGAAAGTAAAGCCCGCGCAATTTGCGGTTCCAGCTATACAACAAGTCGTTGGCAAAAATCTCGAGATATGCCAATGCCTCCGGAAGGTGTGGACGAACTTCAAGGGGAAATACGGTACCTGTCATTACTAAATGCCTCCCGGCAAATGGCGCGACGTCATGCGATGCGCCCTGCCGTACGTTTGTCTGTGGGAAAAGGCCCAGCTTTTTGTCCAACCGCTGAACTTACCATCATGATACCGGCCTATCAATCGCCCGCCCAATTTCCGTCTCATACGAACGAATCGGTTCAACGACGGCGGGACCCAGCCGATGCCAGTGGACGTTACCCGGCTTTATCCCTATATTTGAACCTCGCACCCCTGAGTAGAGAGTATTTCGCGCTCGGCCGCACCAGTGCAATCCGACCCGCCCTCGATTAGTGCATAAAACGGAACCGCACCCAATGTCCTATTCCCTCACGACCTCTCCCGCATGGCAGGCCCTCAAATACCATCGGCGTAGCCTGAGCCGTACGCCGATGCGAAAACTGTTTGCGATTGATTCACGCCGCTTTGAGCACTTCTCCGTGCAGTCTTGTGGCATTTTATTCGACTATTCGAAAAACCTCATTACGTCCCGCACGATGGATTTGCTTGTGCAGTTGGCCAATGAAGCCCATCTGCCGAACAAGATTGTGGCTTTGTTAAGCGGCGAGCCACTGAACTTCACCGAACATCGGGCTGCGCTGCATACTGCATTACGCGACCCGAGTACCAGCGCGCTCATGGTAGACGGGATGGACGCCCACCGGGCGGTGCATCTCGTGCTGAAGAAAATGGAGAGCTTCGTGAAGTCGGTTCACGATGGCGAGTGGCTGGGCTACACCGGCAAGCGTATCTCCGATGTTGTCAACATCGGGATTGGCGGCTCCGATTTGGGTCCGGCTCTGGTCACCGCCGCGCTCAAGCCCTACGCCGATCGTGGCATTCGGAGTCACTATGCCTACACGATCGATCCTCGTTCTATTAACACGGTCCTAGCGGAGGTTGACCCCGAGACGACCCTGTTTGTGGTGGTCTCCAAAACATTCACCACCCAGGAAACGCTTGCCAATGCCCATGCGTCGCGAAGCTGGCTCGTTGCAAAGCTCGGCAGCGATAAGGCCGTAGCGAAGCATTTCATCGCGATCTCAACCAATGCCGAAGCCGTCACGCAATTTGGCATTGCCCCGGCCAACATGTTCAGCTTCTGGGATTGGGTCGGCGGACGCTATTCCCTTTGGTCTGCGGTCGGGATGAGCGTTGCGTTAAGCGTCGGGATGGATCGCTTCAAAGAGTTGCTTGCCGGCGCCCATGCAATGGATCAGCATTTTCGTGAAACGCCGTTTTCCCACAACATGCCCGTCATCATGGGCCTGTTGTCGCTTTGGTATGCCAATTTCTTTAATGCCCAGACTCATGCCATTCTGCCGTATGACCTGCGCCTGTCGAGACTGGCCGCCTTCATTCAGCAACTGGCAATGGAAAGCAACGGCAAGTCGATCACGACCCGGGGCCAGCGCGTTGAGTATGCAACGTGCCCGATCTATTGGGGCGGGCTTGGAAACTGCGGCCAGCATGCCTATTTCCAACTGCTGCATCAGGGGACCCACTTTATCCCAGCAGACTTTATTGCCGTGGCTGAGCCGCCCGACTTTAACGCCGGCATGCATGACCTCCTGCTTGCGAACTGTCTGGCGCAGATGGAAGCCCTGATGCGTGGCAAGACCGCTGAAGAAGCGAAGGAGGAGATGAAGGCACAGGGCCTTTCACCCAAGGAAATAAAGAGCCTGCTCCCACATAAGGTCTTTCCCGGCAATCGCCCCACCAGCATGATCATGATGCGTACCCTCGATCCCCGCAGCCTCGGTGCCCTGCTTGCAGCCTACGAACACAAAACCTTCGTCGAAGGGGTGCTGTGGGATATCAACTCGTTTGACCAGTGGGGCGTGGAGTACGGTAAGCAGCTCACAAAGATTGTCGAAAAGGATATCGCGAGCACCACCGCTTCAACCGAACACGATTCCTCAACCAATGGGCTCATTAATGTTTACAAGCGGTTGCGCGATGAAGCCATCGAGAATCCGTCCGTGCACAAACGCGAGCCTTAGTACCCAGGATCTCAGTAGCGGGCGGCCGTCGACAACCCGTCGTTTGGCGCAAGGTCGCGCGCGGCAGCGCGCGATAAAGCGGCAGACACGCACACCGTATCTCTAGGGCGTATTTTCATTCGGTCGCAGCAAACCTGCGGCCGCACCAAACCACCGTCCATCCCTTGCGCGATAACGGATGAGAAGAACCGCGCTCAGACATTGTTGATGATGATCAATTCGCCGTGTGTCAGTCCCATGCCACCGGGCCGATCGGCAAAGACCACCGCGAATACCGCATGCATTCACGACCCACCCGGACAATCTCATCCGCAACGGAGGCGGCGGGATTCGCTCACAAATCTAGTATATTCTGTCCCGTGGACTCGCGATCGCAGCCAGGACACGCACCACCGCATACGCCATCCAGTCGCGCATTTTTTGCAAAGCCGAACGATTTGCCCAAGATTTCGCCTCGACTTTGCTGCTCTTAAGTTCCATGGCTGAAATCAGGCAGTCCCGCAGCTCATTCGCAAATTTCTTGTCGTTGACCACCACGTTGGCTTCGCGTGACAAAACCAGGCTAAACGGATCAAGGTTGCTCGATCCCACGGTGGCCCAGTGCCGGTCCATCACGGCCGCCTTGGCGTGAATATTGGCCACCTGATATTCATAAATCGCGATCCCTTCGCGCAATAATTGCCCATAGAGGGCCAATGTGGCGAAGTGTTGGAGCCAATGATCGACCCTTCCTTGCAGCAGCAGCGCAACACTCACACCCCGGCGGGACGCTTCGACCAGTGCCCGGCGAATGCGACGTCCTGGAACGAAGTATGCGTTGGCAATAATGATTTCCTGGCGGGCGTGGCCAATCGCAGACAGGTAGGTGCGTTCGATATCCCTTCGATGAAAAAGGTTATCCCGGATTACCAGAGCGGCACGCTGTTCACCTGCCGGGATCCGCACCACGGGCATCAATGAGCTCTCCGACCGGCTCCGCCGTTTTGTCCATTCCAGCAAATTCCATAGCCACGCCATCTGCCCTCTGATCTCTTCGACGAGCGGGCCGCGTACCTGAACGGCAAAGTCAAATCTGGGCTCTGTGAGGCCGGGTACGTCGAGGTCATCCTGGATGTTGATCCCACCAGCGAACGCCGTCTCCCCGTCGATGCAGGCCAACTTGCGATGCAGGCGGCGCAATCGATTGCGCTTAACATGCAATAGACCTTGCTTAGGCCGATAGAAGTGGACCGATACCCCCGCCGCTTGCAGCACCAAAAAAAAATCTCCCGACGTTGAATTGGAGCCAAAAGCGTCCACCATCAAGTGTACCCGCACGCCCCTGCGTGCGGCGGCAATCAACGCGGTTGCGATATCCCCGCCGATGCGGTCACCACGAAAAATATAGGTTTCCAGAAATATCTCGCGGCGCGCGGCGTCGATCGCCGATGCCAACGCCGGAAAAAACATCGAACCGTTCTGCAGCAGCGTGAGTTGATTGCCTGAGACGAAGTGAACAGATCGACGATGGAAGAAATCTTTCGGTGTCCGCCCACTCATGCCGGAGACAGCGTGGCGGTCAATGCAGCGTGGTCGGAAAACCGCCGCCAGGGAATGCCTGAATGCACCATGGCGTTATGAACGTGAAAACCACGTATGTAGATGCGATCGAGCTGCAAGAGCGGCATTGCGGATGGGAAGCTTTTCGCTGCCTGGCCGTGGTGGGTTTCAAATACTTCATTTAAGCCAAGTTCCAGGCGCATGTACTCACAGACGCGACTGCGCCAGTCATTGAAATCACCGGCAAGAATCAGGGGCGCATCCAGCGGCACCATTTGCTGGATGCGCCGCGAGATCATTTCCATCTGTCTGCGCCGACCTTTCTCCGTCAATCCGAGGTGAACGTTGATGCAATGCAAGGGCTGCCTGCAGCCTGGCACCTGCAACACACAGTGCAACATGCCCCGCGCTTCAAATGCGTGGGCTGAAATGTCCAGGTTCTCCCAACGTAGGATGGGGTAGCGGGAAAGAATCGCGTTGCCATGGTGACCGTGGCTGTATACGGAATTCTTTCCATAGGCAAAATCTGCGAACACTTTGCCGGCAAGGAACTCATGTTGGGGCTGATCGGGCCAGTGATTGAAGGTACTCGCACGCTTTTCATGGGTGCCCTGGACCTCCTGAAGGAAAACGATCTCCGCCCCCAGCTCCCTCAACTGGTCGCGCACGTCGTGAACCGTCAGCCTGCGGTTGAAATGAGACAGCCCCTTGTGAATGTTATAGCTGGCAATATGCAACGGAACGGTCATATTTTGTATCTTAGCAATTTGCAGTGCGATTAATCAGTCTGCCAATGGCTTCCGCATTGCTTGGGGAAAAACATTGGGTCGCCGCCTGCTTCGCGGGCAACCACTGATAGCTTAAGTGCTCACGCGGCGACAGTTGAATTGGGAGCGGAGATTGAATCGCCAGCCCGAACACGTGTTCGGTATTGTAGATCGTGCCCGGGACATAACGATGCCGATAACAATCGAAAATCTCAAAGCGGTTCTGATAACCCCAGTCAGATAGCGTGTACTTGCCAGCATCCAGGCTGGTTTCCTCCTTGACCTCCCGGATGGCTGTCTCGGTTAACGTTTCACCGGGTTCCTGGGAGCCGGTAACCGACTGCCACCAGCCCGGGTGGTCTGCCCGTTCCAACAAGAGGACCTGAAGGTCAGAAGTATGGATGACGACCAGAACCGAAACCGGAATTCTAAGCTTCATCGCATTCAGAACGACGGTCGCCGAGTTCGCAGCGATACGGAGGCTTCGCCCATTGCAGCGTCCGCCGTCTCCCGCTTAACGCCCTCTTACGCTGCCTGCTCCGGGTTGCGTAGCCGGATATGAAGCTCGCGCAGTTGCTTATCATCGACGTGGTTAGGCGCATCGGACATGAGATCATTGGCGCGCTGGGTCTTTGGAAACGCAATCACGTCGCGGATGGATTCGGCACCTGCAACCAGCGTGACCAACCGGTCGAGTCCAAACGCCAGCCCACCATGAGGTGGCGCGCCATATTGCAATGCATCGAGCAGAAAGCCGAATTTGGCGCGGCGTTCTTCGGGACCGATATTTAGCGCGGCAAACACCTTCTCCTGCACCGCTTCATGGTGAATACGGATCGACCCTCCCCCCACTTCCCAGCCATTGAGTACCATGTCGTAGGCACGCGAGAGACATTTGCCTGGCTCGGCCTCAAGCAGATCTTCATGACCCACCTGCGGGGCAGTAAAGGGATGATGCAGTGCAACCCAGCGCTTATCTTCTTCGTCATACTCGAACATCGGAAATCCAACCACCCACAGGGGCTCCCAGGCGGCGCCGCTCAGGTAGCCCTTCTCATGGCCGATCTTGGCCCGCAGCGCGCCAAGCGCGTCGTTCACCACCTTCGTCGCGTCGGCGCCGAAAAAGATCAGGTCGCCGTTTTGCGCCCCGGCACGTTCCAGGGTCGCCTTGAGCGACGCCTCGGACAAGTTCTTGATGATGGGGGATTGCAACCCCGTTTCATTGGGTTGGGAAACGTCGTTGACTTTGATGTAGGCAAGACCTTTCGCGCCGTATATTTTTACGAACTCCGTATAGCCGTCAATCTCGCCCCGCGTAAGCGATGCCCCCCCCGGCACGCGCAAGGCGGCGACCCGTCCGCCGCTATTGGCTGGCCCGGCAAACACCTTGAACGCCACATCCCTCATGACATCGGTCACTTCAGTGATCTCGAGCTGTACCCTCATGTCCGGCTTGTCTGAGCCATACTTGTTCATCGCGATGTTCCAGTCCATGCGAGGAAACGGATTGGGAAGTTCAATTCCAGCCGCCTTTTTAAAGGTCTCCCGGATCATGCCTTCAACCAAGTCCATGATGTCCTCTTCCTCGACAAAGGACATTTCCAAGTCCACCTGGGTGAATTCGGGCTGCCGATCCGCACGCAGGTCTTCATCCCGGAAACATTTGGTGATCTGAAAGTAACGGTCAAAGCCTGCAACCATGAGAAGTTGCTTGAATAGCTGGGGGGACTGCGGTAGTGCATAGAACATCCCATCATGCACGCGCGATGGCACCAAGTAATCACGCGCGCCTTCGGGCGTAGAGCGAGTCAGCATGGGAGTTTCCACTTCCATGAATCCGCGATGGTCCAGATAGTCACGCATGGTCTTGGCCATGCGATATCGCAATGCCAAGTTCTTCTGCATTGCCTCGCGACGCAGATCCAGATAACGATACGTCAACCGGGTGTTTTCGTTGACTGCGTCATCATCAATCAGAAAGGGTGGCGTCGCAGCCGCGTTGATAATTTCGATCCGTTTCGCCAATACCTCGATGGCGCCGGTCGACAGACTGGCATTGGCAGTGCCGTCCGGCCGCGCACGCACCGTTCCCGTGATACCTAACACAAATTCGTTACGCACGCTTTCGGCGTGTTTGAAATCTTCACCCATATCGGGATCGCAGACAATTTGCACCAGTCCATAGCGATCACGCAAGTCAATGAAGATGACTCCGCCGTGGTCACGACGACGGTGCGCCCAGCCACAGCAGGTGACGGTCTGGCCAATATGAGCGGCATTCATTTCGCCGCAGGTGTGGGTACGCATCATGATGAGTCTTCTTCTATGGGTTGTCGGAGGTACGGCCGCGAACCTTTTCCGAACCGGTCTTGCTTCCAGCCGTCGCCACGCCCATGGACACGATTACCTTGAAGGCTTCATCCACCGTCATGCTAAGTTCGCGCGTTTCGCTTTTCTTCACGTAGAAATAGAACCCATTTACTGGGCTGGGTGTTGTGGGTATGAAAACACCCACGTGTTCCTCAGGCAATATGTCCTTCACCCCTTGCGGCACAATTGTCTGGAACGCAATGGACCAGGCCTGGGAATGTGGATATGGCACCAGCAAAACCTTCTTGAAGGCTTGCCCTTCACTGGAAAACAGCGTATCCGAGACCTGCTTGACGCTGGTATAGATCGTCTTGACCACGGGAATTCTCAGCAACAGGGATTCCCAGTACGCGACAAGTTTTTTGCCGAAAATGTTTGCCGTGGCAAGACCCGTTAAGAAAATCACCAGCAGGGTCAAAATCATGCCCAAGCCCGGGACGCCGAATCCCAGCCACGCCTCGGGTCGCCAGGACTCCGGCAAAAGTCGCAGGCTCTGGTCCATGGAGCCGATCAGCAAGCTCAGCACCCACAGGGTAATTCCCAGCGGCACCCAAATCAGAAGGCCCGTAACGAAATAGCGTTTCATGAAATATTAGAAATAAGTTGGGCGGCACATGCCGCCCGAAAATCTCTGCCTATCGATACAGGTCAGGAACAGCCGCAGCATCCGCCAGCGCCGCAACTGTGGGCCGGAGCCTCTTCCTTCTTTTCGCTCGGCTTATTTCCGCCTTTGAAGTCGGTGGCGTACCAGCCGGTGCCTTTGAGCGCAATGCCAGCTGCTGTGAGCTGTTTGCCAAACGCCGCCGCTCCACATTTGGGGCAGTGAGTAAGCGGCGCATCTGACAACTTTTGCATGACGTCGTCATGAAAGCCACACGCGCTGCATCGATAAGCATAGATGGGCATTATGTCTTCCTCGTTAAAAAACCAAAACCATATTTTATCAAACCCTTATGGGCCTGACCATGCGAGGTTATGACGTCACAAGATCTGCCACGGCAACACCTGCTCCGTGCGGAATCCGCTGTTGCCAAAGCCGAAGGCTTGTCGGTTCCAGGCGACCTCAGCCTGACCGGCCCACGGCCGGTCTCCCTTACCCAACGTGCATCGCTACGAGGGAACCCCGCGGATATCTGCGTCATTCCGCCACGCTACGAACCATGCGAGCAATAACCGAGGCTCGCATCCGCTTTCAAGGGCGATCTATAGGGTACCCGCTTCGGCCGCACCCCGCATACCGCTTTAATGGGGTCGATCCGACCAATTGCAAGCGCGCGCGGTATCGATGGCCCCGGGAGGATATAACGGGGGTGGTATATCAATTCCGGCATCTGGCCGAAATTCCATTACCCGTTCAACGGTGGCAGAAAACCCGCTGCGCCTTAGCGGCGGGCAACGGCCATGAGACTGGCATCCAACGCTCCGATCGTCTCCTCATCCATGGTCGTGATTGCTGGGGGGCTTGGTCCCATGCCGAATTTGTCTGGCGCAATCCAGGCCATAGGATTGTGCCAATACCCACAGGGATCAATGAAATAAGGGGCTCAGCTGACAGACTTTCATTCACCACCTTTCGTGATTCGCTTGGCATCGCGCGGGGGTTTGGCCGTAGGCTGCATTTCCTCACCGCGCGCCACTGGCACGAGACCATCTGCCGCCGTCTTGCCCGTGGCGAGATCTTGTCGTCTTACGGGTTCCGATCGTGTGCCTTGCCGGCCCTTGGCTCCGGCGCCACATTGACAGACGCCGTGGGGCCATTTAATACTGACAACCAACCAGTCAGTGCTGGCGAGCGCCTTGAAGGGCTCCAACGTTCAATGGGTTCTTTGCCGCCCCTGTCACCCGGCAATCACGCGGTAGATTGCTGATCAAATATGGCGTTTCGATCCCCCAAACTCCGTCAGCTTTGTCGGACGCGCATCCGTCGTAACGCCGAGGAGTGCGCGTTGATTGCTTTCGTGCTGGCCCGCTGATCCAGATGCCATCGCGACACGTTCTGGCCGGCGCCTCCCTCCTGGCAGTAATTGCCGGTTGCGGGCAGCTGCAAACACCCAGGGAGAATTGGCGGCATCAGGTAGACACGTCACAGGAACCACCTGCCGCCCAAATACATCTTACCGCCTTGGCGGAGAACGAAGTGGCGATAGTGATCAACGCCAACGCCACGTTGGGGAGCCATGCCGGTCTATTTGTCGGCAAGCGTCTTCTGGATCCTTCTGGGACCTATTCTTTCGACCGTAGCGAGGACCCGGACTGGCCCGGACCTTCGCTCGCGGACTATGTCCGGTTCCACATGCGCGACGGCAAACTGGTGCGGGTATATCGGTTTAGGCTTGCCGAGGCCGACATCCACACCATTACAATTCGAATGGACCATGCGGGTTGGACGCTACCCCTATTTTGCGCCGCCACGGTAAAGCGCACGGTCAAGGGCGTTGGCCCCTTTGCGGCCATCGGCAACAGCGGGTGGGACTCCCCGCTGGCATTGGCAAAAGAGCTTGATCGCATTGTTGGGAGCGGCACCGCATCGGGTACATGTCAAATGCCCGGCGGCGAGCGCTGTCGGCCTTGAGGATCCGGACCACCCCGCTACGGCCAACCGATTTGCATGGCGCCGGACACTGTGGAGCGGATCCCATTTCATCTACACACCCGAAAAACGGCCAGTGAAAATCATCCATCCGCCGAATCGGGTCTCGGTCTACAGCCTGCCATTGGATCATTGTCAGGTCCCCAATCGCTCTACAGCGAACGCGAATACGGACGGACGTTGGAACCGTAGGATATGGCCGTCTGGGGGGCTGGACTCAATATGCCCTGCCCCTACCCGGCATGTCGCTCACCGTTTCGTTCAGGCAAAGTGAGCATCGAGTCCCACGCGAATTTCGATTGCGCGATCGCTCCCGATTGCCCGAGCGGGCTCCGATGCCGCCTGCGCGGCGACGCAATATCGCGTCATCGGGCGGGTTCAAGCGCGTTGGAAATGGAATATAAAAGTCCCGTAACAATTGAGTTACGGGACTTTTATTTACGAATTATCGAAAGTCGATTTCAGAACGGAATATCATCCTCAAAATCATCGAAGCCGCTGCCGCCCGACCCGCTTGGTGCCACGTTACGTACGTCGCCCGCCCCTGACTTGGCACCCTCGTTTTCCAAGGGGACGCCACCTCCGCTGCGGCCACCCAGCATCTGCATCCGGTCGCCCCGAATCTCGGTGGTATACCGGTCCTGGCCTTCCTTATCCTGCCATTTACGCGTCCGAATGGACCCTTCAATGTACACCGGGCTACCCTTTTTCAGGTACTGTCCACAGACTTCGGCGGTCCGGCCAAAGAAGCTGACGCGGTGCCACTCGGTCACTTCTTGCATGTCGCCGTTCTTGTCCTTGAACTTGTCGGTGGTCGCAATTGAAAAATTTGCCACGGCCTCGCCGCTTGGCAAATAGCGCATCTCGGGATCTTTTCCCAGGTTACCAATCAACATAACTTTGTTCAGCGATGCCATCACGCTTCTCCTTGCAATATACTTAGGGCTGCAGCCTCATCCCAGCCGCTTTGTTTAACTTTCAGCATCGCCACGCCTTCTTCGCTTAACACCGTAGCCTCAACGACCCCGGCCACGTCTCCGAGCGATGCCCGCAACTCTTGCGCCTGCGACGGAGTCAGGCCCTCCACCCGAAACATCCGGGTCTTAACCGCGGGAGGCGGACGCATCCCAAGTGCCAAAACCAGCCAGGCCCCCATCAATGCCGCGCACAGTACAAAGACCGACCCGAATCCCTGATGCTGTGCAAGCCAACCACCAGCCACACCGCCGACGAAGAGGCCCAGGGATTGGGAAGTATTGTACACGCCCATGGCGGTACCTTTTGCCGAAGCTGGCGCGAGCTTGGAAATCAGTGAAGGCAATGTGGCTTCCAGCAAGTTGAACGCGACAAAATAAGCGAACAGCGAGCCCACCAGTGCGGTGAAGTTGTGCAGCGACAGAGCGAGCGCCAGCTGGGCAGCCAGCATGAGGGCGATGGCACCCGTGAACACCTGCTTGAGCTTGCCGCGTTTTTCCCCGATGATGATGCCAGGCACGGCCAGCAAGAACGAGCCGACGACTACCGGCAAATAGACCCACCAATGATGTTGCTTGGGTAATCCGGCATAATCGGCCAATGCCACAGGAACAACCACGAACATGGCCATCTGCGCTGTGTGAAGGGCGAAGATGCCGAAATTCAGGCGTAATAGCTGCGTATCCTTGAGTACGTCCTTGAGCCGCGCCGGATTCGTTTCCGCATCGGCATGGAAATGGGAAACCAGGGGCTTGGGTACGTAGACCATCACCACCAGGATCGCGCCGATCGCCAATATGCCGGTCAGGGCAAAAATTCCAGGCACCCCAATCCATTTATCCAGCAACGGTCCCATCACGAGTGAGACAGCGAAGGTCAACGCAATTGTGGCTCCGATCGATGCCATCGCCTTCGTGCGGTGCTCTTCGCGGGTGAGATCAGCCAACAGCGCTGAAACCACCGCGGAGACCGCGCCGGCCCCTTGAATCACGCGGCCAAGAATAATTCCTTGTACCGAGGTGGCCATCGCCGCAACAAAACTTCCTAAGGCAAACAGGACTAGGCCGAATACGATCACCTTCTTGCGCCCGATCCGGTCGGAAATCATGCCGAACGGCAATTGCAACAGCGCTTGGGTCAGCCCGTAGGCTCCGAGGGCGAGACCGACCATGAGATGATTGGCCCCGCCCGGAATATGCGCCGCATAAAGCGCGAACACGGGCAGGATCAGGAACATGCCTAACATGCGCAACCCGTAGATTGATGCCAAGCCGATCGCGGCGCGCCGCTCATGGCGACTGAGAGTTTCAGAAATGTCCAAAGAGGTTAGACCCGAGCCGAATGAATGGCGTATATTATCAGGTTCGCCTGGCCTTTCAGGGGCGTTTGGATAGCGTTTATGGACTACATTCGCGTGCGGGGCGCCCGCACCCACAACCTCAAAAACATCAACCTGGATTTACCCCGCAATCAGCTGGTCGTCATCACGGGACTTTCAGGGTCAGGCAAGTCATCCCTGGCATTTGATACGCTCTACGCGGAAGGCCAACGCCGCTATGTCGAGTCGCTCTCTGCCTACGCGCGACAATTCCTGCAACTGATGGAAAAGCCCGACGTGGATCTGATCGAGGGGCTCTCGCCTGCCATTTCCATCGAGCAGAAAGCGACCAGCCATAACCCGCGTTCCACGGTTGGCACCGTTACTGAAATCCACGACTACCTGCGGCTGCTGTATGCCCGTGTTGGCGAACCACGCTGTCCCGAACACCGGATCACCTTGGCCGCGCAAACCGTGTCGCAGATGGTCGATCAAGTCCTGACACTGCCTGAAGACACTCGACTGATGATCCTCGCGCCCCTGGTAGTCGGGCGTAAGGGCGAGAATCTTGACCTGTTCGACGAACTGCGTGCCCAAGGCTTTATCCGCGTCCGCGTGGACGGCGCCGTCTGCGAACTCGATGCGGTCCCCAAGCTGGACAAAAACAAAAAGCACACCATCGACGTGGTCGTGGACCGCCTGAAAGTTCGGGACGGAGTCAAACAGCGGCTTGCCGAGTCAATCGAGACTGCATTGCGCCACTCCGACGGCAAGGCACTGATCATAGAAATGGACAGCGACCAGGAGCATCTATTTTCAGCCAAGTTTTCTTGCCCCCTATGCGACTATGCCCTGCCCGAGCTCGAACCCCGGCTGTTTTCCTTCAACAATCCCATGGGGGCCTGTCCCCAATGCGACGGACTCGGGATCGTGTCCTTTTTCGATCCGCTACGGGTCGTTGCGTTCCCGCATTTGTCGCTGGCGGCAGGGGCAATCAAGGGTTGGGACAAACGCAACCATTTCTTCTACCAGATGCTGCAAAGCCTTGCACTCCACTATGGCTTTGATCTGGACAAACCTTACGAATCATTGCCGCCGCGCATTCAGGACATCCTTCTTAACGGAAGTGGCAGGGAAGACATTTCCTTCAAGTATCTCGGCGAAAAAGGCGGCTGGAAGCCACGCAAGCATGCCTTCGAAGGGGTACTGAAAAATCTGGAGCGCCGCTACCACGAAACCGACTCGGTCACGGTGCGCGAGGAATTGGCCAAATTTCTTAACAATAAACCCTGCCCGAAATGTGAGGGGAGCCGGCTGCGAATCGAGGCACGTAATGTACTGATCGACAACAAAGCCATCTTCGAAATCAGCCACTTGCCGCTCAAGGAAACCCAGACGTTCTTCGAGGGGCTAAAACTGCAGGGCCACCGAGCGCAGATTGCCGAACGGATTATCAAGGAAATTTCCACCCGGCTCGGCTTTCTCAACAATGTCGGCCTCGATTACCTGAGTCTCGACCGCTCTGCCGACACGCTCTCGGGCGGCGAGTCACAACGCATACGCTTGGCATCGCAAATCGGCTCCGGACTAACCGGCGTCATGTACGTATTGGATGAACCCTCGATTGGGCTGCATCAGCGCGACAATGACCGGCTTCTGGCAACGCTCAAACACCTTCGCGATCTGGGTAACTCCGTGCTGGTGGTGGAGCACGACGAGGACGCCATTCGCACTGCGGACTATGTCATTGATATGGGTCCAGGTGCCGGTGAACACGGGGGCGAGGTGGTGGCCGAGGGTACGCCGGAGAGCGTGTCAAAGAATGCGGCCTCCCTCACTGGACAGTACCTGTCCGGCAAACGAAAGATTCCCTCGCCAAAAACGCGTCGCGAGGTCGATGAACGGCGCATTCTGCAATTGGCGGGCGCCTCCGGCAACAACCTGAAAAACGTCACCCTGCGACTCCCTCTGGGGCTGATGGTATGTGTAACAGGTGTGTCCGGTTCCGGCAAATCCACCCTTATCAATGACACCCTCTACCGCGCCACCGCGCGCCATCTATATGGTTCGACGGAAGAGCCTGCCCCTCATGAAGAAATCGCCGGGCTTGAATTTTTCGACAAAGTTATCAGCGCTGACCAGGCGCCGATCGGACGCACCCCGCGCTCCAATCCGGCGACCTATACGGGCTTGTTTACGCCCATCCGCGAGCTCTTCGCCGGCGTGCCGGAGTCACGTACTCGCGGCTATGGTCCAGGACGTTTCTCGTTCAACGTTAAGGGTGGGCGCTGCGAAGCCTGCCAGGGAGACGGCGTCATCAAAGTCGAAATGCACTTTCTTCCGGATATCTATGTACCCTGCGACGTGTGCCACGGTGAGCGTTACAACCGCGAGACACTGGAAATCCACTACAAAGGGAAGAACATCCATGACATCCTCAATATGACAGTGGAGGATGGGCTCGATTTCTTTGGTGCGGTACCCAGCGTGGCCAAGAAATTACGGACCCTAATGGACGTTGGCTTGGGCTATATCAAGCTGGGCCAGTCCGCAACGACGCTTTCAGGTGGTGAAGCGCAGCGGGTAAAACTTTCGCTGGAGCTCTCCAAACGCGACACGGGACGTACCCTGTACATTCTGGATGAACCCACCACAGGGCTCCATTTCCAGGATATCGAGCTGCTGCTGGGGGTGCTGCAGCGGCTCACTGACCAAGGCAATACCGTGGTCGTCATCGAACACAACCTCGATGTAATCAAGACGGCGGATTGGCTCGTCGATTTGGGCCCAGAAGGCGGCGCAGGCGGGGGCCAGATCATTGCAGAGGGGACCCCTGAAGCGGTTTCAAGGAATCCAGCGAGCTACACGGGTCACTATCTCAAACAGATGTTCGAATCCAGAAAGGCGTGACCGCCGGGTGGCGCACGCATATTTTGCGCGCCAAAAAGGAATTCGAGGATGCGGTCAGTGAACGAATCGCTTCACTAAATCCGGATTTCGTAACCGCTGTCCACCGCGCCGACGTGTGCTGATATCGAAGCCTTTTCCCCCGGCGCCCGTCGCTTGTCCCGCTGATTCCTCCGCTCCGACGTGCTTGCCCGAGACCGCATCAAGCGGCCCCCAATCGGGGCCGCCGCATAAAATCAGGCCCCGTGGCACAATCAAATGACGGTCTGACGCGAACCCCGAGCGGCCCGGGAAGAAGCGGCCGGGCTAACGCGCCGACGCCCGTCAAACACCGGCTTCCGCAGTATTTTCCCAGGTCTCACCGCTTGCCTGTCCGTCACCCCAAGGATATGCTCGGTCCTATGGGCCATTCAGGCAATGCCACGCACTTCTTGCCGGTGACAATCCAGACTCGATGATGCTTAAACCCAAGGCGTCTCGCATTCGCAATCTGACCCGTTGCATTGCTGCGATTGTGTCACTCGCTATGCTTGCCGCCTGCTCATTCAGTCAGCTGACGGTACGCATGTCACAACCCCTCATAGACGGCGGCACCCAGGCGCTGTACCGCGAGTCGGATCTTGATCTGGCGCAAGCGGCATTTCCACCCAATATTGAGCTGATTGAGGGCATGCTGGTGAACGATCCAGGAAATCAGCGCCTCCAAGAGTATGCCGCACAGGCTTACTACGGCTATGCGTTCGGGTTTGTCGAAGACGAGAACCCGCAGCGGGCGGGACAGCTCTATCGCCGTGGCATGGAGCATGGCCTTCGGGCGTTGCAAATCGCCGGATTTGATCCAGCCACGCAGCAAGCCAATCAGGACACGTTTGACAAGTCCGTTAAGCAGCTTGACGCTGATGCAGTCGCGGCGCTGTTTTGGACCTCATCCAACTTGGCCAAGTGGATCGACCTCAACCGCGATCAGTTGGATGCCATTGACCAACTTCCAAAGGCGGTTTCGATGATGCAGCGTGTCCTCGACCTGGATGAGCGTTTTTTTCTGGCGGGTCCCCATATATTCATGGGTGTGTACTATGGTGGCCGGCCTCCGCTACTGGGGGGCGACTTCCGACTGGCCGAGCAACATTTTGATCGGGCGCGGACGCTCACTCAGCACAAGATACTCATAATTGACGTGATCCAGGCGCAGTATTTTGAAGTGCAACGAAATGATCGTGACCGCTTTCATAAATTGCTAACCGGCGTGCTTGAGGCCCCAGATAACCTGGATCCTGACCAAGCCCTGTCCAACGCCATCGCCAAGCGAAAAGCCAAACGACTGCTGGAACAGGAAAACCAATGGTTCTAAAAAGGCTTTTATCATTTGCCGGTCCTTGCCTGACATTCCTATCCGCGCTGTGGATGGGTGCCGGTGTTTCCGCCGTACACGCCGACCAGGTCTACACCCTCAAATTTGCCACCTTGGTTCCTACTGGTACTGCCTGGATGAAAGAGATCGATCAGTGGGCACGTGATTTGGCAACAAGAAGCCATGGGCGATTGGTGCTCAAAGTCTATCCAGGCGGGGTAATGGGTGATGAGCCGGATGTGCTGCGTAAGCTACACAGTCAACAATTACACGGGGCGTTTTTTACCGGCTACGGCGTAGGCAGGATTTTTTCCTCCGCGCGCGTGCTGGAGGTCCCGTTCTTGTTCATGAACACCAACGAGTCCGACGCGGTGCGCCAGCAATTGATGCCGGATTTTGAACAGCGTTTCCGTCAAGCCGGATTTGAACTGATCGGGTGGCCCGAGCCAGGCGCGATCCATTTTTTCTCCAAGGAGCCGATTCATTCGCTGGCCGAGTTAAAGACCCGCAGAGTCTGGCTGTGGCAGGGTGATCCGCTGGGTGAGGCGCTCGCTGATGCTGCAGGCATTTCGCCCATTCCGTTGTCCATCATCGATGTGTACCCGCAGCTTGCCGCCAAGCATGGCAGCATTGACACTGTCTACAATGCACCGTTTGGGTTAATCGCCATGCAGTGGAGCTCGCAACTCAACTATGGAAGCAATATCGCACTCACTAATGCGATCGGCGTACTGGTTGTGGACAGCCGATTCTATGACGCGCTCCCGACGGATCTACGCCAGTTGCTCAACACCAGTGGCAAGGAAGTGGGGGACCGGATTACGGCGTTGTCGCGGCGCGATAATTCGCGCAGCATTGACTTGCTCAAGCAACGCGGCATGCATTTCATGTGGGACTGGAACAACGT